>NC_014632.1:682154-1023232 GCF_000165505.1 Ilyobacter polytropus DSM 2926 | reverse complement strand
CACCTGTTAAAAATAATTTTCATACAACCAAAGGAGGAACGTCAGTGAAGTTAGGACTTATGAAAAAATGTCAAAATTGTATAAAATACCTTAACGGAATATGTTCCGGTGTAGACTCACTGGAAAAAGCAAAAATAATATATTGTCCAAAACATGAAGAAAAATAATCCTTTGTTATTATGAGACTTTAAAAACTTAAAGATCTTAGGTTATTTTTATAATATTTCTCATTAATCTGATATTTTTTCAACAGCATCACATTTTTCAAAAAGAATACTTTCTGATTCTACTAGCAGTTCACCATTTTTCAAAACTTTTTTAATATCTTTTAATTTATTAAAAATACACTCTTCACACCCCTTACAACTGGTTATATTTATCTTATAGTTCAAAGTATGATCCTCCTTTATTTCACGTTAAAATTATTCTTACTGGAAATTACCAAACATCTTCTAGAGTAAACCTTAAAGTGATTTTAAATTTTACCTAAAGTTATTGAAATTTAAAATAATTTGTTTTATTGGTATATAATTTAAAATTTATTTATCTTTTCTAAAAAACCTAACAAATTTTTATACGCCAAATTTTGAATTTCCTTTTAATTTTTTTGAATATTCATAAGTTTATGCTTATTATTCCTATAAAATACTTATATTGTATTTATAAGTATTTAAGTATTATAATTAAGATATAATATTGGTATAGGGAGGAAAAATGATCTTACAAGAAAACCTTAAATTAGAGCATCTGGAAATAAAAAAAGCTTTAGAAAAATATACAGCAGGTGAAATAAAAATACCTGATGTAAAGAAAGTTACTGCAAATTATGGGATATATAACACGAGAGACGGAAAATTTATGACAAGAATCAGGCAGGTTGGAGGAGAATTCTCTTTAAGTAAAATAAAAAAAATAGTAGAAATTATGGAGAAAAATGATGTATCTTTTGCACATGTATCCACCCGTGACAGCATTCAGCTACAGGGAGTTCCAGCAGATAATGTCTATGATATTGTCAGAGAATGTACAGAAAATGGAATGCCATTTAAGGGCGGAGGCGGAAATGCATACCGTAATCCCCTTGTTTCACCACTTTCAGGAATTTCAAAAGAGAATATTTTTGATGTAAGACCCTATGCTCTACAAACAGATTTATTTATGCAAAGTTTTGAAAAAGCTTTTAACCTCGGAAGAAAATTTAAAATTTCCTTTTCATCTGAGGCTGAAGATAACGGGCATACAGCCGTTAATGATCTGGGATTTTTAGCTAAAATTAAAGATGGGGAAAAAGGATTTCTTGTTTATGCAGGTGGAGGAATGGGAAGAGGCCCTGCTATTGGTAAAGTTCTTTTTGACTTTTTACCTGCTGATGAATGCATCAGAGTTTCTGTTGCTTTGGTAGAACTTTTCCATGATCATGGGGAAAGATCAAATAGATCCAAAGCGAGATTAAGATTTTTGGTAGATAAATTAGATTTTGAAGAATTTCAAAAGTTATTTTTGGAATATTATAACAAAACTATAATACCAAAAGAATACAAAAATTATATTGAAAAAAATTATAAAGATGTTGTAAATTCGTTGAATGAATCTTCTAATGAAAGTATTCAGACAAAAGGTTTTGAAACTTGGGAAAAAGCGGCTCTTAAAGAAAGTATTTTTCAGGATATTTTTTCCGTAAGATTATTTATAGGCGGTGGGAATTTTTCTTCTGAAAATCTGAAAAACTTAGCTTATGTTTTAGAAAAAGTAAATTGTCCCTTTGTAAGACTTACAACTGAGCAGGACCTCTATATACCTCTTGTTCATAAAAAATTCCTACCTGAACTCTATATTTTCCTAAAAGAAAATCTTAATAAACAAGGGGCGGCAAATATTAATTTCCAAGATCATACAGTGACCTGTATAGGGGCTAGCCTTTGCGGGATAGGACTTTTAGACTCCCAAGTAATAGGGAAGAGCATCTCTTATAAAATAGAAGAACTTTTTGATAAATATCCTGAGTATAGGGGAGACCTCTATACCCAGATTATTGACGGAATCAGAATTTCCGGATGCAGCAGCTCATGTGCAGTAAATCAAATCGCCCCCCTTGGATTTATGGGAGTTAAGAAAATGGTAGATGGAGTAGTCACAGACTGCCTACAGGTTTTTATAGGTGGTAAAATAGACTCTGAAACACAAACTCTCTCTAAAACTCACCCTGATAAATTTGTTACAGTAGAAAAAGCTCCGGAATTTGTATTCTCCTTATTAGAAGCTTATATACTACAACTTAAAAATGGAAAAACTATTTCCTTTGAAGAGTATATGCAAAATTACCAATATTAATATTTGATTTATAGATAATTTAAAATAATCCCTGGGACTTATCTCCCAGGGATTATTTTAAATTTTTCCTATATACTTTCCATAAGCTATATATAAAGATCGCACTTACCTTTTGTCTAAATTATAATTCCTAACTTTTATGGCCTACTCATAAATTCATGATAAAACTGATATTTAAGACTTCCGTATATAACTTTTTTATCTATATCTTTAGCTACTGCTTTTAAATTCTCTATATCCATATCATCTTCCACTTTATTAAAATATAATATCTCCTGTCCTACACCTTTCTGCAAAAGGCCCTTTTCGCCGGTAATCATTTTTCTCACATGAGAGGGGGTAACTACCTCTCCATCCTCTATACCGGTCAACTCTTTGAATAATTCGAAATTGTGAATTGTATAGGGATTGGCCGTGAGGCCCACTCCTCTTATATCCACAACTGCAATGGTTTTGGTAGTGTCTTCTATAACCACAGGTTCATTTTCTCTCCATCCTTTTAGTGGCTTTCTCTTTGACCCGTCAGCCTCTATTAAAATATAATCATAATAATCTTTGATATTTTGGACTGTCTCCTGATCTAAAGCCAGAAGTTTATTTTCTGAACTAACACCGCTCCCTGCAACCATTACTCCCTTTGTAAGTTTTTTACTCTTATCTAAAAGCTCTTTTATATCAGTGCAAAGTTCATCATAGCAATCTTTTGGAGGCATATATACCCTTGTTGTAGTTGCCACAAGTACTTTTTTACCCATCTCCCTCAGCTCATCAGCAAGCCTGAAGAGAAAGGTGGTTTTTCCCCCAGCCCCTATAATCGATATTATATCTCCTTTTTTTAATTTAAACATATTTACAAGCATCATGTTTTCACATCCTTTCACAATTAATAGTATACACTATAAAATTTTATACAAGAAAATATAAAAATTTACTTTTAATTTTTCAGTATTATTTGACTATATTTATCTTCACGTATAAAATACTATAAACAACTAAAGGAGAAATATAATATGGAGTATAAACTAAGTTATATTCAGAACCTTCTTTCTGAGCAGAATTATTTGGAGTTTGATAAGGTTCTTACTGATATGCTAAAAGCAATCAACAATAAAGAAAAAATAGAAATAATAGATTCTCAGGGACAAGTTTCGTCTCTTATAACCTGTTGGGATGAGCTTGAGGATTTTAAAAAAATAATGATACAGATATACGGAATTTTCGGATATTTTTAGAGAACTTATAAAAGGACGGAATTATGATAAAAAATGCATTGATAACAGGAGCTACAAGTGGTATAGGGGCCGCATTTGCAAGACAACTGGGAGAAAAAGGTTATAATCTTTATATCACAGGAAGGCGGAGAGAAATAATCGAAAAATTGGCACAGGAAATCCGTGAAAAACACAATGTAGCTGTAGAAGTTATAATCGCAGATTTCACCAATGAGTCAGAAATTGATTGTTTACTGGAAAAAATTACATCAGTTGATATAGAATTTCTTGTAAACAACGTTGGTTTCGGTCATGAAAAAAAATTCTTGGACGACAGCTATGAAAATCAACGTAAAATGATAGAGGCACATATAGAGTCCTTTTGTAAAATTACTCATCTAGTGGCAGGAAAGATGAAAAAAACGAAAAAAGGTCAGATTATAAATGTATCATCACTGGCTGCCTTTACCCCTGCTGCATTCAACCATCTTTATAGCTCTACCAAATCATTTATAATAACCTTTTCTGAAGCCCTCTATATAGAGCTTTATCCATTGGGGATAAATGTACAGGTTCTTTGTCCTGGATTCACCAAAAGTGATTTTCACAGGTCATTAAAAATTCAAGAAAAAACCTTTGAAAATAGAGGCCTTATCAGATGGATGACTTCAGAAGAAGTAGTGAGACTCTCCCTAAACTCTGTGGATAAAAGAGGGGGGATCTTTATTCCAGGATGGTCAAATAAAATCCTCTATACCATTATAAAGGCCCTTCCTAGAAAACTATACTATGTAATGGCTAGGTATATGAAAATGTAAAAATGTCAGGAAATATTTGTCTTCCTGACATTTAATATTTTCTCATAATCTATTTAAAAGCATCTCTCTTAATTCTTCTTTTTTCAGTTCTACCGGATTATTTTTGTTCCCGGTTTTTTCTATGATTTTATCTAAATCTTCTTCTTTTATACCATAATCTCCTAATCTTGGTATCTCCATAACTTCTATAAGCCTATTTACCTCATCTACAAGGGCCTCGCAAGCAGCTTTTCTTTCCAAATTATTTTTTCCTGAAAAGATTCTTCCAACGTTGGCATATTTTTCCAGATAAATTCCATCCTTATTAGGGTCTGACGATAGATTTTTTATATTTATTCTTATAAGCTCCCCTATAAGAGTCCCACACACCACTCCGTGAGGTATATCAAAATATCCGCCTATCGGAGAGGCAAACCCATGTACAGTTCCCAGTCCTGCATTGGCAAGAACTACACCTGATAAATAAGAGGCATAAGCTACTTTGCCCCTTGCATCTAGATTTTCTTTATTTTTATAGGCCTCAATCAGTCCATCTTTTATATGCTCTAGACCGCTTAAAGCCAAAGCATCAGTCATTGGTGAGGCATCAGTGGATAAATATGCCTCTATTAACTGTGAAAATGCGTCCATTCCACTTGCTGCAGTAACCATTTTAGGACAACTTGCTGTAAGTCTAGGATCTACAACAGCACAGTCAGGAACAAAATTATCATGTCTTAGAGATTTTTTAAATCCCCTATCCCCAACCTCGCTTATAACTGCGTTTTTAGTAGCTTCACTCCCAGTCCCAGAAGTTGTGGGAACTGCAATAAAAGGAACTTTGTCTCCGTCATGCTTCTTTTTACCTATTCCCTCAAGATACTCTTTTACAGAATCATTTTTTGTGAGCATTGCTGATACGGCTTTTCCAGCATCCATGACACTGCCCCCACCTACAGATATAACTACACTTATATTTTCTTTTCTGTATTTTTCCGATATTTCATCTATTATTAGAGGGGATGGTTCATTTTTTACTTTTTCCAGATAATATATAATATTATTTTTTTCTAAATCTGAAAGCAATCTTTTGTGGTAAAATGATTTTTCAAATGAGGTACCTCCAGTAATCACTAAAATTTTGTCACCATAATCTTTTATAATATTTTTGACTTTATCAAAGGCTCCTTCTCCAAAATAAAGTTTTGGTGTGCAAGAAAAGTTAAATTTTTTCATTATTTGTCACTCCCTATTATCATTTTCGTATTCAATGTGAATAGACTATTGTATATTTAACAATTTATCATAACTAAACTACCTTTTCAAGAAATTGTATACAACAATAATAAATAAAGAAACAGGAGGCTTAAAAGCCTCCTGTTTCTTTATTTAAAATATTTTAATTTAAATAAAACTTTTGCTTACACAGTAGTAATAATATTTACAAAAATAATCAATGAACATCTGAGGGTCAACATTTAAATATTCCCCATAGCAATTACTTTTTATATACTCAAGGACCTTTGCCTCTTTATGAGTTGGAGTCCTTCCAAAATTTTCTATAAATTTCTTGGTCAACATAAATATCACCTCCCTCAGATGAAGCATTGTTAATATTTTAGATAGCTCCTTCTCCTCTTTCACCAGTTCTGATTCTCACAACGTCATCAACAGGATGTATAAATATCTTACCATCACCAGTTTCACCAGTTTTAGTAGCTTTTAATATCAAATCCACAACTCTTTCAACATCACTGTCTTTTACAAGTATTTCAACTTGGAGATTTGGTACATATTCCACTAAATACTCGACACCTCTAAAAATCTCTTTCTTTCCAAGTTGTCTACCAAAACCCCTCACTTCACTAATAGTCATACCCTTTATATTAGCGGCACATAAAGCTTCTTTCAAAGGATTGATGCCTATAGGTCTAATTATAGCAACGATCATCTTCATAATAAAAATCCCCCCCAATAAATTTACTCCTAATATTATATATACTACATAATTTAGATTACTTGAATAGCGATACTTCTGTGTGAGAAGGGAACTCAGGATAAGCTGAGTAACCGTGCTCTCCTATATCTAGACCTTCTATCTCTTCTTTTGCTGACACACGTAGTCCCATAACAGCTTTTACTACATTAAATATGATTAAACCTCCCACAAAGGCTACTACAAATGCCGCTGCGATACCTATTGCCTGTACTCCTATAATTTTTGGATCAAACAATTTTTCAGCATTGAAAATTCCAGCTGCAAGAGTTCCCCAAGCTCCATTGACACCGTGTACTGAGACAGCTCCAACTGGATCATCGATATGCATCTTATCAATAAATAATACTGATAGAACAACAAGTACTCCTGCTACCAATCCTATTATCACAGATGCCCAAGGATCAACATTTGCACATCCAGCAGTGATACCTACTAGCCCAGCCAGAGAACCATTAAGTGTCATACCAATATCAGCCTTTTTAAATATCATCTGAGATATAACGAGAGCAGATATAGATCCAGCAGCAGCGGCTAAAGATGTATTTGTAGCGATAAGACCTATTTCAGATGTACCAGTTGTAGTACTTCCACAGTTAAATCCGAACCAACCAAACCAAAGGATGAATACACCTAAAGAAGCTAAAGGTATAGAGTGACCAGGTATAGCTGAGATTTCTTTGTCTTTGAATTTACCGATTCTTGGTCCTAAAACGATTGCAGCAGCTAGGGCAGCCCATCCACCAACAGAGTGAACTACAGTAGATCCGGCAAAATCGATGAATCCCATGTTTTCAAGCCATCCAGTTGATTGCCCAAAAAGACTTCCCCATGCCCAGTGACCAAAGATAGGATAAACAAAGGCAGTTATTAAAAAACTAGATACAAGGTAAGAACCAAATTTTGTTCTCTCTGCCATGGCTCCAGAAACTATTGTTGCAGCTGTAGCAGCAAATACACCTTGGAAAATAAAGAATGTCCAGTCCCAGTCAGCAAGACCCATTCCAAAAAAGTTTGTAGTTCCTAAAAGGTTTCCCTTACCAAACATAAAGGCGAAACCAACAGCCCAGAATGCCAAAATACCCATGGAAAAGTCCATTACATTTTTCATTATGATGTTTCCTGCATTTTTTGCTCTTGTAAATCCAGCTTCTACCATTGCAAATCCAGCTTGCATAAAGAATACCATTGCGGCAGCAATCAATGTCCATGTCCAGTTAAGGTTAGTCTGTACCTCTTCGGCTCCAACTTCTGCAAATGCACTAAGACCCATTGTCAGCATTAAGCATAAAACTATCGCTTTCCATTTCATCTTTTTCATAATAAATCCCCCCTAAAAAATTATAATTTCTTTTTATGTAAATATAATCGTTTATTAAATAGCTTCTTTACCTTTTTCTCCAGAGCTAATTCTTATTATTTCCTCATTTGGGAATATAAATATTTTTCCGTCTCCAGGCTCTCCCTCTCTGACACTTTCCATTATAACCTTTATTATTTTTTCCAAGTTTTCCTCTTTACATAAAATTTCAATTTTAAGCTTTTTGATAAAATCTGTCTTGTATTCTACCCCCCTGAAAATTTCTATTTTTCCTTTTTGTCGTCCAAATCCTCGTACCTCAGTTACAGTCATTCCACCGATGCCGTTATCAACCAACGCCTTTTTTAAAACTTCAAGTCTGTTGGGTCTTATAATCGCTTGGATCCTTTTCATAAGTAACAAGCCTCCCTTTTAATAAAACTCTTTATTATGATTTATATTGATGGTAAAATAAAAAAAGTCCGCACTACTTCCACTGAATTAAACAGAAAAATAAATTTTCTATAATAATGAAAGTAAGCCGACCGCAAGTCTTCTCAGGATGAAATGAGGGTTACTCTATTTCGACTGCCGAAGAATGTCATTTACTCGATGTATTCTTTTGTTATTCTCTATTGATATAATATATCTTGTTTACGGGCATTTGTCAACATTTTTTTTTATTTTATAAAGAACAAAAATTAAAGTTTTATATAGAAAAACCTATTTATAATGGGATCTAGAAGATATCTTTGTAATTGTGACTACTGTTATTTTAAATTTTATTTTTTATTAATAATTTTTATAATGGTATTTTCAAGTTAATTTTGATAGTATTTTCTTAATAAATGAAATTTTTGAAATGGAGGTTTATTATGTTAGATAAAATATTGATAGAAGATATTCTGATACAGGCTTTATCCACTGGTGGTGACTTTGCCGAGGTATTTATAGAAGAAAAATTTAATACAGGATTATTTATGATTGACGGCAGTATAGAAAAATCTCTTTCAGGTAAAGATTTTGGAGTAGGTATAAGGATATTCAAGGGACTTTTTTCTGTATATGCCTATACAAATGAAGTTACGAGAGGGTCACTTATGGAAACCTCTAAAAGAGCCGCAGAAGCTATAAAAGGTACTAACAGTGACATAACCATCAATCTAATTAAACAGGATATAGAAAACAGGCACAAAATACTTCTGCCTCCTGATAAAGTGGGGAAAGACAGAAAAGTAGAGATTATGAAAAGAGCTCATAGAGCTGCATCTTCATATGATGATTCTATATCTCAGGTGAGGATAAGCTACTCCGACTCTGTACAGAATGTTATGATCGCCAATTCAGAAGGCTTGTGGACTGAAGACACTAGGACACGTTCTAGGATAGGTATAGAAAGTGTCGCTTCAAAAGATAATGATATGCAAACTGGTTCATACAGACCGGGAGCTCTAAAGGGATTTGAATTTTTTGAGGACATAAATGTAGAAGAGTGCGGTATAGAGGCTTCTAGAATAGCAAAGACGATGCTAAATGCCAAATACTGTCCCAGTGGAAAATTCCCGGTAATAATCGACAATGAATTTGGAGGTGTCATTTTTCATGAAGCCTGTGGACACGGTCTTGAAGCCACTAGTGTGGCAAAGGGAAACTCTGTATTTGCAGGTAAACTAGGGCAAAAAGTTGCCTCTGATCTGGTGAGTGCAGTTGATGACGGGACTTTAGAAAATGAATGGGGTTCGTCGAATATAGATGATGAAGGAACTCCTACAAAAAGAAATCTTCTTATAGAAAATGGAATTTTAAAAGGATACATGATTGATAAATTAAACGGAAGAAGAATGAACATGGAAAGTACTGGAAGTGCAAGAAGAGAATCTTATAAATTTGCTCCTACATCAAGAATGACCAATACTTTTATTTTGGCAGGAAAATCAAAGTTGAATGAAATGATTTCAAATACAGAAAACGGTATCTATGCAAAGAGAATGGGAGGAGGTTCTGTAAACCCTGCAACAGGTGATTTCAATTTTTCTGTGATGGAAGGATACCTGATCGAGAACGGTAAAATAACTGAGCCTGTAAGGGGAGCTACCCTTATAGGAAACGGGCCTGAAGTTCTAAACAAGATTGATATGATAGGAGACAACTTGGCTCACGGTCAAGGAATGTGCGGATCTGTTTCAGGTAGCATCCCTGCTAATGTAGGACAACCAGCTATCAAAGTTTTGGAACTTACAGTCGGTGGTAGGTAATAATAATGTTAAAAGACACCCTATATTTGGGTGTCTTTTTAACATTAACATAATTTATCTTATTGAATAATCTCTTATAAACCTATTTAGTTCTTTTGTACTTAATGGCAGAGAGAGTATTATACGTAGTTTATTGAGTTCTTTATAAAAGTACCAAAGATTATAACATGTTATGAAGCTGTCCCATAACTTCATTAAAAAAAGTACTAAAGACATTTTTTTACTTGAACCATTATTTTTTTTGAAAGTTATATTTTGGCTAACACTATCAAATGAATAAGAATTATGGCCTATTGAATTCCTTATTTCTTTGTCAAGATCGCTTTCAAGAAGTTTATTAAAATAGCTTTCATTCTCATTTATGAAGTTAAGTTTATGTCCGTTGGATAGTTTTCTATATTTTGATAAAGTTTTCGTTTTTGAGGCTCCAGTTACTTGCATATTATTAAAATCATTATTTATTATTAAATTATCTATAGCTATTACTATATCACTACAAGATAGTATCACTTCGTAATTATCTATATAAATATCTTTTATCTCTTCAAAAGTAACTGTAGTAATTCCTTTATTGTCAAAAAAATTATCCTCCATATCTCCAAGATACTTTAACCCAAAGATTGGAATTAAATTCTCAAAACGTTCTACAATTTTCCCTATTTGACTAAAAAGTTTTTTTTGGAGTTCTTCGCAGCTCTCTTTATTCTCAATAATTAAAGAATAAAGTTTATTCGGGTTATTTAAAGAGAGGCTTATTTGATCTTCTAAATTATTTCTTTTTTCAGCGAAATCATTAGGAGTAATTTGGGTAATAATAGTTGAAAAGGAAATATTTTTTAAATTAAATGCTTCTAACTCTATGTTTTTATAATCATCAGAGATTTCCTTAAGGTATTCAAATTCGGGAAACGAACTGATAACTTTCTTAATGATTTTATAATTCCTATTATTCCATAGATCTTCGACATCTTTTAAAGTTTGCCATTCCTTAGACCTATCACCAATTAATGATTTAAATTTAAACTTGAAATCTTCAATATTATTTTTCCCCTTAGTTAAAGCTCCGTGAAACATCAGATTTTTAATAACAGGTGAAATAAGAGAAGTAGCAAATTCATATTTCTCTACCTTTTTAGTCATTAGCTCTCCTGAGAGTTCAATAGTATATTCTGGCTCTCCCTCACTACTTCCAACTAATTTTGCGTTACTAAACTTTATTCTATAATCAACATCTTCTGGAATCATGGTTAGAGTTCCTCTTAAAACTACGCCACATCCACAGCATGGAACTCTCAAAGGAACGTTTTCAATAAAACCCATTATAGTTCTAGTCAAGGTTTTAGTCCCACAATAATTACATTCTATAATTTGTCTAACAGTCATAATTAGTTCCCCCTATACCAAAATTTTCTTTCTGTGATTCTTAGATCCTTTCCCCCTCTATATACTCCATCAATCTCTCTCCTAAAATGGTTGTCCTCAAAGGATCGTTTCCATTCATTGAAGCACTGACCAATAATCCCTTATAGATTAGATTATATAAATAGACTTCAAAGTTCTCTTTACTATAAGCTTGGTTTAAGCCTTTAATTCCATCTAAATAATCTCTAAGTTTTTCCTTTTCTACCCAGTCCTCCATACTATTAGTATTTATTGGAGTTTGATTTTGTCTTATATATTTTAATATCTCAATCTCTTCTCCATGAAGTTCACTGATTATATTTAGGTATGATGAAGAAAAGTCTATCTCAGTTTTCGCAGTAATCTCATCCTTTATTATCTTCTTAAACACATCTTTTTTATATTGAGTTTTACAACTACTAGCTTTTACTAACACTTTCTCTAGAACATCATTGAAATACTCTCCCTCTAAAAATGGATCATCTATATCTTTAATTTCTTTTCCAATGAAACTATTAAGTTCTTCTAAAAATTTAAGCATCTTTTCATTTCTTCCATTTACTCTATCTTGGGCAAACTTATTTAAATATGAGGCTAACTCAACTCCTCCGTATAACAACATCCCTGCAACAGGATTTACAAATGTAGTTGCTGTTGCTAAATATTTTCCTGCACGCTCTGCTCCATCCTCAAACTTCTCTGTATTGCTCATATACTTCCCCCCTCTATATCATTCTAAAATTCATTGCAAAAACTAAGTAGAGGCCCATTTCAGAGCCTCTAACATCATATTATTTTAATCCTCTAAAAAATCATTGATCTCCTTAAAACTCTCTAGGGCAGCCTCTATGTTCTCTATAATATCTCCAGCTAGCACCTCAGGAGCAGGAAGGTTATCAAGGTCTGTCAAACTCTTATCCTTAATCCAGAAGATATCCAGACTGGTCTTATCCTTCTCAGCAATCTCTTCATAGGAAAACTTTTTGAATCTTCCCTCTGGGTTTTCTTCAGACCAGGTTTCCTTTCTATCAAACCTGTTTTCAGGGTTATAACACTTTATAAAATCCTCCAGATCTTTAAAGCTTAATGGACTCTTCTTTAAAGTAAAGTGCTTATTAGTTCTAAGGTCATAATACCATATCTCCTTGGTCTTTACATCTTCTCCAGCAGGCTTATTATCAAAGAAAAGTACATTTGCCTTTACCCCTTGTTTATAGAAAATTCCTGTAGGAAGCCTTAATATTGTATGGAGTTCTGTATTCATGAGGAGCTTCTTTCTGATTGTTTCACCAGCTCCACCTTCAAATAACACATTGTCAGGTACTACTACTGCAGCTTTACCTGTGCTATTTAATAGTGAATGTATATGTTGCATAAAGTTTAGCTGCTTATTAGACGTAGTTACCCAGAAATCCTGTCTGTTGTAAGTAAGGTCATCCTTAACTTTTTTATTATCATCATTTGTAAATGTCATACTGCTCTTTGTCCCAAACGGAGGATTAGCGAGCACATAGTCAACAGTTTTAGAAGGACTTGAAACAAGTGAGTCATTAGGAGATATCACTGATTCCCCTGTGATCTCACCTATACCATGTAGGAATAGATTCATAAGCGCAAGCCTTCTTGTACTTGCAACAATCTCATTTCCAAAAAAGGTCTCCTTTTTTAGAAACTCCTTCTCTTCTCTGTTCATTCTGTAGTTATCCGATAAATAGTCATAAGCAGCTAGGAAAAATCCTCCTGTTCCACATGCTGGATCACAGATTGTTTTTTTAGGTTCCAACTTCATACATTCTACCATAGCTTTAATTACTGCTAGTATTGTCCCGCTCCACTCTTTGTGTCATCAGCAAATTTTTGTAGAAGTCCCTCATAGATATTCCCCTTTACATCTGCCCCCATAATAACCCAGCTTTCATCATCTATCATCTTAACTAGTTTATATAACTTTGCTGGATCCTGAATCCTATTTTGAGACTTTGTAAAGATCTGTCCAAGCATACCTGGCTTATTCCCTAACTCTCTAAGGACAGTCATATAGTGTGATTCTAATTTTATACCGCTTTTATCTTTCAGTGATTCCCAGTTATACTCATTAGGAATTCCAGATTCCTTTCTATATGGTGGTTTGGAATACTCATCAGCCATCTTTAGGAATATCAGATAGGTAAGCTATTCCAGGTAGTCTCCATATCCTATTCCATCGTCCCTTAGTGTATTACAAAAATTATCAACCTTGGTAAGTAGTGCATTAGTTTCCGTCATATTATCCCTCTTTTTCTTCTTTGGTTTTTTTCAATAGGTTTTCTGCAGAATTTTCTCCTGTTATTAATCCTTGGTTTTCTTTTCTCCACTCTTTAGTTAGTTTCCCACTAAATGCTTTATTAAGGATACTTTGCCTTAATAATTCAGATCGCTTCAGACTACTCCTAAGAGTTCTCTCAAGATTTTCACAAATAGAAAGCTTTTCTTCAACAATCTTAATAACTTCATTCTGCTCATCTAAAGAGCATATAGGTGCAAGAACATTTGACACATCTGTCTGATTGATACTTGCCTGGTTAACTGCATGCTTAGCATTTTTTCTTAGCTCACTTATTCCTATTCTACTAGTTAAATACAATGTAATAAATTTAGATACAATATTCTTATTATCAACTGTAATTTTCATGATATTACTTTCAAAAACTGTGGATTCGTCTATATTTTGACACAATCCACATTTTCCTAGGTAATCAATACTATTGACTCTATTAATTAATATGTTGTTATTTGTCAATTTATATTTCTCTACCTCTTCTTCTGTTAATTTTAAACTTTTAAATGTTTTTTTACTATTAATCACACCATCATAAAAATTATCAATCCTAATTATTTTTGTTCCTTCTCCATATAAGTTAGCAGGTTTATAAATTCCATTTTGTGGAGATTCTGTAAAAGTATTCCCAAAGGCCATCCAAGTCCACCCTTGAATATTTTTCATTTTATTAGTTGATAAAGTAAATTCTTTTAATTTACTAGGCCTACTTGGCTTTTTTCCAACTTCTCCTCTACTCTTCCACTCCTCTACTCTTTCCTTCCACTCCTCCAGCTGATTCTCATAATACTCCACTCTTGCTTCTTTTATCTTCTCCACAAGAACTTCAGGATCCTCAACCTTATCTGGATTACTCCTTCTCCACTCCTCTGTAAGCTTACCTTCAAAGGCATCCCTTAATATGGACTGTCTGTATAGCTTCAGCTGCTTCTGAGCCCTCTTAAGGTTTTCTATACCATTGTCTAGCTCAGAAAATAAAGATTCAATTCTTGAAACTACCTCCTCTTGTTCAGCTAATGGAGGAACAATTATTGGAATTTTTTTCATCGAAGTTTGGTTTAGTTTAAGTCTAGTCGTACCCGAAACATAATTTTTATAATTAAATTGATTTAGATAGTGCAATAAAAACTTATTATTAAAATAAGATTTAAGAATATGAGCATGATTATTTACCCAAAATTTTCCGCTAACAAGATAAGATTTACTTTTAAGAGAATCTAAAAATGGAGCACCATCTTCTCCTAAAATAACATATTCTCCTTCCAATAAATAATCATCTATATATCCTGCTAGACCTGTCGCACCATAATATTTGAATAGATCATTACAATTTTTTCCACTGACTCTTTTATCTCTTTCTATTTTGCTAATTGGCTTTCTATATCTATCATATATACCCACACATTCAATTAAAGGAACTTTTATCCACTCTATTGGTTTATTGTCATTCATGCTTTTACCTTTCTTAATTTGATTATTCATTATCGCATATTTAAACCTAAAAATAAAGGGCTGGCTATGCAGCCAGCACCTCATTTAACTCATCTATTATATCATTCATATTTTCACCAAAGAGATTATACATCCCCCCTATCCCCCCTTGAGATATAAACGGTGTATATTCCAGATCATCAACCTCCACATGGAATGAAGTAGCTATATGATCCTTTAGCATCCTCAGCCACTCCATCTGCTTTTCTGTAAACTTACTCTTAGCTCCAGAGTGCTTATCAAATATCCAGTTTTTAAAGTTTCTATTTACCACGCTATCATATGGTGTGAGTATCTCATCTATACCACACACCCTTCTTACTAAGGATACAAGGGCCACTAACTCATCCTTTGGAGATTTACCTGCTGCTCCCTCTATCTCTTCATATGCCCTCCATACATTTAGCGGGGCTAACCTTGGTTTTGCCTTCTTTAGTATCTCCATAAGCTCCTTAATCATATCAAAGGTTACTTCTCTTCTTCTGTAGGGAGTATCATAATATAATCTCAGTGCAGCAATCTCATCTCTGTTTTCCTCTATGAATCCTTTAAACTCCTCTACAACCTCTTTACTGATATCTTTTCTATTCTTATCCCATCCTGAATAGATTACCTCATCCAGATTTTTCTCATCTATGATCTGTTCCTTGGACTTCTTCAAGCCCACAAGGTATTCAATAAGGTTTCCATTGAAGTTCATCCTGGCTTTCTTTCCTAGACTCTTCTTTCCTTCCTTTAGTTGATCTTCATCTGGCACCTGACTAATATCAGTATCAAAGATCCTTCTAGCTTCCTCTTCAATCTTATCTGGATTGTGAGTATCCAGCAGATCATGTATAGTTATATTTATAGGCTTATCCTTACTATGCTTACAAAATTCCTTCTTCTCCTTATCTGTCATGTCCTGCTCCAGTCTTGATAGCCTGCTGGCAAGGGACAGATAAGTATCTTCGCTGGTATCTCCCATAAGAACCCCGTTTAGCAGCTCCTTCAGTGATACCCCTCTCTTTCTTTCTAGAGGTCTGGAATCTGTCTTAGTAGACTTTGTAACTCCCACAGCATCCACTATAATAAAGTGATTTTTACTCACAGCTGAAGGTGTTACCTTCCTAAGAGCCTCGTGTTCTATTACCCTTGTTCCTCTTCCTATCATCTGCTCAAAGTAGTTACGAGACCTTACGTCCCTCATAAAAAGAAGGCATTCCAGAGGCTTTACATCTGTTCCCGTTGCAATCATATCTACAGTTACTGCTATTCTCGGATTATAATCATTTCTAAAGGAACTCAGCAGTGATTTAGCATCTTCCTTTGCCTTATGGGTGATCTTCTTACAAAACTCATTCCCTTTATTAAACTCCTCCCTTACAACCTCAATTATATCCTCAGCATGGCTGTCTGTTCTGGCAAATATAAGTGTTTTGGGAATCTCCTCTCTCTTCGGAAATATCTATTTTTCTATTGATCTTTTAAACTCTTTAATAATATTTCTTATCTGACTTTTATTGACAACTTCTTTATCAAGTTTTGCTCTGTCATACTCAAAATCTTCATCCAGCTGCGTCCATCTTTTTTTTCTGGATAACTTTTCTCTCTTTTCTACATTTTCTTCAGCTTTTAACTTTCCACCTGCTAATGATACCTTTGTATCTATTAAATAAGTGTCATACCCTACATTAACTCCATCAGCGATTGCATCCTCATGGTCATACTCACTTACTACATTTTCATTAAAAAAAGCATATGTCCTATTATCCGGTGTAGCAGTCAGTCCCACAAAAAAAGCATCGAAATAATCTAAAACCTGCTTCCAGACATTATAGATAGATCTATGGCATTCATCTATAATTATAAAATCAAAATATTCCACAGGAAGTTTTTCATTATAAACTACTTCCTTAGGTTCCTTTTTATTGTAATCCTCGCCACACTCATTTGGATTGATCTCTTCCTCGCTTTCATCCAATTCCTTATTTGATAGTATAGAGTACATCCTCTGGATAGTACTTATATATACGTGATTATCATTTGGGATATGAGGAGAGTTCAGTCTTTTTACTCCATATATCTCACTGAACTTCCTGTTCTCATTAACTGGAGAATAAGTTATAAATTCAGACTCAGCCTGCTCCCCTAAGTTCTTGGTATCTACTAAAAATAATACTCTCTTCGCCTTGGTAGACTCTAACAGCCTCCAGATAGAAGTTACCGCAGTAAAGGTCTTTCCACTTCCAGTTGCCATCTGAACCAGGGCCTTTGGCTTATTGTCTTTAAATGATCTTTCTAAATTTCCAATAGCATTAATCTGACAATCTCTCAGTCCAGTTTCATTAAGCTCTGGCATCTTTAAGATACTTTTTCTTAAACTTTCTCCCTCCTTGAACCATCTGGCCATTGTTTCTGGCCTGTGAAAAGTAAAGACCTCCCTGGCTCTTGGAAGCGGATCTCTATAGTCAGTAAAGTGTGTTATTACACCAGTGCTTTCATACCCAAAAATCAATGGCGTGTCGTTATTTATATACTTGAGCTTACTGTTGATATAACGTTTAGTCTGGTCCTCATGTTCAGTTAATCTATGGGCTTCCTCTTCTCTCTTGGCTTCCACAACTCCTACTGGATCACCATCAACAAAAAGAACATAATCAGCTGGTCCGGTACTTGTTTGATATTCTGCTATGGCTACTCCTTGGGCAGCACTAAAGTCTATACTTTTTTTATCCTGTACAGCCCATCCTGACCTTCTGAGTATTAAATCTATATTATCCCTAGCTTGATCTTCAGGTTTCTGATTAATCATTTCATACCTCCTATCTGTTCTAATATCATTCTACATTAAATTTATTATTATTTAAAACCCTTTTAATAAATATTTGTTATTTTTTATACCACCTATAAAAGTCTTCCTCCCAATCTTCGGGGCAAGAATACTTATTTTCTTCAGCATCAGGATCTTCTCCAATGAAAAAGATATCATGGTGATGCTTTTGCCTTTCATTCTCATAATAAAAATTCTTAAAAATTTCCTTAAAAACATTCATCTTTTGTTGCTCTATTTCTTTCTTTTTAATACCTTCCGTTCCTTTCTCTTTAGTGATGCTCTCCTCAGATTTAATTCTTAAGTTTGGAAACGTCATAAGTAGGTCATCTACACTATTAAACTTATACTTTTTTGAAATTCTCTCTCTTTCCTTAAAAAAACTTTTGTAATTATAATTTTCAACTGTTATATAATTAACCCCTGTTTTTGTCTGCTTTACTCTAGGAGAATCCTTTTTAAAAAAATAAAGTTCACGCTCTGAAATTCCTTCCAACTTCAAAGGTTCTTTATTGGAATAGCTTTCAACTATTCTATAGCTATCTCTTTTATTGAAAAATAATATTATATTATTTTCTAGGAATTTTCCCTGCAGTTCTGAAGCCCTTATTTTCATGTCAATAAGTGTAATGTGTTTTTCTACCTGCTGAACTTCTCCTAGGTAGGGCTCTTCATAATTTTGAGCTTCCATAAGTAGGTCATTTAATAATTCTCTTATTAATTTTAAAGCCTGTACCGATAATTTTTCATCAATTTCTATAGCTGCTTCTAAAATTCCTTCTTCTTTAAGTAAATTATAGAAATCATTATCCTCATAAAGTGTTTTTACACCTTCTTCAGTATGTGGAATATCGTAATAATGCAACATCTCTATGTATTTTTCTTCACTTACATCAGGAGAACCCTTTTCCATTCGCTGTAATGTTTTTAATGAAATCCCTTTACCACCTAGTTTTTCTTTTAAATCTTCGATTACAAATTCCTGTTTTAACCCTTGATTTGTCCTTTCTTTTTTTAGTATTAGAGCTGCCTTTTCTTTATCCAACATTATATACCTCCACATCTAGTAAATTGATTTATGACTTTTGATATCACGTTTAAATTTCTTATATTCATATATTAACCTTACTTAGACACAAAAACAAGACAATTAGAAAGACATTACACTTATAGTAAAGACATTTTTAACAAATTATTTCAAATGAACATAATAATATTTTATATTTTCTAAATTATATTATGCTTATAAATGTCTTTTTTTCTTAAGAATGTCTTCTTATTTTTTATCTTTTTCTGAAGATTTAAAAAAAAGTATTATAATATTATTTAATTTATTTATTCAGAAAGACTAAAAAAGGAGCTTTTTTATAAGCTCCCATTCTCACTATAAAATTCAAATAAATTACAGATAAATTTAATACTATAAAGATTTTAAAGGTTTTGATCTGCTAATTTCCTTAACTCTTCTAAAATCTCAACCATAGCCCAGGTATCCTGCTTGCAATACTCCTTTAATTCCTTTTGCTTTGCTTTTAACAGGTTTTCATCAGCATAGGTCAGCATAGCTTGTACACCGTCATATACAGCTAGCCCTTCATAGCTTAATGGACTAAACACTGGCAACACCTTCTTTATAGAGAAGGAACTATCTAAATCCTCATGATAATAATTAAACAGCTTTGCTTCAGGATCACTATAACCTAAACCCTTATAAAAGTTACTGTTAGTCTTCACTATATACAGCAGATCGAATATCTTTTCATTTAGTTTCTCTAGATCCACTTTGTACTTAGGAAAAATCTCAGCAAGTTCCTTCACCCTTGTTTTTTCAAAGGATTGATTATAAACGATAACATTACCACCTGCTTCTAAGTCAATATGCTCTAGCATAGTTTTTATAAAATTCTCTCTTATATCACTATGAGAATCAGCTAAAAACTCATAGTGGTCCTTTTCCTTATGACAAACCCCTGGTTCTTTCTCTATATGTAATGAAAACTGAAATACCGATTGACTATATGGCTTCTCTCCTCTAAACCTGGGTAAAGGACAAGGGAATGTTTCAAAATCTAAGTGATAAAGTGGATATTTAAGGGTTTCTAAAGCATCCTTTATTTTTTCTCTGTTAGTATAAGCTTCACCTGTTTCAACAACATTCCTCTGAATTATATTATTTTCTCTTTTTAACCAAGAATCTGGAATATCCAAAAGGTTAATATACCCTTCATTCAATAGGTCATATTGTTGTCTCTTAGTTCCACTATCATCTTCAAATCCATAATGGCTTCCTATATATGACAGAATAGAATTCTTCTCTGGAATATCCTTCCAGCAATGACTTTCATAATCACAGCCACTACACCTTCCATCTAGATAAGGTTTATCAAACTCCTCTGTTTCCATTAAGCCTTCTAAATACTCTATGTCTTCTTCTATCTTTTTTTCATAATCATTCAATAGTGGAGATATATCTATAAAAGTAATTAATTCATTCCCATCTTCATTTTGGGAATATATAGGATTTCTATCATCACTATACTCACCGTCAAAAACATATTCATGGTTCAACACAGCGAGATAGTAATTCGTCCTTTTGTCAGGTGTTCCGTTAATAATAAAATACTGATATGCAAGGTCGTAAAAGTACTTACCAACTTTGTCACCTGAATCCAATAATTTTTCTCTTTGTTTCATGTATTTTTTATCCTGTAATAAGTCTGGATTTGATGTCTCTCTTAATCTTATTACATTATCATCACCTTTTTCAAAAATAGGAATCTTATTATACTTCATGTCCATAAATTTTCTACTTGAGGTGGCTTTAACTTCTAGAATATTCAGATCATTTTCAGTTTCAGCAACAATATCTGTATAGCAAAAATACTTATTCTCTCCGTATTCTTTTTCAAATAGTCGTTGTCCATAGGGATTCCTTCTATCATGTACTTCTCCAGGTAAGTACTTTTTTGTGATCTCAGATGCTACAGATTCTACCTGATTATAATAAGGCATCATAGCTTCCAACTCATTTAGTCCATTTTCTTCATCGACTGATTCTCCTAACTTATATAATATCTCCTTAAATTTTTCATTTTTATCTTCCTTATATGGGTTTGAGGCTTCTTCAGCTCTAAAATATTCAAAGTATTTATCACATTTCATAAAATTCATAAATTTAGTCTTACTTATAATCATATTCTTCCCCCTTAAAATAATGAGTTAATAAGTCAGTATCTTTAAGATCTGGTTTCATAAATATTACTCCTATCTACCTTTATAATCTTATATTTACCACACATATTCATTTGGGCTAAATTTATTTAATTAAAAGTTCATTATAGTTGATTTTTAAGGTAAACTTATATTAAGGAAAGTCAATAAAATTAATGGTTTTAACTTGATTTTTTATTAATGAAACTAAATTTAAAGAGGTGATAATATGCCTAAAATTATAGATTGGAATAAGGTGACAATCTTAGCTAGTAAAGGCTTCTCAGTTAAGGAGATAAGCAATGAATTGGAGATAGCTCCTGGGACTCTATATAACAATAAAGAAAAGTGGGTGCCAGCTGATAAAAAGTTTTCAGATAAAATGGCTGGTGAAGTTGTGGCAGAAGTTGTGGAAGGAAAAACAGAAAATACCCCTCTTAATAGTGCTTCTACATCTAAGGAGGTAATCGAAGTAAAGGAGTTTTATAAATCTACCCTAAGAGCTATAAGAGATAAGATATCAGAGATTATTAAATCAGGACTTAATAATGAAGATTCATTTTATCAAGTTCAACTTTTAGAAAAACTTGTTAAAATATTGAAAGAAACTCGTCAAATTGATTATGTAGCTCATGATATTTTAACCTATAAAGACTTAGCAAGCTTTGAAATAATGATTAAAAAGCTAGAATTAGGAGCTAACAGGAGGGTTTAATGGATATATCAGAAAAAATCAAGAAAATAAAAAAAGAACCTAATAAAGATAGTGAAAGTTCTACTAACTTTATTATAATTAATAGCGTTTATCCTAAAACTTTTAAAGATATGGAAGACAATCACATGATGAACTATTACAAGAGAGCTAAAACTAGCTATGAAGCTTCTAAAGAAGCTATTAGAAAAATTGAAGAAGAATTAGAAAAAAGAAAGCCTTTAGTTTAAGGTTTTTTTTTATCTGAATATTGTTAAAAAATTCTCATAAAAAATATAGATTTTATTTTTAGAATAAAAGTAATAAAAAAATACTTTCAATTTTTTTTAATCCCTTAAAAATGTTTAATTTTATGGTTTTTTAAAGCTTCTAGTATCTCTAGTTGTGTTTTTTTAAATTTTTTTAAATTTTTTTAAAAAATAGTTATTTCCACTAAAATTAGTGTTTGAATTTTTTATTATAATAAGCAATAATGCTTACGAGTAATTATTAAGGAATAAGGCTAATTTTTTCCTCAATAGTTATTAAGAATTTCAAGGAGGTCTAATATGAAGAGTCATTTAATTCGATATTTATAACAACTTTAAATTTATAACCTAAAAATTAATTTTATGAGGAGTTGGAAATGGATACAATTGATTTAACAATTACAACAAATAAAAAAATTAGCGACTGCGATTGGGAAGAGCTAAGAAAAATTAAAAACATTAACGCTATTAGATTAAAGGCAAATAATAGAGTTATTGTTTTAAGCTTTCCTAGATATTTTTATACACTAGCTAATGCTTTTTTAATAACAAAGGAAAAAGAAGTTAATGAAGTTTTAGAAAATTTAGAAAATACAATTACACGTTTAGGATATAATATCGAAAGTGTTTTGTTTTTAAAGATTGATTACCCCTTTACTCATTACCGACCTGCCACAGAGTCTTTTAATAGTTGGAAACAAATTTGGGCTTTTATAAAGCTTTGTTCAGAATTAGGAGGATGGCAATATAAAGGCTATGGTGGTCTTCTGTCAATATAGTAGTCAACCTAACACCAATTTTTTCTGTATTTTTTCAAACTCAACAGGGGAGACATTTCCTAAGAAACTGTGTCTCCTCTCTTTATTATAAAATTCTATGTAATCAAATACCATTGCCTTCATATACCTTTTAGTTACTAAACCTTCTACATAAATCATCTCTTTCTTCAAAGAAGCATGAAAGGATTCTATTACTGCATTATCATAACAGTTCCCACGTCTACTCATAGATTGGATTAATCCTAGCTTCTTTACAAGGTTAGAGTACTCCCTACTCGAATATTGCGATCCTTGATCACTATGAATTATCAGTTCTTCCTCTGGTTCCTCCAGTAAAAATGACCTTGTTAAAGTATCTATTACTAACTCACTAGTCATGCGCTTACCTATATCGTAGGCGATAATCCTTCTAGAAAAAAGATCCATAATTGTGCTTAAATATAGCCAACCTTCGCTTGTCCAAATATATGTGATATCTGTAACCCAGACCTCATTTTTTCTACCTACTTTGAATTTTCTTTTTACAATATTTCCTGTGATATTTTCTCTTTTACTCTTTTCATTTCCTGTTTTAAACTTCTTGGTAGAATTAACTGATATATCATTTTCTTTCATTATTCTATTTATTCGTCTTTCGCTTGTTATTATGCCATATTCATCTTTGAGCTCAACCTTTAGTCTAGGGGCTCCATAGCTCCTCTTATGTCTGTTCTTTCTGACCTCTAGAATACTATCTAGAATCCCTTGATCCTTTTTCTTTCTCTCAGTAGTTTTGTTATTCTGAAACTTATTAAAACCACTTCGAGAGACTTCTAGGGCTCTACATATCTGAGATATAGAATGAACATTTCTGTGTATTTCAACGAAGATAAAGAGTTCCCTCTTAGTTATCTTTTTTTCCTTGAGAATATGGCTGTAGCCTTTTTTAAGATCTCTATATCCTCTTCTTTTTCCTTAAGTAGATTTTTCAACCTGATAATTTCTTTGTCTTGAGCGCTTAACTCCATGTCCTTCTTAGGACCTCCAAAGTATTTCTTTTCCCAGGCAGCAACAGTATTAGTGGTAATACCGTATTCATTTGATAGCTCTACCTTTGTTTTTATTTTAAGGAAAGAAAGCTCAGCGATTTGCTTCTGTTTCTCCTCTGAAAATCTTGCATATCTTCTTTTTTCTTCCATCATAGCCACTCCTAAATATGTTTATTTTTTATTATATATTTTTGAGTGCTAAACTGTCTACTAAACCATCATAACACCAATGGTGAGTTACTTAAAAGTGAGTCTTTTTATATTACTAATCCTAATTCAAAAGGAAAGGTTACAATCTATGATCAGGCACTTAAAATGAAAAATTCAGGTAAACTAAAAAAAGTTCTAGAAGACTTTGGTGATTTAAAAGAAAGAACAAGGGTAGAGGTATCAATTAGGTTAAGAAAAAATAGAAAAAACTTTAAAGAAAATATGTTAAAAGAAGTGAAATTCAGATCCTTTAAGTACCTTGACCATATTATATTTAATAATATAAATAAAGCAAAGCAAAAAAGTATATTAACACTTAGTAACCAATTGAATAAGTGGAGAAAGGAAAAAGGAGACTCATTTAGACTAAATACTTTTATTGAAGCTAATAAAGATATTATTTATGATTATTCTCTATTGAGAGAAGCTATAAAAAATTCTTATTCAAACTCTCAGACAGCTGAAAAAACATATTTAAAAGCTAAAAAATATCTTTTAGAGCTGGAAGAAAGAGATAATACAAAGTATATAAACAACTTTAAAAGGATTGATGATTTCAAAAAACAAATAAAAAAAGAAGCTTTAAAAAAACCTAAAAACAGGATTGTTTTGTATGGTTTTCTAAGAATAATTAATGGTGTTTAATTTCAATAAAAACATTGATAAATATAGCCTACTTATTAAAATTAAAAAATAAAATAGCCATAGTACATAGGAAGATGTAAAGTTAGATTTTAGTAGAATAGGAGAAAGTAATGATTAAAGGAAAATTTACAAAACAAAAGACAGTCTCCTTAATTAAAAACTTAATAACTAAAGAAAACTGTCTTTATTTAAAAGAACAAAACCTCAATTGCTACCGACCAAAGAAGAATTGTGGATTATTCACCATCATTATATCATAAACTTTAATCTTAAAAAAATAAATATGAAAAATTAGGTTTTGTTAAAATTTAAGAGGATGTGATAAAATGAAAGTAATTATTATAAAACCTACCACTGAATCTAGTAGAAAAAATGCATTACAAATTTTAAAATACTATGAAAAGGTGGAATTAAATGAAAAAAGCAATAGTTTATCTGAGAGTAAGTGATCAGATGCAAGAAGATAAAGACTCCCTAGCTAAGCAAGAATCACAGGCTAGGGAATATATCCAGAAAAAAGGTTACACTACCTATATGATATAAAAAAGGATACAGCATCAGGAAAGGATATAAAGAAAAGAAGTGGTTTCAAGAAAGTGATAGAGGAGATAGAAAATAATTCCTTTGATGTTCTTGTTTTCTATGAATTATCAAGATTAGCAAGAAATCAAAAAGATCTACATCAGTTAATTCATAAATTAGATTATAATAATATTGAGTTTGAATCTATGACTGAAGATTTTCTTAATGGGAATAACCCAACCTCTAGGATGATGATTGGAATTATAGGGTCTCTTGCTGAAAATGAAAGTAATATGATCTCTAAAAGAGTTAAAAACAGAATGAGGCATTATGCTTCAGAAGGCTATCATCTTCATGGTGCTCCTCCCTTTGGATATGATAAGAGAAGTAAGATCCTCTATCCAAGTAAAGATGCTCCTATGCTTAGGAGTTATTATGAGAGGGTAGCAAAGGGAGAAAGTATAAGGAAGCTGGCTAAAGAACATGGAACTCACTATAATAATATGAGGGTACTCCTTTCAAATATAACCTATACAGGTAAAATTAAGTTTGGATTTGAAGGGACTAATAGAGCTGGAAAAAGAATAAAGAAAACTGATGGTGAAGTTTTTGAAGGAAAGCATGATCCAATAGTTTCTGAAGATCTATTTAATTTAGTTCAGTCTATAATCCACGAAAGAGGTATAGACCAAAGACGTAAGATAAGAAGAACTAAATATCTCCTTACAGGTATAGTAAAGCATAATTCTTGTGGAGGTGCTTATTATAAAAAGAATAACTACAATAATGAGTATTATATTTGTCATAAATGTAGCAAGGGAGTAAATAAGAAGAAGATAGATGCTTTAGTTCTCAAAGAGTTTAAAAATTATGTTAGAAACCTTGATTTCTTAAAAAGTTCTACTAAAAATAGGAGTGAATATAAATATAAATTGAAAACTCTTCAAGAAAGAAAGGGTAGGCTTACTGAGATATATTTAGATGGAACTATAAGCAGAGAAAAATATACAAAGAATCTTCAAGATATAGAGAGGTCTATTCAGAATATTACAAATGAAGATCTTGATAGCTCATCACCCATAAAAGAAAATTTTAAGAAACTTATAGACAAGGTTTCAAAGTTTGAAGAACTGGATATAAAGGAGCAAAATACAATTCTAAAGCTATTCATAAATAAGATTGTATATCTAGATAATGATAGTGATATTCAAATTTTTTTTAAAGTATAAGTTCTAAAACTATAGTGATAGACAACCTGCTATTAGAATTAAAGAAATTACAGTCGGTGGGAGAAAGTAATTAATATGATTAAGAAAAACTAGATTATACCCTTTTTCAAGTATATAAGTATAGAGGTCTGTTTAAGACCTCTATACTTATATATCTATTCTTTTTTCTGATGTGACTTTCCTCACCTTTTATAAACTGCAAAAAAATGAGGAACAGATGGTAACTGGGTATCGTTGTATGCTAAAAAGCTTTCTTCACTCAGACCACACCTTATAAAACCATCTATCTCTTGTTTATCAAGAGGAAGTGGAATATCATCTTCTTGTTCTCCCTTCATACGACTTCTGCACGAAACAAGAATATATCCTTCAGGAGCAAGTAATGATATCATTGAATCGCGTGCTTTTATTCTGTATTTTCCCGGTAATACTTGAATTGTGTTACATTCATAGACAAGATCATAACTTTCAGCCCATTGTAATGGGTAATCAAAAAGATCGGCTATAAGGTAATTAACCTTAGTATTTGGATAGCGATTTTTACAAAGTCGTATGGCTTCAGGAGATATATCAAAAGCAGTCACCTCATATCCTGCTGCACTAATAGCCTCTGCATCATCTCCAACTCCGCACCCTATAACAATTGCGTTGCCTCCTCTGGGTTCACTGGCATGCTTTTCAAGCCATTCTAAAAGATACGGATTTGGTGTAAGGTCAGCCCAGAAAACATCCCTGTAATTCCCCTCTGCGTCAGTATATATGCTATCAAACCAGCCTGTAGGGTCATCATCATCTTGATAAGATTTGACCATTCTTTTGTATGCAATAGGATCAAACTCTTTCATACTTTTTTACCTCCTGCATTTGATGTGATAATTTTAGATATTAAAATAATTTTTTAAAGTGTAGTAGGAGAATCTTAAATAGTATAACAAAGCCGGAAGTTTAATCTTCCGGCTTTGTTAATTTTCTATCTCTTCTTTTAATTTAAGCTCTATATTATCAAGTATTTCTTTTACTTTATCTAGATCCTTGTTCACCTCTATACCCGTCACCATACTTTCAGCCAATTTCCCTTCTACCTGCTCAGACTCCTCATAAAAAACCATAATTCTACCCAACTGCTCCTGCAGTTCGTATATTCTTTTTTTCATGCCGAACACCTCCTACATTAAAATATTAGGAGGTCTTCAGGATATTCCTTCAAAGAAATATACAGAAACAGACAATAACTAATAGAATATAAAAAGCCCACTTACATCAAATATAAATGGGCTCTCACTAAGGGTAATCAAAACGGGGGGGAGTTTTGATTAAGAATAATACTTAATTTATTTAAAATAATTATACCTTATCAATTCGGTAAAGAATAGGACAGATGGCATAATTAGTAAAAAAATAATTAGTTTATAAAAATACCCTTATAATAACACAGGTTTCAACCCTTATTTAATTTATTAAAATTAATGTATCATTATTTGATCCATATATTCTTTTATTTCCTCTTCAGTATCCGCTGCAGCCATGAGATGATTGTGCGGATCCAAAAGACGATAGGGTTTTAAACCAGCCTTTGTAGTTTTGTGATGTTGAATTTTCCAATCTTTTTCTTCATAGGTAGTTTCCCACCTGAAATGTCCTCCAAGTGTTTGAGTACCTGTAAGTTTTTCTAATGACATGATACACCTCCTTACTATACAAAATACAAAAACATACTACAAAGTAAGATACCTTATCAAGATTAAAAAATATTTAAATTTTGTTTTCAGATATACCAGTTAAAGATAGTTGAAGAAATAAAATTTTAAAGTTAAACTATAAATGAGAATATCAATAAAAGGAGGGAAAAATGAAATTTGAAATTATAGAATTTGAGACGAGAAATTGTTTTGGAATTGAGAATCACATAACAAAAAAAGATAAAATGGGAAGTAATATTTTTAGCAATATGTGGGAAATTCTCATGGACTCTATAGATTACAAAAAATTAAAATACTCCTTTGGAGTATCTAAAAATTATCAGATGGATACACAGGAATTTGATTATATAGCCTGTGTTGAAGTAGGTACACCTCTTATAAAAAATATGGAATATACCAAAACTGTAATTCCTGCAGGGAAGTATGCCAAATTTAAGTCTAAAGGTGTTATGAGTTCTGAGGTAATGGAGAAATTCTATACAGATGTTTTTTCCTTTTCTATGACTTCAGGAAAGCTTCTTTACGATATGGATAGGGGGATAAATTCTTTTGAATTATATGACGAATCCTATAGGGGTATAGATGATCCAGAATCTATTTTCTATCTTCTAATCCCAATTAAGTAAGAATTTACCTAAAAAAGAGATATAGAGCTTTCTGCCTATATCTCTTTTTCCCTATTGCATTATTTTTTCATAAAAACTTAATTTTATTTTGATAAACTATAACTTTTTAAATCTTCAATAAACTTATCAATCATATCCTCTTTTGTCGCCCATGATGTCACAAGTCTCACAGCAGATGTGTCTTTATCAACTTCTTCCCATAAATAAAATCCATATTTTTTATTAAGTTTTTCTATTATTTCGTTTGGAAATATAGGAAATATTTGATTAGATTCTGTTTCATAAAGGAAATCATAACCGAGCTTCTCAATTTTTTCTCCAAGTCTTAGTGACATAAAATTAGCATGTTTCCCAAGGGAAAAAAAAAGATTTTCCTTAAACAATTCTTTAAATTGTATTCCCAGTATTCTTCCCTTTGCCAAAAGTGCACCTTTTTGTTTTATATTATATCTGAAATTCTTTTTTAATCTTTCGTTGGAAATAACTATTGCTTCTCCTAAAAGTGCTCCGTTTTTTGTTCCTCCTATATAAAAAACATCCACAAGCTTTGAAATGTCCTCTATAGTCATATCATTTTTATCAGATGACAATGCAGTTCCAAGTCTAGCCCCGTCCAAATAGAGAATAAGATTATTCTCTCTGCAAAATAACGAAATTTTTTCTAATTCATTCTTTTTATAGACAGTTCCCAGTTCTGTAGAATTTGATATAAAAACCATAGAAGGTTTAACCATATGCTCACTGTTATGTTCATCCAGAATTTTCTTTATTTTTTCAGGAGTTAATTTCCCGTCAGATGTTTCGACGGTATTTATTTTATGTCCGGTGGCCTCTATAGCTCCCGTCTCATGTGTGCTTATATGTCCGCTTTCTGCAGCAATGACAGATTCATAGGGCCTCAATATAGATGATATCACCACTAAGTTGGCCTGAGTACCTCCGACAACAAAATGTATATCAACATTTTGATTGTTGATCTTTTCCTTTAGAATCTCCACAGCTTCTTTTGAGTATGAGTCTTCCCCATAGCCGTCATGCTGATCCATGTTTGCATTCATCATTGCATTCAAAATATTAGAGTGAGCTCCCTCACTGTAGTCATTTTTAAAACTGTATATTAATTTACCTTCTATAGACTCTGACATGAATTTCCCCCTTTAAAATATTTCAGTTAATAGTATCTATATTTTCAAACCTAATATAAGCACTATCAATAAGAATTGTACATATATTTACAAGTTTTATCAACATTTTATTTATAAATATAAAAGATGTTAAAATATGTACCACGGTTATATTTCGTTCTTTAAACGCAATTTTATTTATAGGATAACCTCTATTAATACAGGGAATATATTTTAAGATGAAAAATGGAATAATTGTTACACAGGAATAGAAATTTCACATAGATCTGGAATTCGGGGAATCATAAGTGGCATCAGAGGTAGTCCAAACTTTATAACTTTATTTTTTGAATTTGAAATATAATATCTGAAAATAAGAACTTGAAATCTATATAAAAGAACTTTATAATTTTTAAAGACTATAAAAAATTATAATAAGGAGACGATCATATGGATAAACTAAAATTCTGCCCAATTTGCAAAAATGAAGTAACTAAGAATAGTTCCACAGGAAAGTACCACTGTGAAAAGTGTAATAAATTTTTTACCAAAGCTGCTTTATGTGATAAGTGTGGAAATGAAGTAGAAATACTTTCAGCATGTGGTTCAACACAATTTTTTTTGTAACAACTGTAATGAGCTAAAATCTAAAAAAACCATTGAATTTTTTCTAAAAGAGCAATCATAAAGAAAGCCAGACATAATAGTCTGGCTTTCTTTATGATTGATAAATATTTTATCAGTTTCTGGATTTGCTTACTATTCTAAATAACTTGGATATATCATCTATATTTTTTCCTGTACCTATGAAAACTAAACGGCTGGAACAATTTATAACTGTATATTTCTCCCTGGCAGGATCGTAGTACACATGACCTCTTTTTTTAATTCCAAGTTTTGATATTCCTTCTTTTCTCAAAGATTCATCTATTAAATCCAAAAATCTACCTTCGAACGGTTTTTCAACACCGTCTTGAAGTATCGCCCAAGTATTATCCGACCATATTTCAATTTGGAGTTCATTTACAAAAACATTTAATTTACCAAATTTTGATTTTAATTTATCTATATCATAAATGTCCTTTACTTTAGAGGATGTGGAAATAGAAATAAATTTTGGAATTAATAAAGAAATCATATTTTTCATAATAACACCCCCTATAGTGTACAGAAAAGTATACTCCTATGTATTTTCTATCCTTTTTTTAAAATAATTAAATAGGATTATTACAACAGCTAAAGAATAATATAAATAGATGTTCTTTATAAAAGGAGGAGACTCATGAGAAAACTTTTATCATTTTTAGGTGCTTTATTCTTGATATTCATACTTTTTATTGTATTCATGAATTTTGGTATGAAAAGAGTTGTCAACAGGGGAGATGGATATAGAATGGTGCAGGGAAGCCATATGATGGGTTATAGCTATGAGAGCCCTTACAGAGATGAATATATGCCAATGCATAGATTTCAGCAACTTACACCTGAAGAGGGGAAAGAATACTTAAAAATCAAGGAAGAGAGCTTTAAGGTATACAGTAACTATGGTCTAGAGATAAATAAAAAGCAGATCCAGTTAGAAAGAGAATTATTAAAAGAAGGTCCCGATTGGAAGAAAGTAGAAAATCTAAATAATGAGATAGCTTTATTAGAAGCCAAGGTCAGAACCGAAATCATGAAAATAAATCATGAAAACACTAAAAGATAAAGGAGTATTTTGAATATTAATCAAAAACACACCAAGGCAGATAAGCTATAAACAGGCTTATCTGTCTCTTTTACTTTTAATCATAAAAGTTTATAAATTATTATTTAAATTCTGACAAATCCATTTTTTATTTGCATTTATAACGAATTAATATTATAAAATATGTAAAGTATATTAAACTATATGGAAATATCAATGGTTCATATAACAAATATGTGATTTGGAGGAAAAAATAATGGAAATAAATAATTTTATTGATATTCTTTTTAAAAAAGCAGAAGAACGTTGTATCGAAAATTTTGAGATATATTATACATCTTCAAAAAGTTCTTCTATAAAGGTGTTTAACCAGGAAGTGGACTCATATTCGGATTCTAACTCCCAGGGGATATCTTTTAGATTGATTGAAAAGGGAAAAATGGGATATTCTTATACAGAATCAATTTCTGAAAAAGAGATCGATTTTCTTATAAATGAAGCCCTTGAAAATGCTGCAATTATCGAAAATTAGGATATTGAGGAGATTTATAAAGGCGAGGAAGAATATAAAGAATTAGAGCTTTATAACCCAGACTTAGAGACAGTCAGTATAGGGGATAAGATCTCTTTACTTATGAATACTGAAAAAATCACAAAGGAACTCGATAGCAAAATAAAGAGAGTAAACTATTGTGTGTTTGGAAATGGTTCTTCCACTAGAATAATTAAGAATTCCAAAGGACTTAATTTATCAGAAAAAGGAAATTCAGCCTATGTTTATGTATCAGTTGTTGCAGAAGATAATGGGATTACAAAATCCGGGTCTGGTTTTAAGGTTTCAAATGACTTTTCATTATTTGATGCTGATACTGTTGCAAAAGATGCAGTAGAAGATGCAGTCTCTAAATTAAATCCTGTATCTATAGAATCAAAACAATATAAAGTTATTATAAAAAATAAGGCCTTTGCAAGTATGTTAGGGGCCTTCACAGGAATTTTTTCATCTGATAATGTGCAAAAAGGTGTCTCCAAACTCAAAGAAAAGTTAGGAGCCAGCATAGCCAGTAGCAAAGTAACTCTTATTGACAATCCACATATGAAAAATGGTATGGCTTCTTCTTCTTTTGATGCTGAGGGGGTTCCCACTAAATATAAAGAGATAGTAAAAAATGGTATTCTTACTAGTTATCTCTACAATCTCAAAACTGCAAAAAAAGATGGGGTAAAATCTACTGGAAATGCTTCAAAAGGTGGTTACAAGGGAACACTGGGAATATCTCCTAGTAACTTTTATATGAAAGAGGGAGAAACTACCTTTAATGAACTTTTAGAGTCAATAGATAATGGTGTGTTAATTACCTCTCTAAGCGGACTTCACTCAGGTCTCAATTCTATCTCAGGGGACTTTTCCCTGGCATCTGAAGGCTTTGTTATTTCTGAGGGGGAAATATCAAGTTCTTTAAAACAGATAACCGTCTCAGGGAACTTTTTCGAACTTTTAAAAGAAATAAACTTATTAGGAGATGACCTGAATTTTGGACTTTCTCCTGTAGGTGCTCCCTCTGTTCTTATAAGTAACTTAAATATTTCTGCAGACTAATAAAAAAAATTGGCAGTTTAATTAAACTGCCAATTTTTTTTATTTATATTGCTTTTTCTCCTCTTTCAGAAGAACTTATTCTTATAACATCTTCTACAGGATATATAAATATTTTTCCATCTCCTATTTCTCCTGTTTTTAGATTTTTTAGTAGAATATCTACTGTTTTTTCCACATCATCATCTTTAAGTAATATTTCTATTCTTAGTTTTGGGATGAATTCCACAAGGTATTCAACACCTCTGAAAATCTCCTTTTTACCAAGTTGTCTACCGAATCCTCTTACTTCACTTATTGTCATACCGTTTATTCCCTCTTCATGCAGGGCCTCTTTTAAAAGATTCAGACCCTCAGGTCTAATTATTGCTGACAACATTTTCATAAAAACACCTCCTAGAATATTATCCTCATTTAAATTCTACCCTAAAATACTTATTATTTAAATAGGGAAACCTCAGAATGTGAAGGAAATTCTGGATATGCTGAATATCCGTGCTCTGCAAGATCAAGCCCCATCAACTCTTCGTTTGCAGTTACTCTTATTCCCATCATTTTATCTATTAGTTTAAACATAATCATTCCAATTCCAAAAGCATAAACAAATACAGTAACTGAACCTATAAGCTGTGTCCCTAAACTATACTCTGCTGTGAAAAGCCCTACGGCAATAGTTCCCCATGCACCATTTACCCCATGCACTGAAACTGCACCTACAGGATCATCAACACCTATTTTATCAAAGAAAGGAACCGAAACTGATACAAGTATCCCTGCTACAAGTCCTATAAGTATCGAAAACCCAGGATGTAATACATCTGCCCCAGCCGTTACTGATACCAATCCTGCCAAAGCTCCGTTTAGAGTCATACCTAGATCAACTAGTTTGTTCTGCTTGAATACCGAATAGATCATTGCAGAAAGTGCTCCTGCAGCTCCTCCAAGTGTTGTATTCAAAAGAACTATTGCTATAGAACCGTCACCTAAAAGAGTCGAACCACCGTTAAAACCATACCAGCCGAACCATAGTATAAAAGTTCCTAAAGTAGCTAACGGAATGTTGTGACCAGGTATGGCATTAACTTTTCCATCTTTTCCGAATTTTCCAAATCTAGGTCCCACAACTATTGCCCCTGCTAAGGCAAGCCAACCTCCTAGTGAGTGTATTACTGTCGATCCTGCAAAATCATGAAAATTCATAGCAGCAAGCCATCCTTCGCCACTCCATGCCCAGTGCCCAAATATAGGGTAAATGAAACCTGCGATTAAAGCACATGCTACTACATAACCTGAAAGTTTTACTCTTTCTGCAACTGCACCTGATACTATTGTAGCCGCCGCTCCTGCAAACATTACCTGAAAGAACCAAACCATGATTCCCCAGCTATCTCCCGAGCTGATATAATCTGTCAGAAAAAAATTAGTGGTTCCTATAAATCCACCTTCTCCAAACATAAATGCATAACCGATTGAAAAATACAATATAGCTCCCACTGCAAAATCCAGTATACCTTTTGAAGCAACATTAACTGCATTTTTACCTCTGGTAAACCCTGATTCTAGCGCTATAAAACCAACCTGCATAAACATTACCATAGCACCGGCTATTCCAAGCCAAACTATGTTAAGATTTGTCTGAATATCTGAAGATGCAAATAATAAAGTAGGACATATCAAAGAAATAACCCCTAGCTTTCCTAAAAACGACATTTTTTTCATATGTAACAAACCCTCCTATTGAAAATTTTAAAACTAAAGATTTTTTTGATTATTATGTTATTTTTTTAAATTTTTATTAATTTTACTGTATTTTATTCAAAATAAAAAAGTGAAGAGATCATTTATAGAACAGCACCGCACTTTTATTGATACAAATTATTCTTTTGTCGAATTATATTCATACAATATATATTATATTTATCCAAAGGTCAATATTTTTTTTATAAAATTACATTATGTAATCATATAAATATCTTTATAATTAAGAAATCATAAAATTAAATTTACTAATTAAAATTTTAATATCATATAGTATTTTTTTGATTCAAATCAGTTCTTAAAAAGAACAAAAAATATTTTTTTAAACATAATTTCTATTTTTGAAATCCTTTTTTTTAATTAATTTATACTTTTCTATTAATTTTTTGTATAAAAAAAAAGTATTTTTCACAATAATGAACATATTTTCAATATTGCTTCATATACTTTTTTTTGAGTACAGATAGTATAAAATAACAAACTTAAAATTAGAGTAAAATCTGAAAATAATTTTATATTTTTTGATTTCTCACTTTTGCAGCTTCTATTTCAATTTTTAACTTTGTACTTTAATAGGGCATTTATTTTCTTTTTATAAAATATATACAAAAGTCCTCCGTCTATAATCCAGTGAAATATTTGCACAATCCACACGTAGTATACAGGGTATCTTTTTAGATAAATCAAATAGTAGATCAGAGGTAGTCTTATAAACCAGTGTGAAAATACTGATATATAAAAAGGTGTCTTGGTATCTCCCATACCACGCAGTGCTCCACTGACAATCATAGAATAGGCAAGTGGAATTTGCTCTAAAGACGCTATCATAAGGCAAGTGGCACCTAATGATATAACTTCTTTTTCCTCAATTTTTATAAAAAGAGATATGAGAAATTCTGGAAAAAGTACAAATGAAAAGGCGATAACTCCCATTACTACAATTCCCATTTGAAGGCAGATTCCTATCATATCTTCTGCTTCTTCATAATTTTTTTCACCTATTTTTAGACCTGCAAGTGAAGTTGCTGCCACGGCAAACCCCCAACCAGGCATAAAAGAAATAGATTCTACTGTAAGAGCGATTTGATTGGCCGAAAATGCTGTTTCTCCTAAGATCATTATTATAAATACGGCAGCAAGTCTTGAGATACTAATGGCTCCCTCTTGAAATGATGCAGGCAAAGCAATTTTCATTATTTCCCACCACTTGTCTTTTAAATATAAGAGATGGCTGCTCTTTATTCCCATACATAGACCCAGGCTAATGCAAGAATATTTCTGAAGATAAAACATGGTGTATAAAAACCCAACTAAATTAGCAGCTACAGTTGCTATAGCTGCTCCTTTTACTCCCATTTCAGGGAACCCCATTTTACCAAATATAAGGAGGTAATCCAGTCCTAAATTAACTACTGTCATTACTGCGGTTGTGTATAGAGGGATCTTTGTATTTTGTGCCCCTCTTATAATTCCGTTTAAGAGTCCTCTCCAGATTGTCATCAAAAGAGCAAAAGAACTTATTTTTAAATAAATACTACCTAACAGTAAAACCTCTCCTCTGGCATTTGCAAACTTCAAAAATTCCTGTGGAAGGGTAAAAAACAAAACACCTAAAACTAATGATATGGCTACTCCCATAAAAAATCCTATACTACCATAGATGTTGGCCTCTTCACCATTTTCTTCTCCGATCTTCCTAGAAACAAGTGATGTGAGAGCAACCCCTATACCCATCGCAGAAAATATAGCAGAAACTGTATACAATATCTGTCCTGAGAGTCCTACTGCACTGACTGCTACTCTCCCCCCATATTTCCCTACCATCAGAGTATCCACCGTCCATATAAGCATGTATAAAAGCATCTCACCCACTGCAGGCAGAGCTAGTTTTAGTACTTTTTTATATTTTTCAAGTCTTTCCATATATATCACCACATTTCATAATCAGCTACAAAACTAGCTCTTTCAAAGTAAATACCAATTTTTATTTCATATTCCTTTACTTTAATCTATCCTTCCTTTAAGCTGTTTTATCTTTCTTTTTATTGTCACATTGCCGTCACAGTCAATGAGTAGACTTAGTTATAGAAAATTATAAGATAATAAGGAGGAATAAAAATGAAAAAATTACTGATGATAGGATTCGTATTTATTTCCACTCTAACCTTTGCAGATAGTGGAAGTTTGTCTTTAAACTTTGGAGACGGGCATAGGGGAAAGGCAGATGTTTCTGTTTCACTCAGCGTCAATGACGGATATCACCACAGATATCGTGAACCTAGGAGGTCTAGGTATATTGAAAAAGAAGTGCATATATATAAACAGCCTAGATACATCGAAAAAGAGGTACACATATACAAAAGACCTAGGTATGTAAAAAAAGTTGTCCACAGATATGAAAAACCTAGATATAGTAAGAAATATAAAAACAGATCTAGAGAACCTCAAAAAGTTGTAGTTATCAATAACTATCATAAATCTCGAAACAGGGTTCCTCATGTACAGGCTAAAAAATATGAAAGAAATGAAAGATATAAAAATAGAAACTAAAGAAATAATATAATGAATAACAAATAAAAAAGGCTGCTTTCGCAGCCGTTTTTTTTATTTGTTATTCTGCTGGAGCCCAGAATACCTCTACTCTTCTGTTTTGGGCTTTTGCTTCTGGAGTTGTGTTAGGAACCAATGGGTTTTCCTCTCCAAATCCTTTTGAAACTATTTCTATCTCTTCGCCTTCAAGTCTTGCCTTAAACACATTTGCTACAGCTTCTGCTCTTTTTTCTGATAGCATCATGTTATACTTTGCAGCTCCTGTTGAGTCTGTATTTCCCTCTATAGTTAGAGTTCCTTTGTGTCCTTCTAAAACTTGAGAAATTTCATCTATTTCTGCAAGTCCTGCTCCTGTTACTTCATAGCTATTTACTGAGAATAGCTCTCTTAATTTTAATCCCTCTTCAGGAACCATTATAACAGGTTCAGGAGCCGGAGCTGGTTTTTCAACTACTGGCATCGGCTCAGGTTCGGGCTCTACAACCATAACTGGCTCTGGCTTCTCTACCACCATAGGTGCAGGAGCAGCTACAGCAGGTGAAGGTCCTCCGAATTTAATACCGAATTTAAGGGAAGCCACATGGTATAATCCGTCCTCGTTAGAAGCAGATGTATTTGTATCATAGTCATAATCCATAAGTTCATACATGAACTCAAGGTTGAACCTTTCATCCATAAACTCCTTACCTACACCTACAGCTCCATATAGACCACCATTAGCATCAATCACATCGTCGGCATCCCCTTCTTTGGCAAAGGCATAACCAGCTCTACCTAGTAGATACCATGTATCGGCAACATCATACTTTCCTACACCGTATACAGGGAAGGCATAGTGTCCATCATATCCGCCACTTCCTTCTACAGAACTCTTAGCTTCAGCACCTATACCAAATCTAAAAGGTGAATCTTCATTAACCAATAATTCCAATCCTGCTGATCCTCCAGGGTATATTTTAACAGGGTTATGTCCTGCGGCATCCTCTGTCAAGTCTCTGTATAAATCAGCACCCAATTTTAATTCTAACTCAGCTGCACTTGCCATAGCCGCAACAGCTATAAATGCTCCTATTAATATTTTCTTTCTCATTTTCTCTCCTCCTTATGTTAAAAAAATCATACCTATTCGAATCACTATATATATACTAATTTTTTCAACTCAATCCTTCAAATTTCTAAAAATATTTATTTTATTTTATTTTTCTGTAAATACCATTTTTATTAATACTAAATCATATGTAATAAAATAGATAAGAAAGTTTTTCATTGTAATAGTAAAAGTTAAATGATAAAATAACTAGATAACCCTGTATTTGAATTATGGAGGAAAAAATGAAGATTAGTAAAAAAGAAGCTTTAGAGTGGTTTGAATTTTTATCTGAAATACCAAGTGACAGTCAACAGGTATTTGAAGAATATAACAATATAATAAAATCCACATTGAGACAGATCGAAAAAAGCTATATGAATGAAATAAAAAAACTTCAGGATAATATTCCCGGACTTAAAAATTTACAAGGAAGAACATATTACGTAGGAGAGGAAAAAAACTTTCCAAAAGGATGTATGTCGTGTCTTTTCGGCGACGGACTAGGAGGTATTAGAAAGACACACACCTGTAACCTTACGTGTAAATTTTGCTATTATCACGATTCTATGGAAGATGTAGAACAGATTCCAGAGGGTATGTGGGATATAGGGGACAACCTTTATGAAGAAGAAGATATTGATCTCCTTCTCTCCATTCAGAAGAATCCAAGTGGTATAGCCTATGTGTATTTAGAGCCTTTCATGGAGATAGAAGAATATTATTCGGTTGTGAAAAAATTTAGTAAAGCCGGAATTCATCAGCATATGTACACCAACGGAGTCCTTTGTACAGATGAAAATCTAAAAAAACTTGCAGAAAGCGGGCTAGATGAATTGAGATTTAATCTAGGAGCTTCCAACTGCTCTGACAAGGTAATAAAAGCCATGAAAACAGCAAAAAAATATTTTAAGGCTGTGGGAATTGAAACACCTATGACTCCTGAATTCTATGAGAGTTTTATTGAAAAAAAAGAAGAAATTCTATCTATCGGTCTTGATTTTATGAACTGTGCAGAATTTCATGTTGGGCCTGACAATATTAACAACTATATCGGAGAAAAATTTTATGTCTATAAAAATGGATATCTATCTCCTACGTGGTCTAGAAAAATAACGTGCAAATTTATGGAAATGGCTTCTAAGGAAAAATGGGATATGTTGGTCCATGACTGTTCAAATCACACTAAATATGCAAGAGAGATAAATAAGGCATCCAAACAGGGAAATTCATTTGGAGCACATTCTTATTTTTCAGAGTTTGACAGACAGTTGCCTTATCTTTTTCTTCCTATATTAAAAGATAAAGACTTTAAGTTTCTAAGTGAAACTCCACTTCCTGAAAACTTAAAGTTAGAAAATTTTAAAGAAGCTATTCTTGAATCCCTTTCTCATGAAGAAAGTGAAGAAGAATTTTATCAAGGTTTTGAAGATTACATTAATAACGAAGAAAACTAGTTTTTATTCATATGCAATAAGTCCCCTGTATTTATTAACAGGGGATTTTTTTACGAAACTTTAAAATATATCATCCATAATTTCAAGTTCTAGTATTTGAAATTTGTAGTTTATTTTTAATCTAAAGTTATAGTCCTGGTTGCATCGTCTTCAATGAAATTTAAAAGAAATTCCATTTTCATTTCACTTTTTCCTTTATAATCCTCTTTTAAGGCTTTAGAAATGGATCCTGCTATCTCCTCATAATCTTTTTTATACGTTCTACCAACATAAGTGAATATTTTGACCGGGCTTTCACTTAAATCCTCTATAAAGGCTCTTCCAATAAAATTCTCGTCTTTATCAAAAAGTAGATATACTGCTCCCTTATTTATAATAATTTTTTCTGTAAACATATTTATCCCTCCTTATATGTATCTATAAATAATGTTTTTTATATTTACTCTTTTTCCTCTTTATAATGTAAAAGGAATATTTATTTATTATCAAATAAGATATTAAAGGACCTAATTTTAAGAGGAGGTAGATATGAGCAGAAGAGAGATGGAAGACATTATAGAGGATTTGAAAAAAGAAGAGAAGGATAAAATAAAAGATAAAAAGAAAGAAAAAGTTAAAAAAGGTACAAATAAAAAATAGGCTCCTGTTAGGAGCCTATTTTTCCATTGCTTTCAGAAATTCATCTTTTGTTATGCCAAAGTGGTTGAGTTTGGCTAAAAATTGCTTGCCGTTTCCGTATCCTATACCCAATTTAACTCCAACTATCTGCCTTTTATTTTTAGAGTCATCTCCACCTGTCAGGCCATACTCTAGCATATCCATAGAAGTAAATATATCATTTCTTTCTATGAGCTTGCATTTTGCATCATTAAGAGCCCTTATAATAACAGATGGAGAAGCATTTTCTACTCCAACATTCCCGTCTTTTAGTCTGGTACCCTCTTTCCTTCCGATATATGCATGTCTTACACCTGGGACATAGTTTTCTATAGTCTTTCTTATTTTTTCTCCTGCAAAATCAGGATCTGTAAGAATAATAACTCCTGTCCTTTCCTGTGCATTCTTTATTTTTTCCAGTGTACTTCTCTTTCTTACAGCAAATCCGTTTACCTCTATAAGTTCTGCATCCACTGCCGCCTTTACCGCAGTTATGTCATCTCTTCCCTCTACTACGATTGTTTCTTTTATTTTTTTCCTCACTTATATCTTTCCTCCTATTTCTTACACTTATAGTATTTTACCATAAAGAATGATTTTATAGAAGGAACTATATTTTTCTGAAAAGGATAAAAGCTGTTCTTGTCAAATACTACTTTTAGTGAATGTCTTTTGATGGGAAATATTTAAAATTTATCGCCAGATTAATATCTAAAGAATATTTAACCTTATATTAAAAAGGAGTGAGTATCTATGGAATTAGAAAAACTTAAAACTCTTCTAATGAATAAAGAAGTTATGGTAGAGTCAAGATGGGAACTGATAGAAATAGATTCTATAGGTTCTGTAAAAGAGATCTCCAAGCTAAATAAACTTTTAATAATGATTTTAGACAATGATACAAAGATTGTTTGTAAAGTAGACGAAGTTCAGTATGAAAATGAAGATACAGTTAATTTCATCCACATCACTCCTGATAAAGATGAAATAATTATATTTAGGGTACGAATAATATAAACAAAAGAGGCAGCATTTGCTGCCTCTTTTGTTTATCCTTCTTTATTCATAAAGGTCTAAAATATCAGTATTGGGATTATATTTTATACCTTGAGCAAAAAGTTCGTTATACTCTTTCTTAGAGAGCATCTCACCATACTCGGTATCATAGTATAAAAAGAATAGTTCCTTTTCAACATAATCTTTCAGAAATTTTTCAAATCTTTCTTTAGTCTCGCTGTTTCCACCTATAATCTCACTCCATTCACAACTGATGTTTATTTTTTTTATAAGCTCTAAATTTGAAAGAATAGGAGTAAATAATTCCATAAATTCACTTACATTATTTTCCCCAGAAAGGTCACTTGCTATAAAACCCTGAGCAAATTTAGGAAACAAGCTATATTCTAAAGCCTTTAATTTCGGCTCTGGAAGAACTTTCAACTTTTTTATCTCCATAAAACAAATTGCTTCATAGATATTGCTTCCTTCAGACACAAGATGCAGTGCACTTCCTTCGTCAATCTCTGCAACTTCACCATTTAAATATCCATCTAGATCGAGGTAGGTTATATAATTTCCCTTTGTATCTGCTAAAAATTCCATCTCAATCTCATCATCTTCTATGTGAAATATTCCAGACCATTGTATTTTTTCTTTGTCTGTCAAGGTTTCCCTTTTTAAGGCTTCTTTATAAGAATTTTCATAGAGTTTTTCAAAATCTAAATTTTCCTGTCCTGGTTTTATATCTAAAACTATTTTTTTTAATTCTATATTCATTTATATATTTTCTCCTATTCTTTGAAATATTTTGTACTGATTTATTATATCTTATTTTTTATTTTTTTACAAAAAATTTAATATTAATAAATTATAGGACTTTTAAATAAAAAATAAAAAAATAAACTTTTTTTATTAAAAGTCCGTCTAAAGAATAATTTATTGTTTTTAAAATGGGAGGGGTATGTTAATGGAAACTAAAATAAAATCTAAGGCCATAACATGTTTGAAATGTAAGAAGAATTTTAAAAGCGAATTGGATAATAGAGGTGTTCCTTATAACAAGCTGTGCCCGGTATGTAGAAAAAAAAGATCAAATGGAATATTTTTCTCGAGTATGCATCTTAGTTAATGGGGCTAAAAAGCCCCATTTTTAATTTTCAAAATCAAAGATATCATTAGGAGTTACTTCTAATACATTGCATATTCTTTCTAAAAGCATAAATTTAACAGAAGATGTTTTATTATTCACTAAGTTGAACATACTTTTATATGTAACATTACATTGGATTGCCAGCCAGTAAATTGATCTACCTTTTTCTTCTAGAATCTTTTTAATTCTAACTTTCACCTTATACCTCCTCAGATTTAAATTTTGTTAGACCCTTCCTAAAAATAGTATATATACTTTTAAAAAAAATGTCAAACTTTACCAATTTGATAAGAAAATCCCCAGTCCGTTTCTATCCTTTATTTTATGGTGTTTTTAGACTTTTGACCATTTAATAACATATGTTTTTTTATTATGACATTAATCTCTTTAAAAGGATAATTTCATTCATTACAGTTTAATAAAATTGTTTATAATAAAAAAATATATAATATTCAACCTTTTTTAAACATTTAGTCATTTTACATTAAAAAAAATTTATATTTTTTTTAATGTATTCTTGACTAAATTAGTTAAGAATGTGGTATAATTAATTTATAAATATTTAATTGGAGGAATCAGCCATGACAGATCATAATAAATTAGAGGAATATATGAATTCAATAACGCACTATCTCGGTGCTCTTACAGCAGTATACGGTCTTGTACTTCTCATATTCAGGGCATTGAATTTTGGAACTATAGCACATCTTATAAGTTTTAGTATATTTGGAGCAGCACTTGTACTGCTATATTCTATGTCAGGTACCTATCATATTCTACAGCCTGGAAAAGCAAAAAAACTTTTTAAAATATTTGATCATTCTGCAATATACATACTTATTTCTAGCTCGTATACTCCATATCTACTCACAGTAGTCAAAGGTCAAGTTGCTATTGTACTATTAGTTATACAGTGGATGCTCACCCTGATGGGAATAATTTTCAAAATAAAATTTACAGGCAGGTTTACCTTTGTTTCCACACTTATTTATCTTTTCATGGGATGGATGATAATATTTGTCTTTAAAAATCTCAAGGCAAATCTAAACTCTGAAGCTCTGAACTTTCTTTTAGCAAGTGGTATAACATACTCCGTAGGAGCGATATTTTATCTCCTTAAAAAGATAAAGTTTACTCATGTAATATGGCATCTGTTCGTCATTGGAGGAAGTGTATTGAACTACCTATCTATATACTATTCTATATAAAGAGCCTAATGGCTCTTTTTTTTATAAAATAATTATTAAAAAGAATTTTTAAATAGTTAAATTGTTGACTCACCATCCAAACTATGCTAGAGTTTTATTTACATAACTTAGTTGGTGTCACAACTAATAATTTAGATAAAATTTCCAGATTAAAATATCATTTTCTAAACTTTCCCTGATTATGTTTAAAATCACATTTGACTTTTTTTTGTCATATTTTTGACATAGTTTTTTGTTATAATTTATGTAAAATATAATCTAAAGGAGGTAATACTTTGAAAAAAATTTATATAATTTTTTTATCCCTTTCTCTCACACTGCAAATTCATGCTATGACTTTAGATGATATGCTAAAAGTTATTCAGACTAAAGGCTATTCCAATGACTTCAAGAAATTTGAAACAAATCGTTTAAATATCGAGGAAACAAAAGTAAACCTCACTGACCGAGACGGAGTGGATATAGAGGCCGATTCCGATTACTACAATGAAAGTGAAGAATTTGACAGTACTTTTTCTGCCCAATATGACATTTTCAAATATTCTGCTGAATATGACCATACTACAGGAAGTACAGATGAGGAACTTATCGGAATAGAAAAAGAACTCAAAGATATATTCTTTAGTGACAGAAAATATGAGACAAATATTTTCTCATATGATAAAGAATACAGGCTAAACCTTGAAAATGAAACAGTTGAAGAAGAGATATTAGCTGTCATTTCTCTTTATCAGACTTATATGGATACAAAGCTTGAGCTAGACTTAAAGGAGAAACTCCATCCCGGACTTATAAGTGACATGGAAAAATTAAAAAAAGAGTTTGAACTTGGTGCTGGAACCGAATTTGATTATATGTATTCTCAGATGCTGGTAGAAAATTCCACAAGTGATATCATACAACTAAAAGAAGATATTAAAAAATTAAAAACTGATTTTTATGACCTTTATAAAATTGATTTATCTGGAGAAGAAATAGAATATTTTTCTCCTGCTGAAAAATTGGAAAAAGAAATTTTTGAAAACATTGGAAAAAGAGATTTGGAAAATTCTGATTTACTTTTGGAAAAATCCAAAGAAAATTATAAATATTCAAAATTTGACAATAAGTGGCCGGATATTACCGCAGGTGCTTTTTATGATACTGTAGATGGTCAAGTAGTAGTTTCCCTTGAATTAGAAAAAACACTTTTTGAATATGATGACTCTAGTCAACTTTACGAAGTTGAAATTAATGAGTTGGAATTAGAAAAGGAAAAAACATTATATAAAGTCAATAATCTCAGAAAAGATTTTGAAAATAAATACTCCTCACTTTTAAAAGAGGTATCAAATTTAAAAAGGGAAAATATTATATTAGAAAAAAAATATGAAATTTACAAACTAAAATATGAGCAGGGTAGTGAATCCTACACTGACTATATTGAAAAGTATGATGAATTTGTAGAAAACTCTATAACCTTAGAGCGAAAAAACAATGAACTCAATGCTCTCATCTATGAGATAAAATACAGGAGGTAACAATGAAGTCGAAAAAAATGATATTAATAATTGTTATAATATTTCTCGCAGTTTTAGCTTTTTTTCTCTACAAAAAAAACCTTCACTCAGAAGACATAAACAGAAGCTATTCTGCATACAAGGTTGAAAAGTCAGACTTTGAAAAGATAGTAGAGGCTGATGGCGTAATGGAAGCAAGAGATACTAAACTTGTATACGCCGACGAAAGTTTGAAAGTAGACAAACTTTACTATGATGAAGGAGATTATGTGGAAAAAGGCGATGTCATCATGACTTTTGATCCTGAAGATAAAAATACCGTAAAGAGAGAACTAAAAAAAGAGGAAATAAATCTAAAAAAATTAAAAAGGGACCTTAAAAATGCAAAGGAACTCCTTGATATAGGAGGATCTTCCAAAACAGAGGTAGAGGATTTAGAATTTGACATAGAAACCTCACTCTTAGAAATAGAAGAGTATAAAGAGGAACTTTCTAAAATGCTTGATGAGATAAAAAGTCCCTTTAACGGGACAATTATATCTATGGTTGCAGAAGAAAATTACAGGGTAAATACAGAAGTAGAACTTTTTGAAATAGCAGATTTATCTGACATTATAGTAGTGGCAGATGTTCCTGAGTACAGCATAAACGGAGTAGAGCTTGGACAAAAGGTCAGAATATCTCCTGAGTCATACAAAAAGACTTTTCAAGGTACCGTAAGCAAAATATCCACACTTTCTACAGCCACAAGCTCTGATAACTCATCTTCTGCTGAAACTGAAGCTTATGTAGAAGTAGAAATAACAATGGAAAATGTACCAGAACAATTAAGACCAGGCTTCAATGTGGATGTGGAAATTATCACCTCTGTAAACAAAGACAGCATAGCAGTTCCAAGAACTTCAATACTTCAGGATGGCGAAAAATACTATGTCTTCCAACTAAACCCTGATTCTACAATAACAAAAAAATATATAGAAATTCAGATGAACAACAGTAGTGTACTATTGGTAGAAGGGCTAGAGAACAATATGAAGATTTTAAAAGATCCAGATCAGATACTAACCGAAGGTACAGCGGTAAAAATAGAAACCGCTGAAAATAGACCTACTAGAAAGAAAAAGGACTAGGTGGATAATATGAATTATTCTTCTAAAAAAAATGTTATTGAAATAAATAATCTGAATAAAACATATGTTACTGGTGATATATCACTAAAGGCCTTAGATAATGTCTCCTTTGTAGTGAAAGAAGGGGAATTTGTGGCCATAATGGGACCTAGCGGAAGCGGTAAATCTACTATGATGAATATACTAGGATGTCTTGATCACACAACAGAAGGAGAATATAAACTCTCAGGGGTAAGTATAGAGGATCTAGATGAAAATCAGCTTGCTGGAATAAGAAATAATAAAATTGGTTTTGTATTTCAGTCCTTTAATCTGCTGCCAAAATTAAAAGCTTGGGAAAATGTGGCTCTGCCCCTTGTCTATTCTGGAGTTCACGCCCATGAAAGAAAAAAAAGGGCAGTTAAAGCCCTGGAAGGTGTCGGTCTGGGCGACAGGGTTGACCACAAACCAAATGAACTTTCCGGAGGGCAGAGGCAAAGAGCTGCTCTGGCAAGAGCCCTTGTAACCAATCCCAGCATAATTTTAGCTGATGAACCTACAGGTAACCTTGATTCTAAATCTGAAGAGGAGGTTCTGGAGATTTTTAAAGGCTTAAATAATAAAGGTGTTACAATTGTCATGGTCACCCATGAAGACAATGTAGCAACTCACTGTAAGAGAATTATCCGTTTCCGAGACGGAAAAATAATAAAAGACGAGGTAACTGACTATGAATTTTATAGAGATTTTTAAAAGCGCAATTCAATGTCTAAGTGGCAACAAGCTGCGATCTCTACTGACTATGCTTGGTATTATAATAGGTATATCCTCAGTCATAGCAATGTCTGCCATCGGACAGGGAGGTCAGAAAAAAATAACCGGTTCCCTTGCCAAAAGTGGATTTGGGGTATACGAAATATCTGTGGATACAGACCACGAAAATTACAGAAGCTCCTATGCTCTGAACAGCGGTGACGTAGCATTGCTAAAAGACAACGACAACTTAGAGGCAATCTCACCTAGGATGTTCCAACGAGTCGATTATAAAAATACTAACAATAAAAATTTAAGAGGTGGCTTATTCGGGACAAGTCCTGGATTCGAGGTTATAGATGAACTCACCTATATAATGGGAAGACCTATTCTGGAAAATGAATTTTTAGAAAAAACCCACGTTATAGTTATAGACCATATCACTGCAAATAAAATCTTCCCGGATAAAAATCCTTTGGGAGAAAAAATTTCCATAGATTTTAGAGGACTTAATAAAATAGAAAACTTTACAATAGTAGGTGTTTTCCAGCATCCAGATGCTGCTATGAATGAACTGGGAATAAGCAGATTTATACCTGCACTTGGAAGAATTTCTCTTCCTCTGATGGAAAGAATCACCGAAACAGATGAATATTCCTCTATACTTGTAAAAGCTTCTGATACATCCATGTCCCAGGTAATGCTCACAGATATAATGACTGAGCTAGAGAATAAAAATGTGACAGATATTTATGAGTATGAGGAACAGGTTTCCCGTGGAAGTTCCTTTAATGAAATCTTATCTACATTGAATGTCTTTGTTACATTTGTGGCCTCTATATCCCTCTTAGTAGGTGGTATAGGCGTTATGAATATTATGCTGGTCAGTGTCACCGAAAGGATAAAGGAGATCGGTATAAGGAAGGCTATAGGGGCAAAAAACAGAGATATTCTCTTTCAGTTTTTAACCGAAGCCATTGTATTATCCATATCAGGAGGGGCCATCGGTATTTTTATGGGCTTTCTGGCTGCCGAGATCTTTGGAATTGTTTCAGGAATTACCCCTATATTCTCAGTTAATGTTATGACAATATCTGTAGTGATTTCTACACTTATAGGACTTATATTTGGAGTTTATCCTGCCAATCAGGCAGCTCGTATGAACCCCATTGATGCCCTTAGAAATGAATAATCTAATTATAAAAAAACCTTTCTATTTTTTTTAGACAGGTTTTTTATTTTTTTAAAGGAAAATTAATCTTCATGAAGAAAAAATATATAAGAGGAGGTGTTCAATATGGCTTTAATAGATGAGTTGATTAATCAGCTTGAAAGATTTGGATATGAGTTATTAGATCCAGAATCCAAAAGGTGTATGGTGAACAATAAAGAGATTATCATACGGTTCAAAAGTGATGATAAAGTTGAATTAGAGCCCCATATCTTCGAAGCTGAAGATATAAAAGAACATCTTCTTAAATTTAAAGTTACAGAACATGAACCTGAGATACTAGACATAGCAACAGGTGAGACTAAAAAATCTTATTACTCAATTATTGTTGAACGATATTAGTCTTTCCTACTTCCACACTAAATAAATGTTTGTTGTCTTATTCACGCTGATGATTTGGCATCTTATGTTTGTTTAAGTATCTTATTTTCCAAAGAGATTTTTAACTGTCCTTGGGTCGATATTCTCAAAAAAAAAGTTGTCAAAAATGAAGGAAAGTTCAGTTTATGGAGTAAATATCTTTAGGTTATATGATTAAGGAGGGACAAATGGTTTTAAGCATCAATTTTCCACGAGATTTTGATCGGGAAGCAAAAATTGTATATTTTATTGAAAAAAATAATCTTCTTTTAGAAGGATACGGATGTTATGATCCTGCACTGGAAAAGTGTAGGAATTGTAAGTTAAGAAGTTTTGAAAAGGGTGATATTCTAGATATGGATATAGAGGATATCAAACAAGCAAGTGAAAGAGGATGTTCCGATAAATCTCAAATTTTCTTCTCATTAAAATTTGACTTAGACGATATCAAGGGAGTTAAAATATCTTAAAAATATTAAAGGGGTGCCTAGGCACCCCTTTAATATGTATTTTTAAAATATTCGTCTATCTTAGTTTGAATTTTTTCGTCATAATTTACTATTTGCTGTTTTACCAAGGTTTCAATATAGTTAATTTTATTTGGATCATCTGGGTAATAAATAGGTGTTTCTTTTAATGGAGTAGAATATAATTCAAGATTATATCCTTTTACTTTGCCGTTATATCTAAACCAACTATAAAAAGAACTTGAATTAAGATAGCCTAAAATATATAAAAGATTTATCTTTTTAGATTTTTTAGTTAGATAATAGATGTCTGCACTTCCGTGAAATTCTTTTTCCGTATATGCAAATTTATTATATCTGCTTCTTTGACGTCCGACTATTTTTGGTTGTCCAAAAATTTTATTATCCCGTGCCCACTGAAGTTCCCACCAGTTGATTTTTTTATTTTTAGCCTCTCTTCTAGACTCCAATTTTTCTCTGTGTTTTTCCAAATGATCTAAAACTCTCTCATTAACTTTAGTATCTCTATCAATATAAAGTATCCAAAATTTGCTATATTCTTCAACCACATATTTATGAATATCTTTGTTTTTATAAAAGGGTTTTAAATACTCAGAAAAATTTTCCTGATACTCTTTAAATACGAATGCTTTATCACACCCGCTAACGATACCTTGATTTATATTTAGTAATTCACCTAGTGTGTGAGTTCGGTTATTATATATTTTTTTTAGATTTTTCAATTCCTCTTGTGAAGCCAATATTATTTTCCCAATGCCATTATAAATAAGTGAATTTCTTGAAATATATTTTTTGTTTTCATCTATAACTTCAAATTCATCATTTCCTTTTGACTTTTGGAGAGAAAAAACAAAATTATGTTGTCCAGGTGCATTTTTAAAAACTGAAATATTATAATTATTTACATATTTGAAGTCTGTCTCAGTTTTAATTTTCTCCCGCAGTTTGGTGGCATGGTCTGCTTTAAGCCAGTAATTTGTTGTTATATAGGATAATATACCTTTATTTTCTAAAAGGTCAATTCCTTTCTCAATAAAGTAATAAAAATAATCCATCTTACCCTCGTAATATCGACTTCCGAAATCATTTTTTTTTAATTCCTGAAATATCTCTTTATTATTTTTTTCTCCGAAATAAGGTGGATTTCCCAATATAATTTTATACTTTTTTTCATTGGAATATATTATAGAATTTTTACAAAATGTCGATATCTCTCCTGTCACACCATATTTTTTTAATAATATTTGGCTTCGAATTCTGAGTTTTTCTAGAGCCTCTATATCAATATCGTAGCCCTCTATCCATTTGGGATTGTATTTATACTCTCCGTATACTTCTTTTGAAATCTCCATCATCTTTTCAAGAACAGCTAAGAGTAAGTTTCCCGTACCACAGGATATATCTGCAATTCGAAGTTTATCTATTTTTTCTTTTGAATACTCTCCTTCAAAATAAAATTCCAAGGATTTATCTACCATTTCATCAGCTATCTTTTTCGGGGTATAAACTTTATAATTAGTTGATGTAGAGAGTTCATTAGAATACATCTATTCCCCTCCTTTTAAGAGGTATTGCCCAAGGAACAAGATAAACAATTGAAAAAACCAAAAGTTTGATAAAAATTATATCTATAAAATAACTTGAAAATATAGCTATTATTGTTGAAGCCAAAATTTTCAATAAAAATCCGCCCATCTTTTTTAGATCTACCCCTATATATTTCTTTCTAAAATAATATATTAGGAGAAAAAAGTTGACTCCTGAAGCAATAGAAGTAGCAAGAGCCAGTCCTCTGTGCTGAAGTTTTTGTATAAGAAGTGCATTAAAAATTATATTGATTATTATAGAAAAAATAGAAAATTTTACCGGGTCTTTTGTATTTTTCATGCCGTAGAAAGCTCTGCTGAGAAGATGGATAGCAGTATAAAAATAAAGACCTACAGAATAATAAAATAATGACTGAGAAGTTATCATCACTGCATTTTCGCTGTATTTCCCGTATGAAAACACAAGAGATATAACATCTTTAGAGTATATGGTAAGTACTGCCATAGAGGGAATTATAAGAAATAAAAGGACATTTAAACCCTTGCCAAGACTCTTTTTCACATCATCAAAATCTTTTCTCTCTATTGATTTAGACATACTGGGGTAGATAACTGTAGCAATCGATATTCCAAAGACCCCTAAGGGTAAATTGTAGAGTCTCGTTGCATTTTCTAAAGCTGTTACTCCCCCGGATTTTAAATAAGAAGCAAAAAATTGATCCACTACACTATTGATCTGCTTTGCAAATATTCCTAAAAGCATTGGCAAAATAAGATAAAAAACTCTTTTCAGTGACGGATCTTTCAGATCTATAGAAAATTTATATTTCTTTATAATTTTAAAAAAACTAGGCAATACTATAAAAAGCTGGAGCAAACCACCTACAACAACACCAATTGCCAATGCGTCAATTCCAACTGATTTACCCCAAAATACAGCAGATATAATTATCGCAATATTAAAAAGAAGGGAAGTCGAAGCAGGTACTGCAAATTGTTTAAAATTATTTAAGACGGCACATATCATTCCGGACATTCCTATAAATACGAGATAAACCGACATAATTTTTAGAAGTCTAGATGCTATAATTTTAGTTTCTAGAGGATACCCCATTACTATCATGTCTATAATCTGATTAGAAAAAACAATCATACATAAAGTGATAATAGATGTTCCTATAAAGAGAAGATTTAGTATTGAAAAAATAAGCTGTTTCCCTGAGTTTTCACCGTGTTTGACAACTCTTTCGTTATAGATAGGGATAAAAACAGTCCCTAAGGCCCCCTCTCCTAGAAGCTGTCTGAATAAGTTACTTATTTTAAATGCACTAAAATAAGCATCTGTAAATTTAGTAGCTCCAAAATAATAGGCTATCAATGCCGTTCTGACCAGACCTAAAATTCTACTTGCCATTGTTATTAACATTACCAATATTCCACTTCTAAACATTTCATCACCATCATCTTTTATAGTAATCATATAAAAAGTGACAAGAACCTTGTCACTTATTTTAAAACTTTCAGGGTTTCCCCTTCTATTTCTATTAAATTTACTTTGTATAATTCTAAAATGGCAAGAAGAATATATACAAGATGTATCTTGTTTTCTGCATTTTCAAAGATTTTATTTAAATTAATTTTTTCTTCAGAAGAAAATTCTTTTATTTTTTCCATCTCTTCCTGGAGATAATACTTTTGATCTGTATTTATTTCCAGAGTTTCTCTCACATTTTCTTCAATGTAATTGCTATAGGCCTTAAATATATCAATTATTGAAAGTTTACTAAGATCAAACTCCTGGGAAGGAATTTTTTTTATTCTTTTACCTTCCTCTCTGGTATAGGGGATATTAAATTCATTTTCCAATTCCCTTATTTTAACTGTTATATCTTTATAAAATTTATATTCCTGTAGTCTTTTTCCTAGTTCTTCTTCCCGTTTTTCTCTCTCTCTCATATTCAGTATAGAAAGAGCTTTTATTTCAAGGAGTTCACTAGCTATTATGAGAAACTCAACTTTAATACTTAAATTTTCTCTTTTTAGATTTGATAAAAAACTAAGATACTCATCTATAAGCTGAGATATCTTTATTTTAGCAATCTCTAACTCTTTTTTATCAATTAGATGAAGTAAAAGGTCCAACGGTCCCTCAAAATTGTCAATTTTAAGAGTTACATTATTCATAAGGTCCCTCTTCTAAATAATTTTTCCATGTCATGACATCATTTCTTATTACTTTTTTTAGCTCATCCATAGACGAAAATCTTTTTTCCTCTCTTAAAAACTTTACAAGTTTTACATAAAGCTTTTTCCCATAGATGTATTCATCAAAATCAAGGATATGAACCTCTATACTCTGCTCTCCAGGCTTTAAAGTGGGATTTCTTCCTATATTTACCACTGCATCATGTTCTTTTTCGTCTCCCTCTATTTTCACAGAGGCTCCGTATATACCAAAAGGCGGATACACCTTATTCAATATACTCAGATTTGCTGTGGGAAAGCCCATTTTCCTTCCGTATTTTTTACCGTGAATTACTTCTCCTATTATAAAAACCGGGTATCCCAGATATTCTTTAACTCTATCTAAATCACCCTTAGTAATAAGTTTTCTTATAAGGGTAGAACTTATTACACGGTCATCTATTTTTACAGGAGGTATCTTATTTACTTTTATATTCACTGCCTTACCCAATTCTATGAGATCATCAGTCTTAGCAACTCCACCTTCACCAAAGGAAAAGTTAAAACCGACAAAAATCTCCTTAGCACTTAATTTTTCTTTAAGTACCTCTTCTACAAAATCGAAAGGAGCCATTGTAGAAAACTCATTGTCAAAGGGTTGGAAAATTATATAGTCAACTCCCATGTCCTCTAGAATATGGATCTTCTCCTCTTTTGAATTTATAAGTTTTGGAGCTCTGTTTTTGTCCACAACCTCCATGGGATGATTGGCAAAGGTAAATACAACCGACTTGCCGTTTTTTTCCTTTGCTCTTTTGACTGCAGAACATATAACCTCTTTATGTCCCGAATGTATTCCGTCAAAAGAACCAATAGCTACATATGTATTTGGGAACTTTTCCTCTGTTGTAAATATATTTTCTATTATTTTCATAGCCCCTCACTCTTGTTTGTCTCCTGTTTTTTCTTTTTCTATCAACTCATTGTAAACCTGTTCTATTCTACGAAATCTATTTCTTATTCCAGATTTGGATATTCCCACCATCTCTGCAAGTTCTGTAAGAGAACTTTCAGGATTATGAAGTCTTAAAAAAGCTACTTCTTCAAGAACACCAGTCAGATTATTTAATCCAATTTTCTTGCCAATGTATTTTATCATTTTTATCTGTTTTTTTCCAGTGTCTAGAGTCTTAGTTTCATTGGCCACTTCCCAATTGATCTCTCTAATGGTTTTATTTTTCAAATCTCTCATCATAGTTACTTCTTCATATTTGAAAAACTCTGTGATAGCTCCCACGTTGACCATTATATCCATAATATCTTCAGAATTTCTGAGATAAATAAGAGCTTTATTTCTTTTTTTAGTTTTAAATACTCTTTTGTTCTTCTTTTTCAAAGTCTTATAAAGTTTTTCTCCGATTTCTTCACTATCGATAAAAAAATCCATTGCATACTCTTTATCAGGTGATTTTATGTATCCACAGCTAAGAAAAAGCCCCCTTAAAAAACCCTTGAATTTTTCATCATAAGCAGCAAGTTCGATATTATCATATCTGTTAAGCTTGCGTATAAAATCAGTGTAGCCTTTTTGTTTAGGAAGGCTTATGGTATAAACATTATGCTCCCCTAACCTTCTGCTCACAGAATACTTTATAAAAATCTTCATCTGAGTAATCTCTTTTAAAAATTCATATACTCTCTCTGCTATCTCTCTATTCTCAAGTTTTATCTCTATCCTGTCTTCTAAAATTGAATTTTTACCCTTTAAAAAAGAATATATCTCTAAAAATTTTTCCAAAGGAGAACTAATCTCTTTTTTTAAGACCTCCTCTTTTACCATGTGAGTATATGACATCTCCCCACCCCTTTATTTGGCTTCTGCCCAGTTTTTTCCTTGGGCAACATTTGCCTCTAGTTTAACATTTTTGAATTTTATGCTGTTTTCCATTATATTTTTTATTAGATCTGCATATTTTTCTACGCTCTCATCTTTAACTTCAAAAATTAGTTCATCATGAACTTGAAGATTCATTTTAATATCGTTTTTATCTTTGATCTTTTTATCTATCTCTATCATCACTTTTTTTAGAATATCAGCTGCTGTTCCCTGAATAACAGTATTTACAGCCATTCTGTCAGCCTGTTTTTTTATATTCCCGTTCTTTGAACTGATCCCGTCTACTGATCTTTTTCTTCCAAAATAAGTTTTTACATATCCAGTTTCTTCTGCATTTTTTATAATTTTCTCTTCAAGTTCTTTGACTCTCGGATATTGTTCAAAATATCTTTTTATATACTCTTTAGCGTCTTTTTGACTTATTCCCAACTCTTTAGAAAGTCCAAAAGGGGTTTTACCGTAAATAATACTAAAATTAACTATTTTTGCCATGGTTCTTTGACTTCTTGTTACATCTGTGTCTATATCAAATATTTTTTTTGCCGTAAGATCATGAAGGTCTAGTCCGTCTGAGTAAGCTTTTATGAGAGTCTCATCTTTTGAAAGTTCTGCTAGTACTCGGAGTTCTATCTGAGAATAATCAATTGCCAAAAGGGTATTCCCTTTATCAGATATAAAACCACGTCTTATTTTTATTCCCTCGTCACTTTTTACAGGTATATTCTGAAGATTTGGGTTTGAAGATGACAGCCTTCCTGTGGCCGCACCTGTCTGATTAAAAGTTGTATGAAGCCTGTTTCTTTCATCTGCCAGTTTGGGAAGGGCGTCTACATATGTGCTCTGAAGTTTTGTAAGTTTCCTGTAGTCTAATATATATTCAGCTATTTTCTCTCCTCTGTCTCTAAGTGTCTCTAACACATCTACATTTGTAGAAAAACCGGTCTTAGTCTTACTAACTGGCTCAATATTGAGCTTCATAAAAAGTATTTCTGCAAGTTGTTTTGGTGAATTCAGGTTAAATTCCTCTTCAGATATCTTGAATATATTTTTTTTCAACTCTTGAAGTTTATCGGAAAGTTCTAAACTAAATTCTCGAAAATATTCAGGGTCTATGGCTATCCCCTCTTGTTCCATCTTAGAAAGAATTAAAATTAGTTTCATCTCTACATTATAAAAAAGATCATGCATATCCTCTAGTTCGATTCTATTTTTCAGATCTTTATATATATCATATAGAGATTCACTTCTTTTCATCATAAATTCTCCGTATTCTTCTACTGGAAGTTTTGATGGGTCTTCTTTCCCGAAAATATCTTTATACAGAGGAAAATCATCCCCAGTTTCATTATGAAGAACAACCTCTATACTCTCTTTAGTCTGGGCAGTTAGAAGAAAATACGCTATCATGACATCAAAATGAATGTTTTTTATCTCATATCCTTCATTTAAAATATCCTTAAACTTATATGAGATAAATTCTATATCAGCAGATAAGAATTTTTTCAAAAGTTCTATGCTGTTATTCTCAGACCCTATATAGTCATGACTAAGAGGCATATAATAATTCCCACTTTTTAAGGTTACAGATATTCCACAATCTCCATATAAAATAGCTGCAATTTTTTCAGACTTTGCTTTTTTAAGCATATCTTCAAACATATCTTCAGTTGTAATTATTTTATTTTCTCTTTCAACAACGATCTCTTCTGAAACTTTCCCTCCGAAAAGACTCATTTGTTTATTTTCCTTTGAAGAATTCTTTTTATGCTCTTCTAAAGCTTCTTTTTCCGGCTCTTGTTCTTTCAGGTTTAACTTTTTTATAAGAGCCTTGAACTCTAGATTTTTAAAGAGGTTATAAAGCCTATTCTTTTCTATACCGTGCTGAAGTTTATGAGGATCATAATCTACAGGTATCTCTAAATCTATTGTTGCCAAATCTCTGCTCAGAAATGCAAGGTCTTTATCTTCCTCTATATTCTTTACGAGGCCCTTTCCTATTCCCGGAAGATCAGATAGTTCATCAATGTGATTATAGACTCCTTCTAGATTCTTATACTTTTGTAGCATTACCAAAGCTTTTTTAGACCCTATCTTACGAACTCCTGGAATACCGTCACTGGCATCCCCTATAAGTCCAAATAAATCAGGTATATCATTAGGTTTTACTCCTAACTGTTCTACCACATCTTCTTCGGTTCTGAGTATTTTGAACCTTTCTTTTCCCTCACCTTTTCCCAAAAGAGCTATGTTTATGTTGTCATCAACAAGCTGAGAAAGGTCTTTATCTCCTGTTATTATATAGACTTCAATATTGTCTGCAGAGAGTTTCTTGGCCAAGGCCCCTATAACATCATCTGCCTCGTGACCGTCTATTTTAAATTTTTCTATACCAAAACAATCCAAAAGGTCCTCTATCCTTGGAATTTGAGTTACTAGGTCTTCAGGTATTGGTTTTCTGGCAGATTTATAATCTTTATACTTTTCACTTCTTTTCAGAGTTGATCTTTTGACGTCAAAGGCAGCCCCTATATAATCAGGGGAAAACTCATCAATAATTGACAACAGCGTATTTGTAAAACCAAATACTGCTCCTGTAGGTTCATTTTTTGTCTTAAAATTCATATGAGCAAAAAATGCTCTATACATAATTGCACTTACATCCAAAAGCACAGCTCTTTTCATATTTCAGATCTCCCTTTTTTTCGGATTTTTCGCCTTATTATAACACAGCTAAACTTCCTCTGCAAAACAAAAGAGGAAAAGCTATTCAGCTTTTCCCCCTATAAATCTAACTTCTGCATTTCTGCCTCTTACATCTCCCACATATACCTTAGAGTCGAATTTATATTTTTTACCAGAATCAAAGTCATAAATAGTAAAAGTATATACTTCTGACATTGATTCCTCTGTCTTTCCCAACAAAATTGAAAAGGTAACTGACTCATAATTCTCAGATCCAACATTCTTTATATCTATGTTTATCCTTCTATAATCTTTTTTTTCAGTAAAAACTTTTATATCGTCTACTTTGAAATCCTTGCTCCGATCTTTTTTTATACCTGTTTTTTCCAGTAATGATTGCACTATCCCCTTCTCAGCTGTGTAGCTACTAGAGCTATAAGAAAAAGAGAAGCTCAACAACATTATTGCTAATAATAAAAATCGCTTCATTAACATCCCCCCCTAATGTGATATTTACATATTCCAAGAATATTTCCTTTAATTCTTTTAAATTTTCTACATTTTTTATCTGTTTAAGGTTATAATGATAGTATAAAAGATAAAAAAAGGATTTTATCTATATGCCGAATACATATTTTTGAGGTGATTTTTTATGTATGATTTTAATTTTTATAAAATTTTTGAATCCATCAAAAGAAAAATTTCTTATCTTTTCTGCACCCAGGAGTGCCCTTACTGTAATAAACAAATAAGCTGTGAGCCTATAGAGTTTATAAGGGAAGGAAACAAGGTCAAATGTTCCCACTGTCAGAGATATTTAGAAACTGTAAATGAATCTAGGTGATTATTTATTCTAAAGTCAAAAGCCCGGCTAAAAGTCGGGCTTAATCTATATTTAACTCGGGGAGAGTTAAATAAAAATCAGATTACATAGCTACCTTAAATCCTACTACCGATTCCCACTCATTGTTATCATCTACTGTTCCGTCGCCGTTGGCTGTTTCTCCTAACACCTTGTAGCCTGTCCAACCGTGAAGGGCTACAGATTCTGTCACACCATATTTGAACCCGAGCCCAGGCTGTATGTAATATTCAGAGTAATCTTCTTCTGCGTCCTTATAGTCATCTCCTTGAGCATAGAATTCCATGGCAAACTCTGTTGAAAAGAATAATTTGAAATTATCTGTCTTATATAAATCTTGAGCATAGTCTAAGTATGCAAAGACCTCATAGTTGAATGAATCAATTCCGTCACCTGCAAATGTGTTAGCGCTGTCACTGTATCCTCCCCAGAAACCGTCAACTTCCACTTCAGCCGACCAGTTTCTGTTGAAATCCATTCCCATTGAAGTTTCTATTCCATATAACACCTCATCCTCATCAGTTGTTCCTTTTTCATAATCAATATTTCTAGCCCATAACTTAGTTGACCAAGTTGTAGTATCGTTTAGTTTGGTCTTAGTTTTAAGAGCAAGCCCTAATTCTGTTTCTTCTTTTTCTGTTTGATCAGACCCGTTTTTATCATAAGAATCCTCTTGGTCATAGTACATCTCTGCACCTATTTCGTTTTTAAATGTAAGGCCACCCAATTCAACAGATGCAAGTGGGTAGTATGCTGCAAAATATGTATCCCAGCCTTCATGATCCTCATAACCAGATGCGTCGTAATTAATATCATCTCTATCAACATCAAATTTTAATTTTAAGCCATTGTCAGCCTTGTATTCACCTTTAGCTATAGTCCATTCTGTCTTGGTTCTTTCATCTGATCTGTAGTTTGTTTCGTCATTGATCTTAATCTCATCTGTTAATTTAAAAGATGCTCCTAAAGCTGTACCTGATACAATTGATAGTCCCGCCAGTAACAATGCAATTTTTTTTTTCATTTTCTCAATCCTCTCCTTTTGTAAAATTTCATAAACTCTATTCCCCTTGTTCCGAAGCAAGTCTAACATTCTAGTGTTAAATAAGTATTTACTAAAAGTAGTTTGTCTGTAAATCTTTTAATATTTAATATTTAAATCATTATTAAAAAAAAAGAGGCCCTAGAGCCCCTATAGAAATCTGTACGTCACAACCAAACCTGTATAAACAGAATAGTCCTTTCTAACTATGGGAGAATTGTTTATATTCCCACCGTATAGTTTCACACCGTTTATCCATTGAAAAGAAAGATCTCTGCTATAGATAAAACTAAAGGTTCCTTTTAATCCATATATCAAATCTCCGGCACCTCTATACTCTGATCCGCCGTTTATTCCTCCAGAGACTGCTTCGCTTCCCTTTACTCCGTAGAAATAATCTACATAATTTCCATCAACATAGGTAATTCCTGCTGCAGGTATAAAATAAAGTCTCCTGTTAATCAGCATATATCTTGAACTCCCTTCAAACCCAAGGGTTTTACCGTCACTTTTTCCGCTTATGTCACCAGTTGCAAAGGTAACAAATTTAAAATTTTCATAATTATACGTAGTTTTCAGTCCAAGGTGAAAATCAAAATCTCTGTCCTCCATAGCCTCATATTCATCTTTCAGATCATCAGAATCGTAACCTAAGTGGATTTTCCCAATAAGACCTAATTTCATACCGTCTTGGTTATATAGGTCATATCCGATTTCATCGTAATTGATATAAAAATTATCATATCTCAAATTTACAGCTGGCACTGAAAAAGTCTCATACTTATCCTCTGACTGGTAGATACTATTTTGTGTAATAGCACCTGCTCCGACAGAAAGTGTAATTTTATTTTCATTTTCTCCCTTGGCAGTTGCAGAAAAAAGCAAACAAACTAAAAAAATTAAAGCAAACTTATTTTTCATTTTTAATCTCCTAATTATAGATGTGACTTAATTATTGGAACACTCTAAATCAGTATAGTATTTAAAATACTCCAAGGTGTGATCCTAAAATATAAGTAATAAGCAGAACAACAATTATTCTGTAAAAAGTTAATGTTCTTTTCAATTCTCCTTTTGTTTTATGTGTACGTTTTTTTAAAATCAACAACCTTCCCCCCTTTTTTTATTTTTCATTCTCTATTATAGCATAACTTTCTCATCATTCTAAACTCTATGACTATTTTTTTTTAACCTTTTTATTTTTATTTTTCATAATCTAGTTGTATTTTATTCTTGTCATCAAATAAAAAAATCTAGTCCTTATTTACATGTAATACTAATTTATAAAGGATCAAAAATGAACATTATTTTACTAAATGATGATTTCCAAGAGAAAAAAAATTTTTATGAGTAATTGTATTTTTATACTATTTTATTTTGGGTAAAATGGGGATATAATTAAATTGCCTGCATATTAATCCTCGTTATGTTTTTGTTAGATTCCTTAAATCAATTGCTGATATTGATTCCTAAAAAATCAGTTTTTCATCTACTTTAAATTATTGGCGAGTAATATTTTAACAATTCAAAATAATTAATATGCAGGCTCTTATATTTTAAAATTTACTCTATGACTACCTTTTTTCAGACTCTGCCAATAGTTAAATTTAAAATTTTGTTTTCAGATTTTTTATGATATAATTCTTTTGTCTATATATTTTGGGTATCCCATACCCTACAGAAAATAGATACTTAATGATTTGAAATGTTGATTTTCTACAATATTTTATATCGACTTTAAATAATAAACTTATCTAGGACGGTGATTATATTGAATTTAGTAGTATTAACGGGAAGGCTCACAAGAGATCCTGAATTAAAGTATGGACAAAGCGGAAAAGCATACTGTAGATTTTCACTAGCTGTGGACAGACCATTCCAAAAAGGTGAAGCTGATTTCATCAATTGTGTAGCTTTTGGAAAAACTGCAGAATTAATAGGAGAATACCTAAGAAAAGGTAGAAAAACTGGTGTACAGGGAAGACTTCAGATGAATAGATATGAAGTGGAAGGTGAAAAAAGAACTACTTATGATGTTATTGTAGATAATATCGAGTTTTTAGAGGGAAGAAACAGCGAATCATCTCATGACAACAGCAATTCTCAAGGTGGATATTCTAATTCTTACTCAAAACCTTCAAAACCAAAGGCTCCTACACCTTCTAAGCCAGAAACAGAATCATTTGAAGATGATGACGAATTTCCTTTCTAATATTTGTATGTGCAGGAATCTAATTACAATAAAAATCAGAGAGCTGTATTAAGACAGCTCTCTGATTTTTATTGTTTTCAAAGCAAAAATAACAAAGTTTAAAGTCTGTAACAATTAAAAATTACAAAGCAAATATTTAAATAACCTCTATACCTATTTTCGCCACTATCTCCTCTAGCCTTTCTTTGGCCTCTTCCTTGCTTTTATAACTTTCAAAAAAATAATTTTTTTCGTCTTCTAACAAAATATCTTCCATAAAAATTTCTACATTCCATACCGATTCTTTAAAGCTATTTCTGAATTTTATTCTAAGGACTATAATGGCATCTGTCCTCACAAGAGAGTTATCAAATTTTACAAATTTCATAGAAACCTCCTAAAATTTTTTTTGATTTATTTATCTGCATATTCAGGTTTTATAATAAAATTCCTCCTAAAATTTAGCTATCTTTAAAAGCTTTTTACAGAAAAATTAATATTTGATATTGACTTTATATCTTAAGAACGTTACCATATTTTATAAAATAATATTAATAAATAAATCACAATCAGCTATAAAGGAGGTTCAATGATTAAACTAATCGCAACAGATATGGACGGAAGTCTACTCAATGATGACCATAAAATTGATGATGAATTTTGGGAAGTTTTTAAAGAGATCAGAAAGAAAAATATTATATTTTCTGCAGCCAGTGGAAGACAGTATTATAATCTCTTAGAAAAATTTGATTCTATAAAGGATGATATGCTTTTTATAGCAGAAAATGGCACATATGTAGTGAAAAATGGGATAGAGTTTTTTTCTGTAACCATCGATAAAAAAGATGCCATAGAACTCATAGAGATAGGGCGGGGTATAGAGGGTGCCCATATAGTTATTTGCGGAAAGAAATCTGCTTATATTGAAAACAGTGATGAGAAACTTGTATCAGAAGTGTCTAGATATTATTCCCGTTTTGAAGTAGTGGAAGATGTCACTAAGATTGAGGATGATATTTTAAAAATCACTCTATGCGACTTTAAAGGTTCTGAAGAAAACAGCCACAAACACTTTATAAACTATGAAGATAAGTTTAATATAGCTGTCTCTGGGAAATTATGGCTCGATATTATACATAATAAAGCAAATAAAGGAGCTGCCATTAAAAAAATACAGGAATTTTTTCAAATAACTCCGTGTGAGACCATGGTTTTTGGAGATTACCTAAATGATCTGGAAATGGTAAAAAATGCAAAATACAGCTTTGCAATGGAAAATGCACATCCTCTTCTAAAAAAAGAAGCAAACTTTATAGCAGAAACCAACAATCAAAATGGTGTTGTTAAAAAAATAAAAGAAATTTTGCTATAAATTTAAAAATCCCGATAAATATATCGGGATTTTGTTATACTTATTTATGATTTATGCTGCTGTAACATATGCATAAATTAGAAATAATATTGCTAGAAGATAAACTCCCACAGCCAAATATATTGCCGGTTGAAAGTAGCCGCCTCTTTCTCTAAGAGCTTCTAATCTTCCTTTCTCTTTTTTATATTTGCTTTCAACATCATTTTTAGTATTTTTATACCTTACATATAACATATAAGGTGCTATTCCACCCATTGATATTTTTAGAGATAACATCATAGCCGGATATGTCGTTGCTAGAAATACACCTAAAGCAAGCAGACAGACTCCTTCTACAAACATCCTTCTATAAATAAAGTACCATCCTCCCCCTATAAATGCCCAAAATGACCAGCTCCACGCAAATTTCCCCTTTTTTGCATCATGTTTGGCAAAAGATTTTTTATACCATTCAAATCCTTTTTCTTTTCCTAAATAGCTCAACAGAGCCTTGTCTTCGTAATTCATTGATAATGTTCCTCCCTCAAGTTCAAACTGATTTGACTTACTTCGGTATTTTTTACCAATGGCAATCAGCAGAAGTTGTATAATTCTTAATTATAATATACCAAATATACTTTTTTCATACAATAAGTTTTATTATAAACTAAAAAAATAATATATTTATTTGAAAGTTTAATGATAAAATATCTTATAAATATCACAGGAGGAAATTCAATTGTCTAATTTAAATAATATTGAACCAAAGAAAGTTTTTCAATATTTTGAGGAAATCAGCTCTATTCCAAGAGGTTCTAAAAAAGAGGAAAAAATAAGTAATTATCTGGTAAACTTTGCTAAGGATAAAGGCCTAGAAGTAATACAAGATAAAGCACTTAATGTCATAATAAAAAAACAAGCTAGTCAAGGCTATGAAACCTTACCTGGTATTATTCTACAGGGGCATATGGACATGGTATGGGAAAAAAATCAGGAAACTGACTTTGATTTTGAATCTCAGGGAATAAAATTAATAGCTGAAAATGACTGGATATCTGCTGATAAAACAACTCTAGGTGCTGATAATGGAATAGCTCTGGCGTTTTGCCTTGCACTTTTAGATTCAGAAGATATTCCCCATCCTTATTTAGAGATCCTTATCACATCTGATGAAGAAACAGGTATGACAGGGGCCAAATTCTTAGACGGAAGTTTACTAAATGGTAAATATCTTATAAATATAGATACAGAGGAAGAAGGAGCTTTTTATGTGAGCTGTGCAGGAGGATTAAGGTTCAAAGTGTCTATACCATTTCAGACAATATCAATTGAGAAAAATAATTTTTTTAAGATAAAAATATACGGTCTAACAGGAGGACATTCTGGTGCCGACATTATTTTTCAAAGGGCAAACGCCATTAAAACTTTGGGAAAAGTCTTAAAAAAATTATCTTTTGAAAATACAATATATCTAGTTGATCTCACAGGTGGTTCAAAAGAAAATGCTATTCCAAGAGAGGCTGAAGCTGTTCTTTATATAGAAAACCCTGACTATGTATCATTGGAAAATACAATAAAAACTATTAATACTCAGTTACGAAAAGCATTCTACACAACTGACCCAGATATACAGGTAAGTATAGAAAAAATAACTGCCAATTACTACAAGACTGTGCTAGACAAACCTTCCACCAAACGACTCATAAACACTATCCTTCTTCATCCAAATGGTATAGATTCTCTAAGTTCAAATATTGATAATTTTGTAGAATCCTCTTTGAATTTAGGCAGAATAAGACTAGAGAATAAAAATATGATTTTAGAATCACTCATTAGAAGTTCTCAGGAACATAAACTAGATTATATTGCAGAAGAGCTCATGGCACTAGCAGAAGTTTCAGAAGGCTCATTTGAGGCAGGTGCTAGATACCCATCATGGAATTATCTTGAAACTTCTAAGCTCAGAGAATATATGGTGTCTTCCTTCATCGATTTATTCGGCAAAACTCCACAAATAAAAGCTATACACGCTGGACTTGAATGTGGTATTTTAAAATACAAACTGCCCGATGTAGATATTATTTCTTTTGGACCTGATATACTAAATGCTCACACTCCTCAGGAAAAGCTCTCCATCTCTTCTACAAAAAAATCTTGGGAGTTGCTCTTGAAGGTTTTAAAGGATTTTAAAAGCATTATTTAAAGATTTTTATATCAATAAAAGCCCTCTACAGTAATTCCTGAAGAGGGTTTTTATTTTAATTTATGTCTGCATCGTCCCTTACTTCTATTTCAGTTCCTTCAGGAGCTTTTACTTTAAAAAGATAGCCATTTTCCACCTTATAAATTTCTTTTCCATTTTTTACCTTAAAATCTGTATGTCCCTGGGCTTTTATTTTATTATAAGCTTTTTGAACATTTTCTACTAAAAAGGATAGATGTACTGGACCTGAATTCATAGAACTCCATTTAGAAAATTTTGTTCCTGATTTCGGTGTCTGAAGCTCTATCATAAAATCATCCAATTTCATCCAAGTATTATAATCTCTCTGATGAAAACCAGTAGTTTCTTTTACAAGCTCAAATCCCAAAACTTCAATATAAAATTTTTTAGATTTTTCATAGCAATCAGTCTGAATACATATATGATGTAGTTTCTTTATTTTCATATTTTTTCACCTAAATTTCTTTTTTTATAATTATCAGTCTAATTATATCACAAGTTTCTAATTTTCAAATTTAAAATACGGTAATTATTATCTCAAATATCGCTATTCAATTTTAAAATGAAATTATATTAATTTCATTTTAAGTTATTATTAATATTTGTGGCGTATTCTATCTTCACAGTGAGCATCGATAGGTTGATTAAGTGACTGGTTTAGAAGATTAAAGTTTTAAGTAGGTAATATCCACGTATTAATTTGATTTAATGTTTAAGTTATTCTGTTTCGAACGTGATGTCCGAAGGGATTTTCAAGTAAGACGGCATCATAAATACCATGTTAGTTTTTTTAAGAATTTCAAGAAGACATTTAGTTTTAGATTTGAAGCACCATTAACTGTTTAAAAGTCATTTAAATCAACAGTTAGGTATTTAAAGGTTTAGGTTTCTTAGTAAGTATTAAATAAACAAAGTGATGTTTCACTGTGGGAGGGCTTGGTAAACAAGCCCTCTTTTTTAATTTATTAAAACAATTTATTGATAAAATACTTTGAATTATTTAGACACTAAAACCTCATTAAATTTCATTAATACATATAATTTTATGTCCTAGATAAGATATTAAATCTACAAGAAAGAATTGTCTTTAAAATATTTCCTTTACTATTTTTGTTATATATGTTAGACTGTACTCAGTTATTAAGAATAAAATTTATTTCTAATTTTCGTTCAATACTTTATAAGTTTTGTGATGATGTAGTTAAAAATTGTTCTAAATTTCAAAACAAAATTTATGGAGGTATTACAAATGGTAAAGGGAACTGTAAAATGGTTTAATGGAGAAAAAGGATTCGGATTCATCACTTCTGAAGAGGGAACAGATGTATTCGCACATTTCTCTGAAATTCAAAAAGACGGATTCAAAACTTTAGAAGAGGGAGAGCAAGTAACTTTTGAAATCACTCAAGGGCAAAAAGGTCCTCAAGCTTCTAACATCAAAACTGTTTAATTAAATAATTAAAGCTGTCTTAAAAGACAGCTTTTTTTTATTTTTTTTTGCTTTTTAAAAATTTAATTTTTAGATTTATTTGTTATATATTTCCAAAGGGCATTTTTCATATCAATTGGAAAATCAGTCATAATACCATCAGCTTCCATGTCGTATAATTTTTTCGTAGTCTCAATATCATTAGAATTCCATACATATACCTTCTTATTATGATTATGGATCTCTTTTATAATTTCCTTGTTTGCACACTTTGCATTAATGTGAATACTGTATATATCCATTCCAAAGTCGGATATATCTTTATTAATAGTAGAAATACATCTTTTGTATAGAAATGCTATTTTAATTTCCGGAATTAATTTTTTAATTTTTTTCAGTGAAGAATGATTAAATGAAGATACAATGGTGTTTTCAATTCTTTCATGAAACAGCAATAAATCTGCCACTTTTTCAGCAACAAGATCCCTGCTTTTTCCTTTGATTTTGAGCTCTATATTTAGAATAATATCTTTTGGAAAAAATTCTAAAACTTCACTTAAAGTCGGAATTTTTTCCCCTTTAAAATCCTCTAAAAAATAAGATCCAAAGTCATTTTTTTTGATCTCAACCAATGCAAAATCACTAACTTTACCCTTTCCATCAGAGACATTATCTATAATCCAATCATGACAAACCACAACCTCATTGTCTTTAGTAAGCTGTACATCAATTTCTACCCCGTCACTTCCCTGATCTAAAGCCAGTCTTACTGACGATATAGTATTTTGTGGTGCATAACCTGATGCTCCTCTGTGTCCAAATATCTTCAATTTTCCCCTCCTAAAATTTTTCTAATAAATTCACCTGTAACCTCTCGTAATAAAAAGTATTCTTAAATTCTTTTTATAAACATATCTAACCTCAATTTAGTTTTCTGAAATTTTAAGCTCTTCCTTTTAACAAAATGTGAAAACAAATATAGTATACCTTTGTTGACTTTGTTTTAAAAATGAAATATCATTAAATTGTAGTAAATAAGCACAAAAAGATTTATAAATGATTTTAAAACTTAAAATATGTAGCGGAGAATTAGAGAGACTACACAAGACAGACAGCTATCTGGCTGCCAATCTTTGGGTTTCCTTTTTTGTTTACAGCATATGTAAATATTAAAACAATAAAGGAAATATACATAAGTTTTTCTAAAATATTAATTAGAGTTGAAATTTGATTTTAACATAAAAATAATCGAGGAGGAGATGTATGAAAAAAATAATCAATAACCCTGAAAATGTAGTAACTGAAATGTTAGAGGGTGTTGTAGAAGCACACCCTGAATACCTGAAAAAATTAGATGGGTTTCATGTCCTTGTTAGAAAAGATTCACCAATCAAAGGGAAGGTAGCTCTCGTAAGTGGAGGAGGGAGTGGACACGAACCTTCACACGGAGGATATGTAGGTACAGGTATGCTAAATGGTGCCGTAGCAGGAGAGGTCTTTACATCACCTACTCCAGATCAGGTCCTTGAAGCTATAAAAGCTGTAGATGGAGGAAAAGGAGTTCTTCTTGTTATTAAAAATTATACAGGAGATGTAATGAATTTTGAGATGGCTGCTGAAATGGCTGCCATGGACAACATAAAAGTAGAAAAAGTTGTTGTCAATGATGATGTTGCAGTAGAAAACAGTACATATACTGCTGGTAGAAGAGGAGTCGCCGGAACAGTATTTATCCATAAAATAGCCGGGGCAGCAGCTGAAGAGGGAAGAGACCTTTCTGAGGTAAAAAAAGTTGCTGAGAAAGTAATAGAAAATGTGAGAAGTATGGGAATGTCACTAGATGCATGTATCGTTCCTGCTGCTGGTAAAAAAGGTTTTATATTAGAAGCAGACGAAGTGGAGATAGGTCTTGGAATTCACGGAGAACCTGGAGTTTCTAAAGAAAAAATAAAAACTGCAGATGAACATACTGAAGAACTTATGAATAAAATATTAGAGGATATCCAAATAGAAAAGGGAGAAGAGGTAGCTGTAATGGTAAACGGTCTAGGGGCTACTCCTCTCATGGAACTTTACATTGTAAACAGAAAAGTAGCAGAAATTATGAAAGCAAAAGAAATCAAAATAGCAAACACTTTTGTCGGTAATTTTATGACCTCTCTTGAGATGCCTGGATTCTCTATAAGCATCCTTAAATTAGACGACGAACTTAAAAAACTTTTAAATGCAAAAGCTGATACACCTGCATTCAAACAATTCTAAAGGAGATAATACTATGATTGACAACAAAAAACTTTTAGATGTTCTTAATAATATAGGGGATCGTATAATAGAAAATAAAATGGTTTTGAATGACCTCGATACTGCGATTGGAGACGGAGACCACGGCATTAATATGTCAAGAGGTTTTACAAATGTAAAAGATAAACTAAAGGACCTCGAAGGTAAAGACTGTACTACAATTTTAAATACTGTCGCTATGACTCTTATTTCAACAGTCGGAGGAGCTTCTGGACCTCTGTATGGAACAGCTTTTATGAAAAGTGCCGCTGCAGTAAAAGGAATGGAATCCATCGACTCCAAAGCTTTTTTGAGCATACTCAAAGCTTCTATAGACGGCATCCAAATGAGGGGAAAAGCCGTAAAAGGTGAAAAAACAATACTCGATTCTCTTATCCCTGCATATGAAGCCTATGAGAAATCCCTCAGTGATGAAGAGTCTGGAACAAAGGCTTTAGAGCAGGCAGTAATAGCTGCAAGAGACGGAGTGGAGTATACAAAGACTATTAAAGCTACCAAGGGAAGAGCAAGTTACTTAGGAGACAGAAGTATTGGGCATGCTGATCCTGGTGCTACATCTACCAAATTGATTTTAGAGGCGATCTTAGAAGTTTTATAATTAGGAGGAATTCATGATAGGACTCATCATTGTATCCCACAATAGAAATTTAGGAGAAGAAATAATCAACTTGACTTCTGAAATGAAAAGTTATCCATTTAAAGTTGTGAATGGAAGCGGTACTTCAGGGGACTACTATGGAACTGAACCAAATATCATCCTTGAGGCTATTAAAGAAGCTGATGAGGGTGATGGAGCGGTAATTCTATGCGATCTAGGAAGTGCTGTTATGAATGCTCAGATGTCTTTAGAATTTTTAGAACCTGAACAGCAAGATAAAATAGTAATAGCAGATGCACCTATAGTGGAGGGGGCTCTTGTGGCAATGTCTGCCAATTGTCCAGGGATAAGTATAGGGGAATTGGTGGAAGAGATTGAAGAAAGCAGAAGTTTTTCTAAACTCGAGTGACAAGATAACTATAATAAAAAGAGGGGCTCTTATTTATTAGAGTCCCTCTTTTTATTACTTTTTACCTATTTCATAACTTTTTCAAGTATGTTTTTTACCCCTTCTCCACCTTTTGACTGTACAAAAGAGAGTATAACAGGAACAAATTTACCTACCATATCTCCACCTAGATCAAGGTGTTTAAATCCACTAGCTAGACCTGCAAGATGTCCCGCTTTACCACCTAGCAAAGAAGTCAATCCACCTATAACTCCAGCTTTTGGAGCTGATGAAATCATCCCCTCTATATCAGGGACTGCATCAGCTACCTGACTAAATTCTTCTCCCTGGAGTTTGTCCTTTGCCATTTTAAATATAAGACCTGAACCACCTTTTGCTTGCTCTTCAGTTACCCCCAATTGACTTGTCAACATTTCAATTAATTCCATGGATTTTCTCCTCCTTTATAATTTACAGTCGATAAGCTTTCCATCAAAAATAGATTATATGCAAAATCTAGACCAAAATATGACTATTAATTATAAGTACATTCATATATATGTTTTATGATGCAGATTGAAAAAATCCTCTTATTTTTTCTTCAAAAATAAAAAAACAGCATTATCCAAACAGCTGTTTTTTGTCAATCCTATTAAAATTTTATCAACCAAACTTGGGCTTTATCTCCTCTTCTTCATCATATCTAAGATCAATAAGTTCTGTATCACCTTTAAGGGCCTTTTCTTTCCCATCCATAAAATAGCTCTTGCCTTTTGGGACTGAGCAAAATACTTGTTCTCCAGGCTGGATTATCTGTGCTTCTTGAATATAAACTGCTCCACTGACAAAGTCCAATACTCTCTGAGAATTTTTTGCATCCAATTTTGAAAGGTTAATATGAACTATTCTCTCTTTTTTAATGTGCTCTACTATACTCATACATTCCTCAAATTTTTCTGGTTTTAGAAATACTATATCGAAATTCATAGGCTGTCTCCTTTTAATACATAGTTCTTATTTTATATATTAATATTTTTATTGGGAAAATACAAGGGAAGACATAATTTAATTTATTAATTGAATACCATCTTCTATGATTTTTTTCTCAATATATTCATTTTCCAGATTATCAGGAAGAATATTTTCATTATTCTTAAATTTCTCCCTGAGTTTCAATATCTCTTTTTCAACCTCTTGTATATATTCTTCACTGCCTGCTAAACCAATAGGCAGTGTTTTTAATAATTTTAATGAGATCATTCCCATCTCAGGTCTTAACTCATGCTTTCCTAGACCTGCTGTTATAAATCTAAGACCTTGGTGTATAGCAATCCCTTGTCCAGCATAAGCTAGTCCGTTTGAAGGATCATCTATAGTTTTTAAAATACCGTTTATATCTAAAAATCTATTGGCAACAACAAGAGGTTCTTCGATGTAAAGCTTTCCCATATTATACATTCTGTAAGTCATATCTATTTTTCGAACATGATAAAAAGGCAAAGTTATAAGAGAAAGTTCTTCGAGTTTTATATAAAGAAGTCCGTCTGTTCCTAAAATTTCAGAAAGTTCTATAGGATGAACAAGTGAAAGCTGCCCCCCATCAGTTATACCCTCATTGAGCAAAAGTTCATCTGTCTTTTGCATAGGCTGAACCTCGTAGCCTTTGGGATTTTCAATAAAAGCTGCATAGATAACCTCCCTTAGAACCTCTGCCCCTGATACATCATTTGTCAGGTTGTCTATAGGTAAAATAGCAAGTTTTGCAGGAGAAACATTTGTCTCACTCTGTCGCACCATTCTTCTGCTGCTGCATCCTGTAAAAAAAATCAGGAGAAGGATAGTTGTTATTACTCCTCTTCTCATAAAAACACCCTATCTTTTAATTTTTACTACTGCCGGAAGGTCAAATTTTTCACCGTCAAAAACTGCAATGGCTGCGTCTTCACCCATATAATCAATTATTTTGGCTGTTCCCTTCTTTTCTTCTATATACCCTAAAAATTCTCCTTCAAATTCTATTTTTTCTCCCTGTTTAAAAACATCTAGCTTAGTCCCTAATTTTAGATTACTTATTTTCCCTGAGTTAATTATTATTTTATTTGAATATGCTTTTGCTACTTTTGCACTCCACGGTGTCTTATCAATTCTCTCGATAATATTTTCCATAGAATCAATCGTGGCAGCTCTAAAAGCCTCCTGCTCAAGACTTTCATCATACCCTCCTGAAGTTCCTACACCAAAAGTTGTTCCATATTTTACAGTAGAATAACCTTCTCCAAGTTCACTCCAAACTTTACCAGTTCTAACATCAATAACTTTGATATCAATTGCCACTTCTGCTCTCTGTTCCTTTGATTTAGAAATTATTTTACTTGAACCTGTCGTATTTACTGCATATTTTGTAATTGAACCGACAATTACATATTCCGCATCTAAAAACTGCTGCTGACCGGAAATAATACCCTGTCCAAGTGCATTGGAAAACTCGGTTTCCTCCATTACAGCATCAAGATCTTCTCTTTCCAAAACGATAAACTTATTGGTCTTGGAAAATTCAGCTATCAAAACATCCTTTGCTATATCTCCAAGTCTTTTATTTCCAAATCTTGTTTCATTTTTGACTTTGCCTATGACTATCTTTCTCTTAGGTCCAGCCTGTTCCTTAGATTCATCATACTCCCTTAGCTTTTGAATTTTGTCATCCTTTTTTACAGTACTTGTAGTCTTACTGCAAGCTGTTATTGTAAGTAATATTAGAAAAAACGCAAATATTTTTTTCATGATTTTTCCCCCTTAAAGCATTGCTTTTACTTTTTCTATTATCTCCTCTGCTGATAAACTACTTGTGAAACCTGCCGCCTTTATATGTCCTCCGCCACCAAATAATTTTGCAATGGCATTAACATCTTTGTCATGCTTACTTCTCATACTTCCTTTTATCTTACCTTTTTCCTCTTCCCTTAAGAACAGAGATACTTCAGAACCTTCATAGGAATTGATTAATTCCACCAGACCTTCTGATTCCTCTTTTTTAGCATCTAGCTCTTTGAGAGTTTCGATAGATATAAACAGATGAACAAGTTTTTTTTCAGGAACATACACCATATCTTCCAAAGCTTTTCCCATTAACCTAAGAGTTGACATGCTTTTGCTGTTATAAAACTCCCTTACAATTTTAGAATTATCTACTCCCTTTTCTAATAGATCACTTGCTAGTAAGAATGTATTTGTTGTAACATTTGAGTGGGCAAAATTTCCAGTGTCATTTACAACTCCTGTATAAATTGCCTCGCCTATAAGTGTATCTATTTCTATTCCCATTTCTTTAATAAATTTATACATTATCTCAGAAGTCGAAGATATATTTTCTATGCAGTCTATATCTCCATATCTGGTATTGCTTGTATGATGATCTATATTTATAACGAAACTGTCATCCCCTATAAGTTTTTCTACACTCCCTATCCTCTCCTTGTTGGCAGAATCAAGACAGATAACGAGATCAAAATTATATTTGCTATTAACATTTTTTATATTTTCAATCATTTCGGTTCCTTTGAGAAATTTAAGATTCCCTGGAACATTGTCTTCTAATACAAATCTCACAACTTTGTCCATATAGTTCTCATCTAACTGACTTTGAATCCTATTATATCTGTTCAATGCCAGAAAAAGTGCAAGTCCAGATCCTAGGGCATCTCCATCTGGATTTATATGAGACGTCAGAAGAATTCTTTCAGAATTTTTTATTTTGTCAATTATTTCGGTATAATTACTCATTTATCCTCCTAAATTTTTGGGATAACAACCCCTAAATTGGTATAATATCTATTTTGTTTTTTATTAAAAGTTTTGCTGTAACACCGTCACCTTCTACCAATTTGCCTGTGAAATCACCACTGTAAATTTTACCATAGCCACAGGATGGGCTTTTCCCTTTCATTAGGGCAAGTGAGCAGTTGTTTGCTAATGCTTTTTCAAGAGCCAAATAAGCTCCTTTATTAAATTTCTCTGTTACATCTGTATTTTCTTTGTTTATTACTCTGTTATTTTTTATCTCTGCTGGAACTCTAGGAGTTTCTAAGCCACCCATTACTTCTGGACAAATTTTTATATATAACACGCTGTTTTCAAGTTTTTCTAGCAAACTACTTTTATTGTTGCCGCCCTTATAATTACAGTTTTCACCTAAAAGACATGAGCTTACAAGAATTTTAGGATTAATTTTTTTGATTTCTGAATTGTCCCTTTTCATGTATTTTAGGAGAAGTTCATTATGAGGATGAATTTCATACATAGGCTTTAATACAAAATTTCTGTCTATGTACCTAGGATGTGGGATAGTTAATTCTTGTATATCAATCTTTAAATCATCATAAAAAATTATATCTATATCTATCGTCCTAGGACCCCACCTCAGTTCTCTTATTCTGCTAAGCTCTATTTCTATCCTCTGCAGATTTCTCAAAAGCTCAAAGGGAAGAAGCGTTGTTTTTATCTCCAAGGCTATATTGTAAAAACTATCCTGTTCTGTTACTCCCCAGGGAGCTGTCTCATAAAAAGAGGATATTTTACTTACTTTTACTCCATTAGTGATATTTATCCTTTGAATCGCAGAAACAATATAATAAAGTTTATTTCCCATATTAGAGCCGAGGCTGAGGTAGGCCAGCCTTTCTTTAGTCATTTTTACTTCTCTCTATTTCTACACCTACATAATCAAAATGACCAGGTATAGGGGCTTCTGGTTTTTTTATTCTTACTTTTATCTTATTTATATCAAAGTTCTTTAGAATATCCCCAGCGACAGCTTCTGCCAGTGCCTCTATAAGCTTATAACTTTTTCCCCTGGCAATATTCTCTACCCTCTCATAAATATCTGCATAGCTTACACTTTTCGTGAGGTCATCTGTAATTCCGGCTTCTTTCAAAGGTTTACTTATCTCCATGTCAATAAAAAACTTTTGACCCAGGGTCGTCTCTTCTGATAAAACTCCGTGATATCCGTAAAAAGCCATATTTTTTATTATTATTTTATCCATCTTACCACTTCCATTATTTTATTGGAGTAAATCCCTCACCCAAAACTTCATATACTTCTGATATTATAACAAAGGCTTCAGGGTCTACTGCTTTTATATGTTCTCTCAAATCATGTATCTTCTTATTTCTCATTACAGTCATTATCATTTTTCTCTCTTTACTTGTATATAACCCCTCTATATCCAAGCCGTTTCCTGTACTATCTAATTCTGTTATTATTATATTCCTTATCTCTTCATATTTATCGCTAATTATGTATACCATCTTACTGTAACTTACACCTTCAAATACCTTGTTAATTACCACTCCAATAGCATAAAGAGTTATTATGGCGTAAAGAGCCTTTTCAAAACCAAAAACTAATGCTGCGATCGAAACAATAATAAAATCAACAACCATCATGGAATATCCCATTGAAAGTTTTAAATATTTATTAATAACCTGAGCCAGGATATCTGTTCCTCCTGTACTCCCACCAAATTTCATTATCATACCCACACCGAGTCCCACAAGAAGGCCACCATATATTGTTGCCAAAAACAGGTTTCCGCCCTTTGCAAAATCGATAAGTGTATCTATATTCGGAAATAAATAATTTAGAAGATCCACATAAATAGAGAGTAATACAGTTCCTAAGAAGGTTTTAAACCCATAAGCTTTTCCAAATATCTTAAGTCCTATAAGAAATATAGGTACATTCAAAAAAAGCATGGTTACACCTACAGAAGTTCCCCATATAGAATTTATTATAATTGCAAGTCCCGAGACACCTCCTGGAGCTATCCTCGCTGGTGCTAGAAAAAAAGCTATGCCGGCTGCTGTAATCAAAGAACCTAGATTAACTATAAAATAATCTAAGAAAATACTTTTTCTTTTTCTCTTTCTTTTCATTATTTTCCCTTTCTGATTTAACCTTTAATTTTCCTGAAAATCCAGGATTCTTTTTTCTTCCTCTGTAAATCTACCGTAACTCTCTTCATAAGCTTTCTCAGGATCATGCCCCAATTTTTTTGCCATTAGATTCATAGTCGCTACCTCAACCATAGCGGCAGCATTACGTCCTGATGAAATATATAATTCTGCCTTATGTACTGAACTTTCAAGGAGTTCTATTGATCCTCCAGAGTACTTCGTAGAAGTAAGGTATTCATCAGATTTTAACTCCCTCAATTCCAGTATGGCATCTAGTCTTTTTGTAAGTCTCACGGACCCCAAACCATAAAGAGCCTTTATGTCAATAATACCGAGTCCTCTTATTTCCATGAAATGAGGTAGTTTAGCCGCTCTTCCCAAAATATCTCCACTAGGGTGCTTTATAAACTTAACCATGTCGTCTGCTATAAGCCTGTGTCCCCTGTGTATAAGCTCAAGAGCAGTTTCACTTTTACCTATTCCACTTTTACCTGTTAGTAAGACCCCAAAACCGTACATCTCTACAAATACACCGTGTAGTGTAATAGAAGGTGCAAAATAAGTCTCAAGAAACGAGTTGAAATCGGCTATAATCTGACTGGTTTTGCTCTTATTATATCTGAGAAGTATTCTTCCTTTTTCCTTTATGGCATCTATAAAATATTTTGGTATATCATCTATTTTAGAAAGAATTATAGCTGGAAAATTGTAATCTAAATAAGTCTCGAGATTTTTCTTTCTTGTTTCTTCATCCAAACTTTCTAAGTATCTAAACTCTCCTTCAGAAAAAACCTGCAGCCTATCCGATCCATCCTCATCTATCATGTCATAATATCCTGACAGAGCCAGAGCAGGTCGATGAATACTGGTTTTATAAATAAAAGCAGATTCTAACTTGTCCTCGCCACATAATACTTCTAAATTAAACTTTTTCTTTAAATCATTGACTGATAAAGATATATGGTTTTTCATACCTTCTTCTCCCTGATTTCTCATTTTATTTTCTAATATTAATTTCTTAGTTTCATTTAAAAAATACTCTGCTGAATTAACTCCAGATTTTTTCAACCTGTGATTTATTGCAGCTGTTTCCAAAATAACCGCCAGATTTCTTCCCTTACGTACAGGAAGAGTCAGCCTTTGAATTTTTATCCCTAGAAAATCTTCAAAAACCTGATCTAAACCAAGTCTGTCATAAAATTTTCTCTCATTCCATCTTTCAAGATTTACAAGAAGGTTTATCTGCTTTTCCTTTCTTGTGGATCCCAATCCAAAGGTATCAGTTAGATCTATCTTCCCACCACCTTTATGAACTAAAAAAAAGTGTTCAGAATCTGATGATTTATCAAACCTGTTTTCACCTACAAGTTTGTCATCTCCAGTTTTTTTCAGAATAGCATTATTATCTGTTATAAATTTATGCCCTCTTTCGATAAGCTCTATGGTAACACCTTGTTTTGCATCTACATCTCCTGTGATCAGAATTCCGATACCAAAAATCTCTAAGAGTATATGATCATTTAGCATCATCTCTGAAGCAAGTTTTTTCTGGAGAAAGTATTTGATATCCCTTATAAATACACTGGCTCTTTGTTTTTTTCTGAGAAGACTTTTATTGTTTTTTTCAGCTATTTCAAGAAATTTTTCATCGATTGTATCTATGTCACACAGTATTATTGCTGGAAAAGCATAAGAAAAATATTTATTTAAAATTTCAACTCTTTTATCGACCTCTAATCTTTTTAAATAAGTCATTTCTTCATTCCCGAAAACCTGAATATATGAGTCTAAAATATCTGAATTCTCATCAAAAAAACCAGTTAATTCAGGGCCTGACCTATTTATATTTGGGGTTGTCATTTCATAGTCTAGATTTCCCTCACATACAACTTCTAGATCGAATTCTGATATAATCTCTCTTATAGATATCGATTTATGAGTAATTATTCTATTGTTCAACTATCACAACTCCTTCCACTTGTAGTTTTTCTTTTTCTAATTTTTCAAGGGCAATTCTATAGTTTTTATTTTCCAAAAAATCTTCATTTCTTGTCAGAGAGTTTTCTCGTATTTTACTGATCAAATTCTCTTTTCTAACTGACCGCTCTAAAACATGAACCTTGCAATGAAAATAAACTATCCTAAATAGATACAACGGAGCAGCTATCAAAAATAGCAACAACATAAGTCTAAAAAAAACTATTCTTTTCTTCAAAATTAAGCCTCCTGCTTAAATCTGCTTAAAAGATAAAAAGAGCCGCATATTACTATTACTTTTTTATCCATAAAAAATGCCTTTTTATAGGCTTCTTTTATATCATTTTCTATGAGGGATAATTTAAAGGAATCTGTATATACAGAAAGTTCCTCTCCTTTCAGACCTCTTTTAAACATCTCAAGAGAAGTAAGGATAATAGTATCAGAAAAACCTCTAATCTCTCTCATTATATTTGGAATATCCTTATCGTCTAAAACTGAAACTACCGCTACAACCTCTTCAGGAGAAAATGAAAGATTTAAATTTTCTCTCAGCTTTTCAGCAGCATCAGCATTGTGAGCTCCATCTAGTATTACCAAAGGAGTTTTGCTATAAACTTCAAATCTTCCAGGCCACCTTACTTTTGCTGCAGCCCTTTGTATTACTTCACTTTCTATGCCCAATATTTTTAATGTTTCATAGGCACATAAAAAATTCCCCACCTGGTACTCTCCAAATAGAGAAAAAGAGTATTTTTTATTTTCTATATTTATCTCTGTAAGAAAATTTTCCTTATCAAGAGTATACTCTATATTTTTATACTTACTCTTTATATTCACAAAGTTCTCTGTCTCATTTCTTATGGCTTTTATAAAATCTAAATTGTCATCTCCTACCACAACTATGCACTTCTTCTTAATTATCCCTGCTTTTTCTTTGGAAATATCATATATATTATCCCCTAAAAAACCTACATGGTCTAAGCTTACATTTGTAATGACAGCTATTTCAGAATTTACAACATTGGTGGCATCATATCTTCCGCCCATTCCTGTTTCTAAAACTACAAATTCAGCTTTTTTATCTGCAAAATACAAAAACATCATAGCGGTTGTCATTTCAAAAAAAGTCGCCTTAATCCTTTTTTCTTCTACAACCTCTTTTACCTTAAGGTAGTAACTGCAAATCTCTTGATCCTCTATTTCATTCCCACCAAACTGTATTCTTTCATTGAACCGTATTATATGAGGTGAGGTAAACTTCCCTACTCTGTATCCTGCTTCTATAAGCCCTGCCTCTATAGTTGTCGCTGTAGAGCCTTTCCCATTTGTACCTGCTATGTGTATGACCCTGTATTTGTCCTGTGGGTTTCCGAGAGCCTCACACATTCTCTCGATGTTTTCAAGTCCGAGCTTTATGCCAAACATTGAATAGGAATAAAGTTCGTCGAGTATTTTATTTGTATCCATAATTTCCCTTCCTTTAGATCCTTTCTAGTATCCCTTCTAAAATCTCCTTTGAGTTCTTTGCAGCTAAATGTACAAATTCAGCGAAATCAACATCTGCATCATGATTTGCCTTATCTGAAATAGATCTTAAAATCAAAAAAGGAGTATTAAATAAATAACACACATGTGCCACAGCTGCTCCTTCCATCTCGGTACATTCTCCGTTGAAAGTATCTCTAAGCCACTTGATCTTGTCTATAGAAGCAACAAACTGATCTCCGCTCAGAATTCTTCCTGTCCACACTTTTTCTTTTCCAAATTTCTGAACGGCTACCTCTTCAGCAATGTTTTTAAGAGTCACATCTGCCGTGAAAACAGAATTTTCCATTCTAGGTATAACTCCATGGTCAGTTCCAAAGGCTGTGGTGTCAAAGTCATGCTGAATGAGTTCTGTAGAAACTACTATATCTCCCACCTCTATATCAGGATTGACTCCTCCGGCAACACCTGTAAATATTATTTTATCAACCTTATAGTGGTCTATAAGAAGAGTGGTACAGATTGCAGCATTTACCTTTCCTATTCCGCATTCTACAAGCACTACATCTTTACCTTTTAATTTACCTCTATAAAAAGTCAGATTTACTTTTTTTTCCTCCTGAATATTTTCCATAACTTCTTTTAATTCTATAATCTCTTCGTTCATTGCTCCTATTATTCCGATCAATTTTTTTCCTCCGTTTTCTTAATTTTTTTCTTCTAAATTTCATTGTTTTTCAACAGAATTTTTCAAAAAAAGTATAACATATACCATACCTTTAAGCAATTATTATGGGGATTTTATTGACTTTGTATTTGGTAAAAAGTATACTTCCCATAAGAAGGGAGGAGAGTCTTATGAAAAAACTTATTTTTTCGATAGCCATACTTTTTCTTGCTGTTGCATGTTCTAGTGTGGATTATTCTGAAAACAAGAAATATCCAGATTGGGTGCTTAGACCAAGCTACAAAAAAGGAATTGCCGGTGTAGGTTCATCTAAGATCACAGAGTTAGGATTTGATTTTGCCAGAAAGGAAGCTATGGCTAATGCAAGGGCTGATCTTGCCAAGCAGATAGGACTCAAAGTTAATTCTACTTTAAAATCTTATACTACCAAGGCCGGGATAGGCGACAATGCCGCAATTGATAAGATGGTAGAAGAAGTTTATGAGGATATTGTTAGTCAAGACCTTTTCAATTCACGGATTATCGAGGCTTGGGAAAATCCTCAAGGAGAACTCTATGTATTGATGGTCGTTGACAATGAAGATATAATACGATCAGCTGAAAAAGCTGTAAATAATATTGATACCTCCACAAATCCGGAACTTATAAAATTAAAGGCTGATGAAGCTGGAGACAGACTACATCAAGAATTAGAAAACTTTTTCAATTAGTATAGGGGCCGTTAGGCCCTTTTAATAATTAAGCCCTACAAATATCAATTTAATTTATCTGAAAGGATGATTCCAATGAAAAAAATTTTAATTTTTATTTTTAGCATAGCCTTATTTACTCTAGCTTTAGCTAGTGACATAGTCGGCACAGGATATGGTTCTACTGAAAAAGAAGCCAGGGAAAACGCTCTAAACAATCTTTCTCAACAGATAAGGGTTACAGTAGAAAGCAACTACTCCAGTGAAAAAACATTAAAAAATGGAGAAATGGAAAAAAATCTAAAAAACAATGTAAATCTTTTTTCTAAAAATGAACTTTTAGGAGTTGAATATAAGGTTAAAAAATATTTCCTAAGAAAAAAATATAGAGTACGTGCATCTATAAGTGATAAAAAACTTCCATTATATGAAAATAAAGTATCTGCTCTCAAAAATGAGATATATTTAAATATATCAAAAGTTGAAAAAACTGACAGCCTACTTCAAAAAAAGGAACTTTTAGAAAAAAGCATCTCTGATTTTGAACTATATGATAATTATAAAAATATGGCCTCTATACTTGGAAGTGAAAAAGTATTTTCCATTCAGTACACAAAGGCCCAGTTAAGAAATCAACTTAACAATGTAAACAACATATTAGATGCCCCTAGAATAGTTTTTGTATCTATTACAGGAGACTTTCCCAGCGAATCTTATGACTATATAAAAAACAAAGCCGATGATCTGATAACAGAAATTTTTCAAACCTCGTCAAAAAAACTTGCCATAGTAAATGATATGGATGAAAATGTAAATACAATTTTCAACATTAATGTTAACTCATATGTTATCGACAAAAAGGAACCTATTTTATATAACAACAAACCTATTACCAAAGAGAGATTTGAAGCCTTTATTAATCTATCTATAACTGCACAAAATAAAGAGATGGATTCATATATCATAAGTAAAACTGCATCGGCCAGTTCCTATGATGTAAGTTCTAGAAAATCCGCTATGTTTAAGGCAATAGACCTTCTATTTAAAAAAGAAAAAGTGGAACTTAAAAATAGTTTTTCATTTTAAGCAAATAAAAAAACCGGATATCCGGTTTTTTTATTTGCCTAATTTTTCTATAAAGTTGTCAGTATCTTTGGACCCTCAGGAGTAATTGCTATAGAGTGTTCATACTGTACACATACACTTCCATCTATTGTTCTAGCAGTCCATCCATCAGAATCTATTTTAGCCTTCCAATGTCCTAAGGTAATCATCGGTTCTATTGCTATAGTCATCCCGTTTTTTAATTTAGGACCTGTTTTTGCTTCTCCCACATGTAGTATTTCAGGCTCTTCCCAAAGAGTACTTCCAACTCCATGCCCTGCAAATCCAACTACTATACCATAACCTTTAGGTCTCACATATTTCTCAATTGCATTTCCTATATCCCCTATACAATTCCCCTCTACAGCCTGTTCAATACCTTTGTGAAGTGCCTCTAAGGTTGTCTCCATAAGGTCCTTTATCTCTTGTCTGACTTCTCCAACAGCATAAGACCATGCCGAATCTCCGTGAAAACCATTGTACAAAGCCCCTATATCAATGGTTATAACGTCCCCTTCTTTTAGAGGCACGTTATTTGGCATCCCGTGACATATTACATCGTTAGGAGCTGCACAGGTGGAAAAAGGAAATCCGTGGTAACCTTTAAAACTTGGGATAGCTCCTTTTTCCCTTATATATTTTTCAACCATTTCATCTATTTCAAGGGTTGTAACCCCAGGTTTTATCATTTTTTTGATTAGTCCGTGGCATTCAGCTACTATTCTTCCTGCCTCTCTCATGATTTCAATCTCTTTTTCGCTCTTTAATATAATCAATTCATACCTCCCAATATTTTTATTACTTTCCATAGTTTACTCCTAAACATAAATAATTTCAACTATTACAAAGGAGATATTGTCTTTTCCCCTTATTTTACATTTTTCCAGTATAAGCTCTGCTGCTGTGTTCAACTCCTCAGAAAGAAAATCTTCAATTTCATTAAATGACAACTCCTCCCACACACCGTCACTTGAGATAAAAAATTTATCTCTTTTTTTTATCTCTAACTCTTCGACAGAAGATTCAAATTCATCTGAACCAGCAATCAATGCAGAAGTGACAATATTTTTCCTAGGGTGTTTTCTTATCCAGTTGTGCATTTCGGCCTCATTTTCAAACTCCTCTTTTTTAGCTAGTTCCCACACTAGAGAATGGTCATCTGTCATCCTTATGAGATTCTTTCTCATAAAATAAGTCCTGCTATCTCCTATATTAAAAATAATAGCTTTATCTCTTTTTAAGTAAACCCCCGTCAAGACAGTCCCCATACCGTAAAGTTCTATTGTTTTATTTGCCAGATTCCCTAGTTTGTCATTGGCCATTTTAAATATTTTTTTTAGTTCTTTATTTCCTCCAACTCTGCAGTTTTTTAAACATTTGAGTACACTAGCACTTGCTATCTCCCCCCCTGCATGGCCACCGAGACCATCTGCAACAGAGAAAAATCCTTCGTCCACGTCTATCTCTCTTAATTTGAAATCCTCAAAATTTGATTCTGAATATACATTGTCATAGATTAATATTGAATCTTCATTATTTTCCCTTGTGTTTCCTATACCTGTATAATAGGCGACTTTTATTTTCATTACAATTCACCTCCATCATATTTATATTAAAGCTGGAAATGAATATTCCTTCTGAAATCGGATTCTTACTTTTAATCATAAAAGAAAAAAACCGCTGAAAACAGCGGCTTTATAACTTTTTTCTTCGCTCTTGTATCTGACCACTTCTGTATACCGTCATAAGTTCTTTTAGATCATCAATCTGAGAAAGTAATTTTCTACCTATATCAGTGTCTCCCACTGTTTTTCTATTTGTCTTTTGTAAAACATCGATATTAGAATTAATTTTTACCCCTTCTCTTACTATTTCATCTTCAGATGTGAAAGGGTGATGGGATACCAGTCTCAGTCCCCAAGAATTATACATCAGAGTATACCCAGCGATTCCCGTGGTATTTTGGTATGCTCTAGACATACCACCATCTATAACCAAAAGTTTTCCATTAGCCTTTAGAGGGCTCTCTCCTTTTTTCACCTTCACAGGAGTATGACCAGTTATTATATGTCCACTATCAGGATCGAGATCAAAACTTTCAAGTATTTTTCTGCAGATGGATTCATCTTCTCTGTATTTGAAATATGGATTTAGTTTTTCTTCATGAAGTTTTTTGTCTGTAGTAAAATACCTTTCAAAAGTTGCCATTTTTTCCTTGGCGAACATAGGCGACTTTCTACCAGTCCATAAATACCACAACCAGTCTATATCACTTTCTTTTCTTGTAAAATATGCCCTTCTGGCCAACTCTTCATATTTATCTAAAAGTTCCACACCTTTATACTTTTTACCCTCTATAAAAGCATTGAGGTAGTCTCCTTTTTCATCTAAGAGTATACACCCGTGATACAATAAATTCCCGTTATATTTCAAGTAAAGACTTCCATTTGTATAAAAATAATATATGTGTTTTTGCAGTTTTTCACTGTTTTTAAAATAAGAAGACAACTTATCAATTACTTCTTTTTCATATTTTGTAAGTACATATGGATTATTAGAATCAATTGTAGGAAAATTACAGCTAGTTAGAGGGTACTCGACCCCGTCTATTGTTAGAACTCCACGTTCATAGTCTACCATGTCCAAAAGTAGCCTGTCTGTCCTCTTAAATTCTTCTTTTCTCTTGATTAACTGTCCCTCTAGCTTAAATTGTATTATTGCTATCGCTTTATGCATTCTAGCAATCAAAAGCTTGTCCTTTTCTTCGTAAAACTGTTCGTTGCTTACCTTTGGCATGAATTCTTTGCAGGGATCATCTTTATATACTGTCATAGCCAAAGAGCCCAAAGGAAGGAGATTTATTCCGTACCCCTCCTCTAAACATTCTACATTGCTGTATCTAAGAGCTATTCTCAAGACCTCTGCTATCATTGTCTGGTGTCCTAAAGCGGCTCCCATCCATAAAATATCATGGTTTCCCCATTGAATGTCGACATTTGAATGCTTCATAAGCTCATCCATTATAAGATGGGGACCGGGACCTCTGTCATATATATCTCCCATGATATGAAGTATATCTACTGCTAACTTCTGTACCAATCCACATATAGCCACTATAAACCTGTCGGCTCTCTCTAATTCTACTATCGTGTCAACTATTTCATTATAGTATTTTTCCTTATTCAGTTGTTTACTTTCAATATTAAGAAGTTCATCAAGAATATAATTAAAATCAGAGGGTAAGGCTTTTTTTACTTTAGAACGAGTATATTTTGATGAGACAACTTTGCAGATAGTAATAAGTCTGTAAATAGTTACCTTATACCATTCAGTCATAGAACCGCTGTAAGAAGTTTTAACATATTTAAGACGCTTTTCAGGATATATTATCAAAGTTGCCAGATTCTTTTTTTCATCCATAGTCAGTGTATGTCCAAAAATATCATCTATCTTAAATTTTAAAACACCTGAAGCACTTCTTAGATGATATGAAAATGCCTCATATTCTCCGTGCATATCTGTTAGGAAATGTTCTGTCCCCTTAGGCAAATTTAGTATCGCCTTAAGGTTTATAATCTCATTTGCTACATCTGCAACGCTAGGGTACTGTTTCGATAAAAGTTTTAAATAATCCAAATCTCTCATAAGTATCTTCTCTCCCTATAATACTTTTTTATTTTTATATAGTATTTTTTATGTTCTGTCAAATTCTTTTTAATTTTATTAACTATTATTGTACATCACTATATTTTCTTGTTCTATACATAGTCATATGATAGAATAATTTGGAAACATATCATTTTACTTGAATTAAATCTAAAATTTTTGGAGGTTCTATGAAACACAAACTCGAATACTTAATTATACTTTTTTTTATAAAAATTCTCTGTATTTTACCTGAAAAAACAAGATTTAAAATTGCTGAATTTTTTGCTGTAGCTGGCTATAAATTTATAAAAAAAAGAAGAACTATCACCCTAGCTAACTTAAAAATGGCTTTCCCTGATAAACCACAGGAAGAAATTGAAAGAATAGCTCTGGATTCTTATAAAATAATGTCTAAGGCTTTTTTGTCATCACTTTGGTTTGAAGATTACTTAAACGAAGAAGGTAAAGTGACTGTTGAAAACATGGAGATCTTAGACAAAGCTTACTCTAAAGGAAAAGGTGTGATAGTTGCATGTATTCATATGGGAAACATGGAAGCTTCCCTCAAGGTTGCTCAAAAATATCATATAGTCACCGTAGCTAAAAAACAGAGAAATCCTTATTTAGATAAACTTATAACCAAAAACAGGGAAAGAGTAAATATAACCCTTTTGAAAAAGAGTAAAAGAACTTCCCGAGAACTCATGGAATCTATAAAGAAAAAAAATATAATAGCCCTATTTAGTGACCACAGAGACAAAGGAGCAACTGTAAATTTCTTTGGCGAAACAACTATCTCTCCAACTGGTGCAGTATTTTTAGCTCTTAGAAATGATGTTCCACTTATCTGGGGATTTAATATTCTAAATCCTGACAACTCATGTACAACAAAAATAGTAGAAGAAGTCCAGATGATAAAAACTGGAAATTTCAAAAAAGATGTCCAAGCCAACACACAACTTTTAATAAATAAGATGGAGAAAGTTATCTCCCAATATCCAGAGCAATGGATGTGGTTTCACGACAGATGGAGACTTTCAAAAAAAATCAAATGAGGCTCATAAAAGCCTCTTTTTCTTTTCCTGAATTTTTCTGACTATTTTTCTCTGAACTTTTCTTGGAATAAACCTAGTTATAAAGACTAGAATTTTATTTAATATCCCTGGTATACAAATGTTTTTATCATTAAAGTAATCTTTATAGCAGCTTTCGGCTACCTGTCTCGGAGTTGTCACATAAAACTTTTCCATTCCTTTTCTTTCAGAACTAATCCCTTTGAAATCCGTAGAGGTAGGCCCAGGACAAAGAGCCATTATCCTTACCCCCCTATACTCCATCTCCTCGACTAAAGCCTCTGTAAAGGACAATACATAAGCTTTAGAGGCGTAGTACACTCCCATTAAAGGCCCCCCGCTCTGAAACGATGCTGTAGAGGCTACATTTATTATTCCACCACTTCCTTTTTTAAACATCTCCTCTGCAAAAATTCTGGTCAGGTAAGTTAATCCTCTTATGTTTAAATCCAATGTTTTTATATGAGATTTTATATCAGTCTCATAAAAAAAACCGTATTCCCCTGTTCCCGCATTGTTTATGAGAAGATCCACATCTATATTCATTTTTTTTATTTCTTCATGAAGTTCTCTTATATTTTCAAGCTTGGATATATCTGTACAAATAATTTCAACTTTTTCATCAAATTCTTTTTTTATCTTCTCTAGTTTTTCCTTACGCCTTGCGACGGCTATTACAAAATGACCGTTATCAACAAAAATTTTTAGGAGCTCTCTTCCTATCCCACTGCTAGCCCCTGTAATAATAACATTCAATCTATCACCTCTATACTCATTTGTAAAAATTCAAATTACCAATTAATTATTCTCAAATTTTCTTTAATTCCTTGTTTCCTCTCTGTAAGTCTGTTTTATTTTTTGTAGATTCTCATATATTCTAATATTTTTACCCTTGGTTTACTAGGATTTTATAAAAAAAATGGTATCTTACTAAGTAACAGACCATAATAATATATAAGTCAGATTATAGTTTTTACAGAGAGGTGAAATATATGTGGAGTGATCTCAAGAAAATTTCAAATCAAATAACACTTTTAAGATTTTTATTTTTGTTTCTCATGTGGCTTGGAGTTTTTCAGGAAAAACCCACTTATTATTTGGCTTTTGGACTTATATTATGCGGAATCACAGATTTTTTAGACGGATTTCTTGCTAGAAAACTCAATCAAATCACTGAAATAGGAAGTCGTTTAGATTCATGGGCTGACAATTTTTTACTTATTTCAGGAATCATCTGGACAGTAATGCTTATGCCTGAAATTTTTACAGACAACAAACTTGTCTTTCTAATCACATTAGGAGCATACATAACTTTTTTATTAATCGGTTTCATAAAATTTGGTCGATTTGCAAATCTACATCTATATCTGTCAAAACTTTCTACTGTAATTCTTTATTTATTTCTTGTACATGCATTTTTTATAGGAATTTATAGCAAAACTCTTTTTTATTTTACAATCGGTATATCATTCATATCTGCCATAGAGGGAATAATTATCTTTCTCACCTCTTCAGAGGTAAACGAAAACATAGGTACTCTTATTTTTAATTATATAGACGACAATAATTCTTTAAAAATTTGGTTAAAAAAACATTTTCACAATCTTTAAACTCTGCTTTCATTTGAAATTCAAAAATATGACATCCATTTTACTCCCTTGTTTTCTTTCTATACTTGACAAAGGTCTGTAAAAATTATATCCTAATACGACGAATAAAGTTTAATATTGTGAAGGTGAATAGTATGAAAATAGCAGATTTTGATCTGACTAAAAAAATAATGAACATTGTTAATGAGCTACCTCCAAAACAAAAAAAATTGGCAGACTATATTCTAAAAAATCAAAAGCAGTGTGCCTTTATGACATCTACAGCTCTTGGATCCGCAGCTAAAGTTAGTGAATCTACTGTTATTAGATTTGCTTCGTCTTTAGGTTACAAAGGATACCCGGCCTTTCAAAAAGATCTTAGGGACTTCCTCAAAATAGAACTTTCTACCTTGGAAAAATTTTCCATTGAAAAAGTAGACAGTCATGGAACTGCCTATGAAAAAATATTTGAATCTGAAGTGGAGATCATAAACAGCACTCTAAATGAGATATCTGCAAAATCCTTCGATGCCGCAGTGGACGCCCTTTACGAAAAAGACAGCATACTTACTGTCGGGTTCAAAGGTTCTTTTTGTCTTTCGAGTTATGCAGGATATAATTTAAGTAAAATACATTCGAATGTACAGATCGTAGATGAATGGAATGAAAGATGGTTCAACTACCTAAATGATCTAAACGAAAATACAACGGCACTACTTTTTGGATTTCCTAGATACCCAAAAAATGTAGTCACTATCGCTAATATACTAAAAGAAAAAAATTGTAAAATTATTGTTATAACTGACAGTGTAGTATCACCACTTGCAGAATTTGCAGATATTTTACTGATTATACCTGTGAGAAAGTCATTTTTTGTAGACCACTTAGCAGCTGTTATGTGCCTTATTAACGCTATTATATTTTCTCTTTCTTATAAAGATAAAGAAAAAACAGAAAAATATTTACAAAGATTTGAGAAATTTGCCAATGAAAATAATATATTTGTAAAAAGAAGTTGATAATTTATAAATATCATAAAAGCCTCCTGAATAAATTAATTCAGGAGACTTTTTATTTCAATTCTTATTTTTATTTAAAAAATACTATTCATATATGCAAAGGTAAGAACTTTCCACATCAGTTTTTACAAAAAACTTTTGATTGGCTTCCACAATAAAAGTCTCTTTTGGCATATACTCTTTCCATTCTTGACTTCCTGGAAGTTTTACAGTTAGTTTCCCACTTGTCACCGTCATATATTCCTTTTTTGAAGTACCAAATGCATATTCTCCTACTGCCATAACCCCTATAGTCGCAGGACCTTTCTCTGATTCAAATGCTACTGATTTTACCTTCCCGTCAAAATAATCATTGGTTTTAAACATTATTTCCCCCCTTATATCTAATAAACTTTACTTATTAAACCATCTTTTTAACAATTTGAAAAGTATAAATTTAAAAACCCCTGTTTCCAGGGGCATTAAATATGATTTAAAAGTTAAATAGCTATAGTCCAATCTTCCATATCATCCTCTGCTCTATTCTGAAGGAATTTTTTCGCATTCTCTGGGAAAAGTGCATACATAAGCACATCTTCATCAGACTTTGCAAGACTACCTATCTCTTTTTTTATTTTGTCAAATTCAGGAGAAATATCATCTGCAGGCCTATATGTGATAGGAGCAATATCCCCTATAATTTTTTCCTGCATCTCTTTGGATATAGGGGCTGGTGACTGCCCATATAACCCTTTCACATAATTCTTTATTTCAGTAGGAATTATTTTATATCTTTCTCCTAAAAGTACATTAAATACTGCCTGTGTTCCAACCATTTGGGAAAGTGGAGTTACAAGCGGAGGAAATCCTAAATCTTCCCTTACTTTTGGAACTTCAGCTAATACTTCATCATACTTATGAGCTGCTCCTTGACTCTCCAACTGGGATAATAGATTTGAAAGCATTCCACCTGGTACCTGATAAATTAAAGTTTTAGGTTCTACATCCATTACCTTGGCTTTCAGTATTCCCTCTGAACGGTATTTTTCTTTGATTGGTTTAAAATAATCTGCTATTTCTGAAAGAAGCTGCATATCAAGCTCAGGGTCTCTCTTATCCCCTTTTAAAATATGCGAAAAAACCTCTGTTGCAGGCTGACTTGTTCCCCCTGAAAACGGAGATATTGCCGTATCTATTATATCCACTCCTGCCTCTATAGCTTTCATGTACATCATAGACGCTATCCCACTCGTACAGTGTGTATGCAGTTCTAAAGGAAGGTCTGTAACTTCCTTTATTTTCACTACAAGTTCATAAGCAACGTCCGGGAGTAGAACTCCAGCCATATCTTTTATACATATAGAATGAGCACCTAGATTTTCAAGTTCCTTTACCTTCTCTACATAATATTCTACTGTATGAATCTTACTTGTTGTGTAAGCTATCGCTCCTTGGCAGTGACCACCATATTTGTTTATTGATTTTATGGATTGCTCTAGATTTCTATAATCATTTAAGGCATCAAATACTCTTATTATGTCTATCCCGTTTTTAATTGATTTTTCTATAAACTTATCCACCACATCGTCTGAATAGTGTCTATAGCCCAAAAGGTTTTGACCACGAAGAAGCATCTGAAGCTTTGTATTTTTAACCCTTTTTCTGATCTCTCTTAGTCTTTCCCACGGATCCTCATTCAGAAATCTAATACATGCGTCAAAAGTAGCTCCACCCCACATTTCAAGGGCATAATATCCTACTTTATCCATTTTCTCTAATATCGGTAGCATCTCTGATGTTTTTAATCTTGTAGCTATAAGTGACTGGTGTCCATCTCTCAGACAGGTCTCAGTTATTTTTAATTTTCCCATTTTATTACCTCCTATAACACAAAAGAAACAATCTTGATTTATAAATTATCAGCTTTGATTTTAATGTAATCATATTACCTTCTACTTATATTTTACATAGAAAAAAATTCAAAGTCAATAATTTTTGAAGAAAATTATTCTTTCTATTTTTTAAAGATGATTTAAAACCACCAAAATATGCAGTTTTAACGTTATTTTTTTCAAAAATTATTTTATCATTTTTTGAATTAACTCAAAATTTTACCAACCAATAAAAAAATTCCTTCTATTGATCTTATTAAAAAAATATCTAATAATCATTATAGAAGGAATTATTTATTTAATTATTCAAAATTATAAATATAAAAACTCATACTTCTTGAACAGGGTATTTGCTAAAGATCATTTTTTTTATCCTCCACAACCTTTTAAAAACACCATATGTTCCCATCCAAAATATACTCAAATTTTTGTCTTTTTCTAAAAATTTAATCTCTTCTTCTGTGACTTCTACTCCCCAAAATTCTTTTATATGCTTTGCTGCCTTCAGGTAGTAATATGCAGGATATTTTTTAAAAAATATTTTTCTTGGGATATTTTTTGACATTAAATCATTTATTATATCATAATGTATTTTTGCACAATTCATCAAAACTCCATTTTTTAAAGAGATATTTTGAGCTATTCTATATGAACAAAGATTTTTATGATAATAATATGTATCATATTCTAGACAGTATTTTGTAAAAAAAGCATAATCAATTGCTGGATATGTTTTTTCATTGAATCCACCTAGTTTAATAGCTTTTTCTCTATCTAAGATTATTCCAACAGGTCCTCCTATTGGATTCAAAAGAATGTAGTCTATCTCAGAAAATTTTTCCACTTTTTTTTCAAACATTTTCTCAACAGTGCCAGATCGGTATTCATAATTCAAATCAGACAAGTCTCTTTCATCAATATGGTCATGCTGAGCTTTTAAAAAAGAAATATTTGGGTTGGAATTTAAAATCTGCATCATCTCATCTAAAAAGTTTTCTTTAAGTAGATCATCATCGTGAAGCATTGAATACCATTTACCCCTTGCCATTTCAAGACACTTATTCCAAGCCCCTGCCATTCCAAGAGTGCTCTTTCCTTCGTATCTATAGTATAAAAGTTTAGGATCATTATATTTTTTAATAAGTTTTTGAGTTTCTGTCTCATTACCAGGATCATTTTCATCATCAATTACGATAACCTCATAATCTGAAAAACCTTTTTGATTTAAGGCACTATCTAAAGCTTGTTTCAAAAGATTTGCCCTTTTATATGTTGGAATTGCTATAGTTACCAATGGAGTTTTATTATAATTTAAATCACCATGAGATAACTTTAAATCAAAATGATTTATTTTTGAAAAATTGTTTTCATATTTTAAAAGGTCACTCATATAAATTCCTCCTTAATTAAGCCATCTTTTCTCAAACTATATTCACTTCAGAATATTTTTCATCTTACGATTACTCGTACTATTCTTTTGGTGTATCATGATAAGACAAGAAAACTCCTGCCAGTGCAAAAAATGCTTTATGAGAAACCATGGCAAAACTGACCATTCTAAGCACAAAAACGTAAATCATTAAGGTGAAAAACAGTGCAAACCTGGGATTATATTTAATTCGTCTAAATAATTTACTAAATATTGAAAAAATAAAAAGAAGAAATGGAAACAATCCAATTAAACCTAAAGATGCCGTCCATTCCAAAATAATGTTATGGGAATAAACTGAACCTAGACCGTACCCTAAGAATGGTTTTTCCATTATCATCCTAAGGCTTTTAACCATCAAATCTGTTCTCCCTGTATATCTTCTACTTCCTACAAGTGAAGGGTCTTTGAGCATTCCTTCTAAAGTAAATCTTTCTAACATAGGGTACTGTTTTATAAAGGCCTCGTGATTTATAGTATAGATAAAACATCCTATGACTATTGCTATTATTATTATACTTTTCAACCTGTCTTTAATACTTTTGTCGCTAAGCATAAAATAAAGTAGGGTTATAGCCATCAATCCTGTAAAGCTGGCTCCTCTTGTTGCTAGCACAAATACAGTTAGGTAAAAAGTTGAAATTAAAAGACAAAAACTAAGTAACTTAACAAAGAAATTTTTAGTTGTAAATAAAACATATGAAAAAATAATGGCCGCTAATCCAAAATCTGCTGCAATAGCCACAGGGTGTCTTCCGTCGACTCTAAACCTATTTTCTACAGCATGTAAACCAACATAGTGATAGTATACTCCTAAAAGTATTATTCCTATAACATATAACATCTTGATGATAAAATCTACGTCTCTATCCTCTAATACAATAAATCTTGAAAAAAAGTATGGAATAAAAGACATTCCCAAAACCAGGAAAGTATAATCATATGTTTCGAAAATAATAGAATGTGCTAAACAAAATATAATTATTGCAAACATACACATATCTTCCCTTAATAATTGAAACTTATGTGGAAATAAAAAATGCATTGAAATATAAAATAACATTAAAATAAACAAATTTAGTGGTAAAAGATATGTGTAATTAAATATTAGATTAAAAGAGTAATTGGTTATAATTAATACGATCAACAATAAAACCATTCTTTTATTTGCATTATAATTTATAGATAATTTTTTCATTGTTTTCACCCCAATGCAAAGAGAATATTCAAAACAAAAAATATTACTCTCAAAATTGTACAAACAAAAAGCTGTATTTATAGAATATAGACCCTTGGTTTAATGCCTTCAAAAGAAACATTATCCCAAGGATCTATTTATAAATAAAAATATTAAACTTGTAAATAAACTCTTAATTTTCAGCAACAATTTTTTTATTGTCATACACTTCAAAGGGATTTACCACTATAGGCGTCCCTTCTGGTAAATCTAGAACTTCAATTCTAAAAGAATCTACTTTTCCTGTTTTTATATATCTTTTTTTAGCCATTCCATCTTCAAAAATATATACAAAAGGTTTTCCTTCATCTTCTAAAACTGAAAAAGAATTAAGTGTTAATAAATCTCCAGACTTTCCTTCCTCTATACTCACTGTAGTATAATAACCCAATTTTAATCCTTCAGTTTTTTCTACATCTACATAAACTTCCACAACTTTATCTTCATAGTTTTTAGTCTCAACTACACTAGCTCCTTGTGCAACCTTTTCTACTACTCCTTCGTAGGATTGATCACTTTTATTGTCACTCAGGGTCACTTTAGCTTTTTGTCCTTTTTCTATCATCGAGGCTATATACAATGGCACATCAACTTTTATCATGTAGCTGCCTTCTGGTACTACTGAAATCAGTTTTTTCCCTCTTGCAACAGGAATTCCCTCTTCTACAAAAATTTCAGCTACTAAACCATTGATTGGAGACTTTAAAGGTTCATTTACATTATTTAATTTAGCCTCTAAGTCCCTTTTTTCAAGTAAAATTTTCCTTCTTCTACTTTTAAGCGTTATTCTTTTAAGATTCAACTCTCTTTTAAGCCTTTCGTAGCTCAAAAGTAGAAGTTCATATTGTTGTCTTGAAATATCAAGACTAGAGATTTGATCTGTAAACTCGGCTTCTTTTTTATCTGCATTGGTTTCCGCAGCATTTGCCTCTATTGATGATATTCCGTCGTTTTCAAACAATCTCATCTTAGCATCTGCCTGTTCTCTCAGTGTTCTCGACTCAAATTTTAAAACTTTAAGAGCTCTTTCCATGGCATTGATCTCTGCCTTCAAACTTCTTATCTCTAAAGTTTTATTTTCTAATTCCAATTTGAGTGATCCCGATGTCAAGTCTCTTAATTCAAGATCTATGTTGTTCAAATCCAAATTTACTTCTTCCAGACTTCTTTCTAGCTCACTTTTAATAGAAGCACTGAATTCTAGTAACGAATCACCTGAATTTACAAGACTACCACTTTTAACTAAAATATTTTCAACTGTTACAGGCACATTAACATAAAGAGGAATTGTCTCTTTTGGCACAACGACACCTTGAAATAAGAGGTCTCCATTCATACTTCCTTTTTTTAATTTTTCTATTCTTACAACAGGAGCAATATTTTTATCATCTTTTTTACGAAAACTCAGATTTTTAATATCTTTTACAAAATCCATATTCCTGGTGGCAAGAATTATTAAAATTATTATGAGTATTATCCAATTTTTCCTCTTCATACAACTCTTCCCCTATCTTAATAAATTTTCATATATTCTTATAGCCAGCAACAGGTCTCTCTGTAGAGAATAATATCTTTCCTGAGCTGTACTAAGTCCGCTTACCGAATCTAAATAATCATATGTACTTATTATTCCATTCTCATATCTTAATTTATCGATTCTCATATTTTCCTCTTCCAACTGCAAATTAATCTTTTGAGAATAAACTTCCTCACTTAATATTTCCATTTCCCTATATTGATTTCTAACCTCTAATGCAATAGTATCCACTGCATTTTTATAGTTAGTCATTGCTTGATTATAATTGATTTTCTTTTGTTTTATGTCATCTAAAGTACTTCCCCAGGAAAAAATCTCCCAAGAGGCGCTAAGAGATACTTGATATTCACTCTCATCATCATCAACGCTATCCAATCTAAAACTAGCAGAAGCGTCCAAGGTAGGATAAAGCTCTCCTTTTGCTATTTTTACATCAATACCAGAATTCTCCAATATAATGTCCTCTTGCTTTATTTTACTTCCATATTTCAAGGCTCTTTCCAAGTCTACATCAATATCAAACATATCTATTTTTAGCTCTTCAGACAAATCCTCTGTAAAAGTAACATCTGAATTAAATGGCATATCAAGCAACACTAACAAAGTCTCTTCAGCAGATCTTTGCTCTTTTATTTCTCTGGTTAATTCAGATTTAGTCAATATCAAATCTGCCTGAACTTTTAAAAGTTCAGATTTAGGAATCATTTTATTACTTTTATAAAGAGATCTTAGTCTTTCCTCTTGTTTACTTAGAGAATTTTGTACCATACGGCTTATTTCCGCCTGTTTTCTCTTATTCAAAACTTCAAAATAAGTAGCAATTGCAGTTTCTTGAACTTCATAACTTACAAGATTTCTTTCATACTTGGAGTTTTCTTTGTCCAAAGTTGATTTTTTATATTGATTGTATAAAGTTCCTCCTCGAAATAACGGAATGCTGACACCTACCTCAGAGGTACTATCCCCACTTCCAAAGTCATTCTGATCTTCATCGGTAACGTCTACAAAATCATTTGACCAATCAATTGAAGCACTTGGAAGCATATTTTTAAACTGCTTTTTCTTCTGCAAATCTAATGATTCGATTTCCATATCCTGTACCATTATCTCTCGATTACTTTTCTCTAATCTATCTAGCACATCATTCAAAGTCATATCTTCAGCGTAACCTCTTGCAAAAACAGCAAGTAGAGCTGCGACAATAAATTTCTTTTTATTCATTATACCTACCTCCCTTAAGTTAGTTAAACTTACCTTAAACTCCCCAGTTAAAAACATCCTTTTATTGAAGTAAAATTAAAATATATTCTTTTTAAACAATTAAAAAATTAATTTCAGCGCTTTTTATATTCGTCATAATATTTGTAATTAGAACTATAGTGTCCATAGTTTCCCATTGAATAACCGTTTATACTTACTTTATTTACTACTACCCCGTATATATTTGCTCCTGCTTTTTCAAGTAATTTTTTTCCGCTTAGAAGTTCTTTTTTAAAAACCATATCATAGCCAACTACATATACTACTCCATCTGCATATGTTGATAAAAGTGCGGCGTCAGTTGCCACAGTAAGAGGAGGCGTATCCAGAACTATAAGATTGTATTTTTCCTTTAGTCCATCCAAAATCTCTACTATTTTTTTCCCCAGAAATAGTTCCGTAACATTCTCACCAAAACTTGTTGCTGGGAGGAGATCTAAATTCCGTTCCACATTATGTAAAATAACATCTTCTAAATTTTTCTTTCCCCTTAAAACCTCTTCAAGACCATAATTGGCTTTTATCCCAAAACTGTCAACTACTCTTGGTCTTCTTATATCACAATCCACTAAAATCACTTTCTCGCCGCTTATGGCTACACTCAGGGCATAATTTGCTGCTATAGTACTTTTCCCCTCTTTTGGTATAGAGCTTGTCACCAGTACTACTTTTCTGTCTTTAGATTCTGTAAAATATAAGTTGGTTCTAAGTATTCTAATTGCTTCTGCAATATGTTCTTTATCTCTATCAAAAAATACTAGTTTTCTTCTCCTCATTGGAAAACCTCCTATCTAGTAAATAATCAAGAAGTTATTTTACTCAACTCCTGATTTTAACGTTTTTTGACTTTTTTTAATTCATTGGATTTTTTATCTAATTTTACTGTAGAATAATCTGGAACATTTGCGAGTACCTGACAATCCAAAAGCCTCTCTATATCTTCTGGATTTTTTATTTTATTTTGATAATATTCTCCCCACATTACTTCAAAAATTCCTAGAAGAATACCTATAATCATTGAAATTGCAATTATCAATTTAGTTTTTTTAGACTCTGGATTTACTGGAACTCGAGAACTTTCTATGATTTTTAGGTTATCAAAACGCATAACTGACTTGATTTTTATCATAAACTCTTCTGAAACATGATTTACAATAAGAGCAGCCTTCTGTGGATTTTCGTCTTCATAGCTGATCTTTATCAATTCTGTCATCCCCACTGGCGCAACTTCGACTTTCCTTGCCAAAGACTCTGGAGAATTTTTCAAATCTAACTTTTGTACAACATCACGCATTATACTAGAACTCTGGGCAATTTCTGTATAAGTTGAAACAAGCTTTTGATTCAAAGAAACTTGAGAATTTTCCAACCTATCTGGTGATATAAGATTACTACCTGAAACCATAAGTATAACTTCTGCCTTATAAGTATCCGCCTTATAGTAAGAATAGGTAAAGCCCAAGGCCACCATTATAAAAATTGTCCTGAAAAGAACTTTCCAGTTTTGTTTAACAATCATAAACAGCTCGACCATGTCAATTTCTTTTCTTATTTCATTTTTTTCTCTTTCTTTCTTATTATTATCTTGCATTTCACATCACCTTCAGCAATTTTTTTTAAATTATTACTTAATGATAACTTACCAATTTTCTTTTTAAAATCCTTCTATAATAATATTCAGATTTATATCCAAAAAATTAAAACTACTAACTTTTGATAAAATAATATAAAAAGAGGCTTAGATTCATCGAAGTTTTTAAAACCAAATGAAACAAATCAAGCCTCTCAATTTTATAATGATTTAAAATTTACATATACAAGTTATTGATATAAATCTAATAAATAAATGCACCCCTATACCTGTCTTTATAGATCCCGATTTTTTCAAAAGGAATATCTTTAAATTTAATTTTCTCATTATCAAGTCCATAAACAGGATCTACTACTTTTTCTGATCTTAATTTTAAAATTTCAGAATTTTTCTTCAGTTTGAAATTCATTTTTTCAGGATTTACAAACTGACTCATCTTTTCTTTTTCTTCACTTGATATCACAACATTATTCCACATTGGGGTTCCTATATTGTATTCACTTTCATAAGATTTCAAGAGGTAAGGATATCTGCTTTTAAAAGGCTCTTTTCTTATATCTACATTTTCAAATATTCTCTTTTGAACATTTTTGTACCTTGTATCATGCATCTTTCTGATGGCAGAAAGCACCCGTTCACGCTCTCCTCCCCATATAACTTTTGGACAATCAATAAAAATATTGTTTCCTATGGATGAACTACCACCACCGTTAAAGTGAATAACTGCATTACTTCCGGCTTTGTAAAAAACATTTCCGAAAATTATACCTGTGTATAAGTCATCATCATCAAAATATATAGCTTGGACTCCGTGTCCTGATCCTAATTTATTCTCTAAATGATGGAAAAAATTATACCTGATAACATGTCCCATTACGCTCGGATCTCTTCCTGTATAAATCGCAGCCATATCTGACATATCTGTCACACAGTTATCTATCTCATTGTACTCTATCAAATGATCATTCCCATAAAACAGAATTGCCTGGCCTGGAACATCATGTAGGTGATTGTTTATTACTTTTTGTCCTACTCCTTTTAAATTCACACAAGGTCTGTAAGTTTTATACCATCTATTAACATTATGAATATCACTGTTTTTTACCATATGGTTAGATGGTGTGAGAGATTTACGGTCTCCTCCTGAAAGAGATACTCCTCCGGCTCCTGTATAATAGATATCACTGCTAATAATCGAGTGATTCATCCCTCCGGATACATCTGCACCGATTCCCCCTATTTGTCTTATGATACATCCTGCTATTGTATTATTTCTTCCGTTTTTTATTTCTATTCCATTTCCTCTAGAATTTTCAAAAATAATATTTTCAAACTTGATATATGATGCATTTTCCATAACAACCAAAGGGGTTTCCAACTGAGAAAGTTGAATTAATTTAATATCACCCGAAATAGGATAAAAATATATTTTTTTAGCTTCTTTATCTATATAATATTCTCTGGGAATATCTATCTCCTCAAGAAGATTTGAAGCATACCAGCTTGTATATGGTTTGTTGTTAAATCCATAGAGATGCGGTTCTGACATTTTGATAGTCTTTTTATTTATATCTATTTCAGAAACCTTTATTGAGTCATCTGCGTAACTCTCACTGAAGATTCCTCCTATATACATGTCTTTGGCTTTAGTCCATAATTCAGGTCGAAAAATCTCATATTTGAAAACTGCTCCTCTATAAGTTGAATCTCCCCATCGTGGTGTACTTCCTGTATCTACAACTTGACCAAGGGGTACTCTTCCGTTATTAGGCCACCTTGCAATAGTTTGCGGGATCCCATTTATAAATAGTTCTGCTGGGGCCGGGAACTGCGTTCGTCCAAATCCTCTAGGACCATAACTACCCATGTTTTCCCCTTGAGATTTATCCAGTGTTATTTGGAAAATATTTTTTCTATTCCTTGAACTAATTCTATTTAAGATTTCCTTGTCTAAGATAGGCTCATATTTATTCAGAACATCCCCACCGTCCCAGTAGACTTTTTCTCCAGGTACAGCCTTGTATACTATCTGATAATTCTTAATTCCTGAGTCTTTTTCTTTCAGTTTAAAACTTTCTTTTCGGAAATAACGGCCTCCAAAAAACCAAATTACCACAGTTTCTTTTTTATTCAAGTTTTTTTCCCGAATGATATCTCTTGCTTTTTCAGGTGTTTTAAATGGTTTTTCTTTAGTACCTGGATTTAGATCACTTCCTTCAGGAGAAACAAAGAAGTCCGCTGACACAGAACTAATACTAAAAGTAATAAAAAAAATAAAAGTAACTATAGATTTAAAATATTTATTATTAATAAAATATTCCATTTGCAACACCCACCTTTTTTAATATAAATTACAAAATATAGAAATTTTAACAAGTCAAAATATCCATCCATTTTTTCATTATTTTATTATATTCTGTACTTTCTGACATTTTAAGGGCATTTTTACTTATTTCACCGTATCTCTCTTCTGAACTGACTACCTCTTTAATAGCATCGGCAAATTTTTGGCTTTCCCCTAATGGAATTACATATCCACTTTTACCGTCACAGACTATCCATTTTAATGATTCAAAAGTATCATATGCTACAATAGGTAGCCCTTGGCTCCTTGCCTCTACCAGAGTATTTGCAAACCCTTCATAAAAAGAGGTCATCAAAAATATATTATTTTCATTCAATACTTTTTTTACATTTTTAGTTGCACCACAAAACTTAATGTTGTCATAGTCTTTTATTTTATCAATTAAAGTATTTATTTCATTTTCTGATCCGTTGCCGTATATATTCAACTTAAAATTTTTAGGGAGATGTTTCATAACTTCTATAAGACCTACAAAATTTTTCTGGTCTTCCATAATTCTCCCGATAAATACAAGATTTTTTCCATATTTATGAGGACCTTTTGCAGGTTCTATAGTACATGCCCTCGGAATATATCTTATTCTATCTTTCAAAGTAAAAATCAATTTTGGAAAAATTTTATCCAGTCTTTTTTTATCATATTCTGTAAATATAGCGAAAAAGTTTATATATTTACTCAATAATTTAAACACAATCCTAGCTTTCTTGGTAAAGTATACATCCATTTTGTTAGTCTGAACTAAGATTACTTGATTATTTTTTAATATTTTAAATGGAATAAACAATAAATAATTTGGACTATAAATTATGATTTTATCTTTTTCCTCAACAGTTTCTTTTAGTTTTTTTCTGGCATAGTAGATATTTAAAATAAAGTTAGCAGTAAAAGATTTATTTTCAAAAGCTGTATTTAATTTTATATAGTTTACGCCATCTATTTCTCTATAAAGTTCTGTCCATGGATTTTTATGATAAATTTCGTTTACTTTTAAGCCCGCTTTCAAGACCTCTTTTTCTATTGTCTTTATTAGGGTCTGAACTCCCCCGCTTTGGGTTGATTTAGTCAAAAATATTGTATTTATCTTCATTTATAACCACCCCTTAATTTTAGAGTTAAATCTCCCCCGGTTAACTATTTTTTAAACAAAACCTTTATTAGAAGTTTGTATTCTTTGGTTATATAAATTCCACATAAAAACCCAATCAAAGTTGAAAAACTTTTTATAATTAACGTTTCATAATGATTTTTTATATGTAAGAATCTAGTTGTTAAATACAAACAAATAAAAACAATAACAGAAATTAAAAATGGAGTTATTAACTCTTTAAAAAATATTGAAAAATTCTTTTTGAAAATTTTATTAAACATCATCCAATAGCTAAAAATAATAGTTATAAAAAAAGCTACTAAAACACCCACAGCTACTAAAATAAGATCTTTCTTGATTAGGCCATAAGAGATTCCACAGACTAAGATAACAGAAGAAACAATCCCGTTTACGAATAATAGATCGGATCTTCCTGATACTTGAAATATTGATCCACAACTTATTAATATTAATTGCATCCAGACGCTTAAAGCAAGTATTTTAAATATTGGAACACTCTGCCCCCACTGGTTTCCAAAAATAATATAGATTATTTCTTCACCAGTAAAATAAAGATATACTGACAGCGGCAAGCCAAACAATGTCAATATTTTACTGAGTTTGGAATAGGAATTATAAATCAGATCACTATCATCTTTATAACTTGAAAAAACCGGCAAAAGTACAGGATTCATGACACTAGTCAGATTTTGTACTGCATAAACCATCAGTTTATAAGCCTTATCATAAAATCCCAATGCCTCTATACCGATTATTTTACTGATCAATATATTGTCCAGATTTTTTGTGAAATAATATAAAATATCCGCCAGTGACTGAAAAATTGAGAATTGTGCTATTTTTTTCAATGTTTCCAAATTAAAAATAAATCTAAATCTAAGTCTAGATATCCTATAAGTAAGTATAAAAACGTATATAGAGCCTATAATCGGTCTCAAGATCAACACAAAATACCCCATCCCACCGAATGCTAAATAAACCGCTATAGACCCTGATATAAGATTACCGCTAACTCCTATCATAGCTATTTTTTTAAACTCTTTTGATTTTTTTAGCAAAGATAGCGGGACAATATTAAGTGAACTTAAAAAGACAATTAACGATAAATATTTTCCAACGCTTATATACTCATTATTTTGATAAAATTCAGCTATTACAAATGAAAAAAAATAAAATGAAATTCCAAATAATAACCCTAAAATAATAGTTAAATTAAATATTGTAGAGTTATCCTCTTCTGAAAGAGTCTTTTCCTGTATCACTGCAGGTCCGATTCCCATGCTGCTTATCATTTCAAAAAAAGTGAGAAATACCATGATAACAGCAACAAATCCAAATTCTTTTGGGGTCAGTAACCTTGATAAGATACCTAGAATAACTATCTGTATTAAAACTCCAGAATATCTTGCTATAAAGTTTATTATAAGTCCTGATTTAAGTTCAGCTTTTAGAGACATAAGGCACCTACTCTTTAATTAGTATTTCTAACTATGTATGCGATTTTAGATTTTATTTCAACTTTAATAAAGAAAATTTCAGATTCTTCACCCGGGAAATAATATTTTTAAATGTTCTTTTTTTCTTAAAAGGTCTGAGTGGAATAGATCTTTTTAAAATCCATAACCCTTTAAATATGAAATAGAAGTAGTATACTAGAGGATTTAATCTTGGATTATCCCCTAAAAATTGCATCTCTTCTTTTTTAACCTCTACCCTCCAAAGCGACTTTATCTCTTTCAAAGCCCTTAAAGAAAAATAAAGTGAATATTCTTTAAAGAAAAAATTTCTGAAGTTATTTTTTCCTCTCAAGATATTAATAACATCGTAATGAACCCTTGTAGCCTTTATCATGGTACCGTTGTTCAAACTTTCATTTTTTGATATTCTATAAAAACACAAAACTTTATTATAATAATAAATATTATATTTTGTACAATAATTTGTAAAAAATACATAGTCACTAGAGGGATAATACTCTTCGTTGAACCCCCCTATAGCCACAGCTTTCTCTCTTTCCATTACAATTCCCACAGGTCCACCTATTGGATTTGATATTAAAAAATCAAGCTCATTGTATCTTTGTACCTTACCCCGTAAATTTTTGAGTTTTTCCTTAAACTTTTTTTTCTTTGCATCTATTCTCTGATCATAAATATAATGTCTAGCTTTAACACATGATATTTCAGGAGTATTTTTTATTAGCTTAAATACTTCCTTTAAGAAGTCTTCTAGCAAAAGATCATCATCATGAAGCATTGTATACCACTTACCTCTCGCAAGTTCAATGCATCTGTTCCAGTTCCCGTAAATACCAAGATTTTCATCATTTTTATAATATAATATCTTTGGATTATTATAGCTTTTAATCAATTCCTCTGTTTTACTTATTTTAGAAATACACTCTGAATCATTGTCTACAACAATGATTTCATAATCGTCAAAATCTTTTTGATTAAGAGCACTGTCAATGGCTTCTTTTAACATTTCAGGCCTTTTATATGTAGGTATAGCAATTGTCAGATGCGGTTTACTTTTATAATTGGGATCTCCAAAATTCAACCAGGATTTTACATGGCTGTATTTCTTAAAGTTATTTTTATATTTGAATATGTCATTTTTTTCAATATTCATAAAAACCACTCCTAAATAATGAAATAAATTCCTGTTGATACAAGTTATATTAAAATTTATAACTCTTTTATGATTTTTTCTGCAGCCATCTGACCACTTATAAGACTCTGGTCACTCCACAAATATTTCCATTCCCCAAATCTTCCTATAGGCTTTATATTTGCTTCTTTTAGAAAATCTAGAACAATTTTTCTGTTTTCATAAATGTTGTGTTTAAAAACAACATTTGCATACTCTTCTCTTCTTATATCCTTTAAAATCAAATCCTCCTCTTTAAAAACTTTCATCTCTATAAGTTTTTTTACCATATTATCTAGAATCTCATCTTCTGAAAGGTTAAACTTCTTTTCATTTGAAAAATAAATTTCAGCTTGAATAGAACTGCATCCTTCAGGAGCATTTTCAGGTGATTTTAGGCTAGGTGAATACACTCTGGCGCTGAGTATATCTTCATCGTAGATATAAAACCAAAGATTTTTAGGTATATCGGGTTTATTAAATCCCAAAGACACAAGATATCCAGAAGTGCACAGAAGTTCCTTAGAAGCTGAAACTACTTTTTCTGGTATATCTTCTATAATTTTACATATTTCAGGTAATGGTAGACTCGATACCAGTTTTTTATACTTGCATTGAGTACCGTCTGAAAAATATATTTTATGTTTACCTAAGTTTATTTTTATTACTTCTTTCTTTTGTCTAATGTCTATCCCCTCAACCATAGAAGTTAAAAATGATTTATATCCTCCTGTTTTAGGATATCTCATCTCTTTAGCATAATAAGTTACTGGGGTTTCATTTGTTTTACACCCTTCTTCAATCTCCTTTACAGAAGGAAGGTAGATCCTTTTACCAACCCACTTTGTTTCTAACTTTTTCGCATCTACCGTCCAGTATTTTCTCGTATATGCCATTGGAAAATTTTCAGCAAAATAATCTCCGAACTGAACTCTAAGCCACTCCTCATAATTTTTTATTTCAGATACATCTTTATTTTCTCTTTTTTTAAAATCTTCTAGTATAGCTGTTTTTTCTTTTTCCGGCAGTGGATAAAGGTTGTTCTGAGCTGGATGCTTTACCCAATATCCCTTATAGTAATTAAATGGATCAGGTACATGAGTGTAAAAATCTGTAGATTTTGAAAATATTTCCTTTACATGCTCATCTACAGCAAAAGAAAGATGTACAAACCTATCAAATCTAAATCCGTCAATCTCAAAATTATCTAACATCCCTCCCCAAGAAGAATTTTTTTCAAAGATTACTGAATTTATACCCTCCTCTTTTAAATGATAAGCCGTTGAAATTCCTGATATTCCTGCTCCTAAAATTACTATGTTGTAATTCATCTATGTCCTCCCTCGTCCCCTTAAATTATTTTTGAAATTCTTACGTATAAGTAAGGAAAATATTTCAAGAGAAAAATCTGAATTTTATGTTTTGCTTCCATTTCTCTTAGATATTTCCATTTCAAATAAGATCTTGTCTCTATGGTTAAAATATTTTCCTTTATAGATCTACTAATATGTATATTTTTTTGATCTGATACACTTTTTATATAGGACCTTGTAATCCACAAAATCTCTTTATTACGTCTTTTAAGAAATAATCTACCAAGTTCAATATCTATTTCACTATATTGCTCATAAAAATCGTTGAAAACCCTTACTTTATTAAATCTTTTCAAATTGAATTGACTATTCATTATCGAGCCTTCTCTTTGGACATACCCGATCAAATCAAGATTTATATATCCTACTTTAGTTGATTTTAGCAATACTCTTATGATAAATTCCTGATCCTCTACATAATAACAATAAATATTATTTTCATTGAAATAAATATCTTTCAATAACTCTTTTTTATAAACTACGTTCCCTGTAAATAGAAATATCCCTAGGTCTATGTACTTTTTTATAATATCTCTGGATTTTTTTATTTTTTCAACATCATCAAATATTTCATTATAATTTTGAATTATTCTTCCATTTTCATCTATTCTTTTAAATTTAAAAAAAACAAGATCTGGATCATCATATAAAAATTTGCACATAACTTTTTCCATCATGTCTTTTGATAAAATATCATCTGAATCTAAAAAAAATATATATTTTCCTTTTGCCTCTGAAAGTCCCTTGTTTCTAGCAGCACTGGGACCTGTATTTTTTTGCATGTCTATTATTTTATAGTCAAATGTTACATTTTTCAGATTATTTTTCACAATTTCTAAACTTTTGTCTGTAGATGCATCATTTACAAATATAACCTCAAACTCCCTATAAATCTGTGATTCAAGACTTTTAATTGTTTCTTTCACATAATTACCCACATTATAGAAAGGGATTATTATACTTATCATTCTGTCTTTCTTCATTATATCCCCTACCATTCACAATATTTGTTTTATAGTTATATGAGATAAAACAAACCAGCTAAAATAACATCAACGTCTAAAACTTAAATTAATTTCAAATTTTTTTTTCTCAATATAGTGTAGTAGCGAATTAATAAAAATAATTACTCCTAACATTTCCAGGGATTCTTCAAATGATGTAATCAAGGCGTATATAAGAGTTTTTCCCGGATTTAAGTCAATATAGTACCCTCCTATCATCTCAAAAGCTATCGCTCCCGTTAGATATACTATTCCAGCAATAACAAACTTATTTCGAGTCTCTTTTGGCAGTTCAAATAAAAACCGATAATAAAATATAAGCAATAATAAAACAAATATAATTCCCAATATAATCCAGGAATAATAAAATATACCAGATAAATTGAATTTTTCCCTCAATGGAAGTATAAATAATTCATGAGTACTCGAAGCTTCATCAATGGATAAAAATAAAAAAACAAGCGAGAGAAAGGACCATTTGTAAGAAAATATATTTCCTTTATTTTTTTCAAATAGAGCTATTATTTGAAGAAGTACAGCAGAAAACAGTAAAATAAATGAAGAAAAATATGTAGGTATATTGCTTTCAGAATCAAAATCAAATAATCGAACCATTCCATACACATAAGGATGTCCTAGTATAAATTTAAAATAACCTGTAATTATATTAAAAAAAAGTAAGATTAAAAACATACATATAATTATTTTAAAAACTTTTTTAAAAGAAATTAAAATTGAAAATGATTTTTTTTCCATAATAGATCACCTCAATATTTTTAGATAGTATAGAGGCACACTATCTGATATTTTTTATTATTAATTTATATGAAAATCACGGTTCAAATTTCAACTTGATTCTTGAAATATTATCTTCGGCATATTGAAATAGTCCATTTATGAAAATTATAACACCGAGCATTTCAAAAGATTCTTCAATTGTTATCATAATTATATATACAAAGTCTTTTTCAACTGAAACATATCTATAGTAGCCACTTATGGTTTCTACTCCTATGGCTCCAGTCACAAAGACTAATCCAGCTACTACAAAATAAAACATAGTTTTTTTTGGCAAATTCAATAAAAATTTATAATAAAATATAAATAAAATCAGAATAAATAAAGTACCCAAAATAACCCAGGCATAATTGAATATCCTAGGTAAATCAAACAAATTCTTTATCGGTCCAGATAAGAGCTCGTGGATTTTTGATAACTCATCCACAGACATCCACAAAAATATAAAAGATAATACGGACCAGTTTAAATGAAAATCATCACTTATACTCTTCTTGAAAATTGCAATTATTTTTAAAAGGACTGCAGAGATCAATAAAATAATAGATGAAAAATAAGTCGGTATATTATTTTCAGAATCAAAATCAAACAGAGGAACGAAACCATACACATGAGGATGCCCCAAAATATATTTGAAAAATATAGATAATAAATTCATAAAAAATAACAATAAAAAAAGATAATGGATTATTTTAATTTTTTTTGAATATACAGAAACTGATAATGAAAACTTCTCCATCGTATTTCCACCTCCTTACATTAACTTATAAAAATTATTTTCAACAGTTCTTAAAAAATTAATTTCTCATTTATTCTCATAATTATTCTTCTTAATTTATTTGAAAAAGTAGTAGTAGTAAGTGTAAATATTATTTTTTTCTTGTTTTAAAAATTTAATTAGATAAATGATGCTTCTAAGGTATTTAAAATTTAATCGGAATTTTTTTTATTTTAATAATCACATAGCGCTTCTCTTAAAACGAATTAAATTTTTTCTGTTTATTTTAGAAGTTTGGACTATCCTTACATATAAAGAAGGAAAATTTTTTTCTATATATTTTTTTATCTCTCCTGCTTTTATTTTTTTTTCTTCTTTTATATAAGCTCGGGTTATCCATAACACTTCTTTAGCTCTTCTTTTTAAAAAAAGTTCACTCAACTCTTTATCTTTTACCTCATACTCTTGATAAAAAATATCAAAAAGTTTTATTTTATCCAATATATTCAAATTAAACTTTCTGTTCATCAAGGACCCTTCTCTTTGACAATAATTAAAAATTTGAGAATTTATATACCCCACTTTATTGGAATTAATAAGAGCTCTTATGTTAAAATCCTGATCCTCTATATAACTAATTTCATTAAAAAATAAGTTATTTATAGTCTTTTTTCTATAAACTATGCTACATGAACATATAAAAATTTCTAGATTTATATATTTAAATAAAATATCTCTACTCGATTCAATTTTATTTACATCTTTAAATGATTCATTATAATTCTTCAACACATTTCCATTCTCGTCGACACGCTTAAATTGGAAGAATACAGCGTCTGTATTATGAGCTTTAAACATTTCCATGACTTTTTCAAATGCATTATTTTCCAAATAATCGTCAGCATCTAGAAAATATATATATTCCCCTTTTGAAGATGATACCCCTCTATTTCGGGCATTACTTAAACCTTTGTTTTCCGGTAAAATTATAATCTTATAATCAAAAGTTACTTCTTTTAGTTCTGCTTTCAAAATTTTTAAACTCCTGTCTGTAGAACCATCATTCACAAATATGACTTCAAATTTTTTATAAGTTTGAGATTCCAGGCTTTGCACAGTCTTTTTTATGTAATCTCCTATATTATAAAAAGGTATTATTACACTTATTAAACTTTCACTTTCCATAATCATCCCCGCCTTAAAGAAAAACAATAAAAATATTTGTTCCCCAATTTAACATATACTTTTTATCTACCCTATATATCTCTAATTTTTGCATGTGACTTATCTTTTTCAGTTACTATTACATTTTCTATATTTTCTTCTTCTAATATCTTATCTAGACCAATTTCTGAAGAAAAAATAGAAACTCCATACTGATCCTTTGGATAATAATAGTTAGAACTTTTGTACAGTACAGTAGAATCAGTCAAACTTATAAATCCATGAGCAAATCCGTCTGGAATTGAAAAAAGCAAATCATCCCCTCGAGAAAGCCTTATCTTAAACACCTTTTTATAAGTATCAGAATCCTTCCGTAGATCTACAACGATATCCATTATACTTCCTTCGAGACAACGTATCAATTTGGCTTCAGGGTTATCTCTTTGATAATGTAAGCCTCTTATACTGCCTTTTTTTGATATAAGATAGTTATCCTCCAAAAATTTAGTGTCTATCCCCAAAGAAGAAAGGTCTCTATAGCTATAACTTTTGATATACTCCCCTCTCATATCTTTAAAAGAGGTCATTTTAATCAATTTCAAATCTTTAGCTAATTCTTTCTCTAAAACAAATTTTTCCATATTCATCACCTTTAATTTCTATTTTATTTATTTGGATGTGAGACTCTTTTAAGGCCTTCTTCAAGGGATATGTTACAGGTCCATCCAGGAAGTGTTTTAAAATTTCTCCATAGCTTCATAACCTCTCTTTTTCTGTATGTACGCCCTCCCCATTTCACAAGTATTTTTTCTCCCGAAACCTTTTCATAAAGCTCTATCAGTTCTTTAAGCTTTACCTCTCTCCCTGAACTTACTGCGTATTTTTCATATTGAATTTCTTTATTTTCAGATATATATTCGTATGCTTTTATAAAGGCATTTACCACATCATCAACATGAACTAAGTCAATTACTTGATCTCCAGGGCTCATATCCAGTTGAGTTTTCTCAAGTGAGAATTTGTGAAGAAGGTTGATAAGCTTTGGTCTGGTGTCCGTCTCACTATAGGTATCAAATAATTTTAAAGTAATTCCTCTTATTCCTTCTCCTGCTATATAATATTCTATTAACTTTTCAAAAGCTTCCTTTGTGGCGGCATAAAGACACACAGGATTATAAGCATCACTGTGATAGTGCTGCCAAGAGGTTCCTGTATTTATAATAAGCTTTGTTTTTGATTTTTTCATAGCTTCTAAAATCTGTGCTCCAAATTTCAAGTTACTGTCAATGAGAAGATCGACCTCTTCTGATTTGTGTTCTGAGATAAATACAGATGCAAGGTGAAAAACTACATTGGCGTTGGTGTTTTGAAAAAAATTTATAAGTTGATCTATATCTCCTTCGTATTCAAAAATATTAACTTTATCTCTTATATCTTCAATATTTTTATAGCCAAATTTTTTTTGTGCAATTATAGAAACCTCCCACCCTTGCCTCAATAACTCTCTTGAAAGATTGGAGCCTACAAAACCTGTTCCCCCTGTTATAATAGCTTTTTTCATCTAAGCAGCCTCCTATGTATTAAAATGGATTTTTCTTTTTAAATTCACTAAATTCCATAAGATTTTTATCTTTCTCAGACATTAAAGGAATATTTGTCTTCCAATCATATCCAAAACTGTCCCATCTTATTCCTGAATCACTTTCTGGACTGTGAACTGTCGTTACATCATAGACAACAGTTGAATCATCCTCTAAAGATTTAAAACCATGAGCACACCCCTTGGGTATATATAATGAATTTCTTTTCTCTTCTGAAAGCTCTATTGAAAACACTTGTCCATATGTCTTAGATTTTTTTCTAAGATCTAAAATTACATCTATAATTTTACCTCTGGTAACATACACCATTTTATCCTGATCGTGTGGGGGAAGCTGAAAGTGCATTCCTCTTATTACATCTCTTTTAGATACAGAATAAAAGCTTTCTTTAAATTTCCCCTTGAGTTTATTATTTTTAAAAAGACTTCTGTTGTATGTTTTTGTAAAACTTCCTCTTTCATCTTCCACATGGAAGTCTTCTATTATGAAAAGACCTTTTATCTCTGTTTCGGTAAATTTCATTTTAACCTCCCCTTTGTTATAAAGGTTTCTATCTGTTTCACACAAAGGCTATATATATTTTCATTTTGATAATTTCTATACCACTCTACAGTCATTTCAAGGGATTCATAAAAATCAAGAGTCGGACTCCAACCAAGTCTCAGTCTGGCCTTTGTAATATCTAATAATAAAAGTTTAGCCTCATGGAGATCATTTTCAGAAGAAACATCCTCTATACTTCCCTTTCCGTATATTTTTATTAGTTTTTCTGCTACATTCATTACATCCACTATAGAATCTGGATCAGGTCCGAAGTTCCATCCTTCAGAGTAAGCAGTCGGATTCTCCCACATTTTCTGCCCGAGTAATAGATAGCCACTCAAAGGCTCTAAGACATGCTCCCATGGTCTGATTGATTTTGGATTTCGAATCTCTATAGCCTGATTATTCTCTATAGCTTTTATGCAGTCAGGTATGATTCTGTCTTTGGTCCAGTCTCCCCCTCCTATGACATTTCCCGCTCTTACACTAGAAATTGCCTTCCCGTGATTTTTATAATCACATGGATTAAAAAAAGATCTTCTCCAGGAATTAATAGCAATTTCACAGGCCCCTTTTGATGAGGAATATGGATCATAACCTCCAAAAGAATCACTTTCTCTATATCCCCAAATTTGCTCTTTATTCTCATAGCATTTATCTGTGGTTATCATTACCCCAACCTTTGTTTCATCTGTATTTCTTATACATTCCAAGAGTTTTATAGTTCCCATTACATTTACCTCATATGTTTCCACAGGTATTTCATAGGAAAGCCTTACTATAGGCTGTGCTGCCAGGTGAAACACTATTTCAGGTTTATATTTTTTAAATACAGAGGCAAGTTTTTCACCGTCTCTTATGTCTCCTCTGATATCTATAATTTTTTCATCTAAATGACTTAACACAAAATTGTCCCTATCTGTATAGGGGTCTAAGGCATATCCGATTACTGTGGCTCCCATCTCTCTTAGCCATATGGAAAGCCATGATCCTTTAAATCCTGTATGACCAGTTACAAGAACCGTTTTTCCCCTATACACATCATTGTATAGTTCCATAGTACCTCCGTTACAATAATATAAAAATCACCATACCTTCCAAGGAGCCTTTCCTGAATTCCACAATTCATTCAAGTCATTATTATCCTTTAAGGTATCCATAGGTTTCCAGAATCCATCATGCACATATGAAGTCATCAAATTTTCTTTTGCCAATTTTTCAAGGGGTTCTTTTTCTAACATCATGTCATCTCCCCCAAGATAGTCAAAGATAGTAGGTTCACAGACAAAATATCCTGCATTTATCCACATGCCGTCACCTTTGGGCTTTTCAGTAAACGAAAGGACATTCCCCTCATTATCAAGTTCAAGAGACCCAAACTTACCTTGTGGCTTGTAGGCAGTGACAGTCAGAGCCCTTTTGGTTTTCTTGTGATGTTCTAGAGATTTATGAATATCTATATCTCCTACACCGTCTCCGTATGTAAGCAAAAAAGTTTCTTCCCCTATATACTTTTGTATCCTCTTTACCCTTCCTGCAGTCATTGTGTGAAGTCCCGTATCCACAAGGGTCACCTTCCAGTGGTCTGAGTGATTGTCTAAAATCTCTATACTGTTGTCCCACAGATCTATCATCACATCACTACTGTGCAAAAAATAATTTGCAAACCACTCTTTAATTATATACCCCTTATATCCAAGGCATATTACAAACTCATTTATCCCATAGTGAGAATAAGTTTTCATTATATGCCACAATACCGGCTTTCCACCTACCTCAACCATAGGTTTTGGTATCAGATGAGTCGCCTCACTAAGCCTTGTTCCAAATCCACCAGCTAGGATAACCGCTTTCATAGTTTTCACCTCACAATAGTTATATAAATCAGTATTTCGTTTTATTCTTACAGTTAAAATAACAATTTATTCAAACATTTCCTTTTTTAATATTTCCTTAGACATATATTCACTTATTTTGGCAGCTCCGTAATAATTTAGATGATTGCCGTCTTCAAAATCTTCTGTATCAACAAAAACAGGATTTTTTAAAACATTGAAATCATAATAATCTACTCCTTTTTTTCTCAAATGGTCCTCTATAAAATTATGAATTTCAATGTAATTCTCTATTTTTTCCACAGAACTTTTTGGAAGAGGCGTTGTAACAAAGATTACCTTTATTCCCTTTTTTTTGCTGCTGTCGATTATTTTATCCAAATACTCTATATTTTTCATTACATAGTGATTGGTTTCAAAGGTGTAATTTGCAAATCTGTTTTCTTCCTCTAGACTTTCTAGACTTGCTTTTGTCTTTACCGATACAAAGCCTTTGTGACCGGCTGCTCTTTCTTTAGCAAAATTTCTAATATATTCACTCATGTTTTTATCCATGCCTGTTATATTAAAAATCACCTTTAATCTGTCCTTTAAAGGAAGTTCCTTAAGCATTTTTTCCTTTGTTTCCCTAGAAACACTTTTTATCCACTGGGGAATATACTGAAAATTCACATCATACCGTAGAATTCTGAAATAAATATCCACTATTACTACTTTGGGATTGGATTTTTTCATTGCCTCTTCAAATCTATAATAAGTTATCACAGGAACCTCTGCAGGAGTACCTAAGTTGTATGTGTGAATACCAAGATTTGTATCAAAAATTCTTGGATTAAAACCACTATAAGCTTGAGAGCTACCCAAAATAAGAAGATCTGACTGTTTAGTTGCCTCTTGAATCTTTGGATATCTCTTTTCGTTATAGCCAAAAGGTGAAATTTTTGAATTCATAAACATAGATATCGAGTATATTATAAAAATAAATATACCTGTAAATATAATGCTCTCCTTGACATTGATTTTCAATTAAATCACCTCCCCTAAAACTGAAAATATATAAACTCGCTGGCACCTTCAAATACTCCAAACATAATTATCCAAAGCATCAAAGAATAATAAACACCCCATCTTAAGTAAAGTGGCCTTTTCTTCAATACATCAGATATTTTTTTACTTCTTGATCTAAGGTGAAAAATTTCCATAATCCCTATGGATAAAAGAGTAATTATAAAGCCTATCTTACCTGCATTTAAAGCATCTAAAGCCTGATATATTCCGTTGAATGTAGTGTAACTTTCCATGCTGCTAAAAGTATGGGTTATTACATATAAAGCGTCTTTAAGTGTATTGGCTCTAAAAAAAATCCACGAAAAGGTAACCAATGAAAAAGTGCAACCTACGTGTATAAATTTCATCAAGGTTGGAAATTTAGTCAGTTTAATTTTTTCATAAAATTGTTTTCTATTAGCTTTTGTATAAATATCTACCACGATGTAGATACCGTGAAGAGCACCCCATATTACAAAATTCCAGCTAGCACCGTGCCAGAGTCCGCTCACTAAAAATACAATCATAAGATTTCTATAAAATTTGACTTTCGATACTCTGTTTCCCCCTAAAGATATATATAGATAATCTTTAAACCATTTCCCCAAAGATATATGCCATCTTCTCCAGAATTCAGAAATAGATTTTGAGTAATACGGAGTTTTGAAGTTTTCAATCAGATCAAAGCCCATAACCTTGGCCGATCCAATAGCAATATCAGAATAACCTGAAAAATCGCAGTATATCTGAAAACCAAAAAAAACAGAGGCTATAAGTAGTGTAAGACCTTCAAAACTGTTTACATCATTATAAATCCTATCTACTATTAATGCTGTCCTGTCTGCAACGACTACTTTTTTGAATAATCCCCAAACCATTAATTTTAGTCCTTCTGTCATTCTGATATAATCAAAATCCGTTTTTTTCCTAAATTGCGGAAGTAAATTTGTAGAGCTTTCTATAGGCCCTGCAACCAGTTGCGGGAAAAAAGCAACATAAGTTGCAAATATCCCCAGATGCTTTTCGGCCTCTCTTGTACCCCTATACACATCAAAGGTATAACTCAAAGTCTGAAATGTGTAAAATGAAATACCCACAGGAAGAAGAAGCCTCAGTCCCGGTGCTGTAAAATCAAGTTTTATATAGTTGAAAATACTGTTAACATTCCCGATAAAAAAATTAAAATATTTAAATACAAACAGCATCCCCAAATTACTGGCCAAGCTTAAATATAAGTATTTTTTTCTTTTTTCTTTTTTCTCTTCATTTCCCATCATAATTCCTGCAAAATAATCAATTAATGTAGATATGATAATCAAAATAAGATACTTTGAATTCCAACTTCCGTAAAAATAATAACTAGAAGCTAACAATAATCCCCATCTAAATCTATAGGGTAATAAAAAATAACCTGTGACCACCAATATAAAAAACATCATAAATTCAAGGGAATTAAATAGCATAAAATCACCTCTGATTAATTTGATTGATTATATAAAGATTATAATTTATTTTCGTAATTGCCTATGATTTCCTCTTTAAATTTTAATTATAGTAAAGTCTCTAGTCTTTAAGTCATAAAAATTAATTATGGATATTTTAAAAAAAAGGGTTTTTAGATCTCCTTTAGTAGAAGATTATGATAGTGCTTTATCTGTATAAGTAATGAGGATGTTTTTAACATTTAGATTAAACAAGTGTAAAATCTTTATAGATTTTATTTTTTTATCAAATTGTTTAAGGAGGTCTCCTATGAAAAAAATATGTGTAATAGGATTAAATTACTTTCCAGAGATTTCCTCAACTGGACTTTATACAACTGAGATGTGTGAGTATCTTTCAAAACATTTTGAAGTAAAAGTGATTACTGGATATCCTTATTATCCCGAATGGAAAATAGAAGAGTCTTATTCTCAAAAAAATGGAATTCTAGAAGAAACTGTAAACAATGTAGAAATAACAAGGGTTAAGCAGTATGTTCCTTCGAAGGTCAATCCTGCAAATCGGCTTTTTCACTATTGGGACTTTTATCGCAAGGCCTTATCTGTGTGCCATAAAGAAAAATTTGACATGGTTATGGTAATTCTTCCAAATATATTCCTGCTTAATTTGGCTATAAAACTAAAAAAGAAATCTCCGCAGCTAAAAATCTGGGTACATGTTCAGGATTTTGAAATCGATGCAGGACTTGAAATGATGAAAAATCTTGGAAAAATCAAAAGTGTTAAAAATTCCCTTCACTTTATCGAAAAAAAACTTTTTTCCAAGTTTGATATGGTGAGTACAATAAGCGAGGGAATGATTATGAAGTTCGACACTAGGGGAGCTTCTAAGGAGAAACAGTTTCTTTTGCCCAACTGGGCCGATGTAGATTTTCTCTATCCCATTCCTAAGAGTCCATATAGAAAAGAACTTGGAATAAAGGACAATGAGTTTGTAGTTATGTATTCTGGGAATATAGGAAAAAAAGAGGACTGGGATATCCTCATAGAAACAATAAAAAAAATACCCTCTGAGCAGGATATTAAATTTGTAATTGCAGGTGACGGAAACAAGAAAGAGTATGTTCATAGTGCTTTAAAAAATTTAAAAAATACAATTTTACTTCCTCTCCAGCCCAAATCAAGGCTGAATGATTTTTTAAATCTTGCTGACCTACACATTCTTCCTCAAAAGAAAAATGAGGTGGACAGTTTCATGCCTTCAAAAGTTATGGGGATAAAAGCCACAGGTCGTCCTCTCCTTTGTTTGGCCAATAAAAATTCATCAGTTTATCTTGAGATTTACAACAATGACTTGGGATACGTCTTAGATGAAAACAACTATGACCGCTGTCTAGAAAAGATAATTGAGATCCGAAGTTGCAATCTGAGAGAGGAAAAAGGCAGAAAAGCTAGAAAACATGTTATAGAAAACTATAAATATGAAAATGTAATGAATAATTTAGAGAAAAAAATCCGCAACCTACTCACTTAAAAAATACAGGAAGACTTTACGCGCTTCTAAACAAGGAGGTTATTATGCAAAAAAAAGTCGCTCTAATAACTGGAATAACAGGGCAAGACGGTTCATTTTTAGCCGAATTTTTATTAGATAAAGGATATGAGGTACACGGTATAATGAGAAGATCTTCTTCTTTTAATACAAAACGGATCGAGCATCTATACCTAGAGGAAGCTATAGAGGATATGCGTAAAGAACGAAATATAGAACTTTACTATGGAGATATGACTGATTCTAGTAACCTTATCAGGATTATACAGATGGTACAGCCTGATGAGATATATAATCTTGCGGCTCAGTCCCATGTAAAAGTTTCATTTGAAGTTCCTGAGTATACAGCTGACTCAGATGCAGTAGGAACCCTCAGAGTATTAGAGGCTGTTAGGCTTCTAGGAATGACTGAAAAGACAAAAATCTATCAGGCATCTACATCTGAGCTTTATGGAAAGGTGCAGGAGATACCTCAAAAAGAAACTACTCCATTTTACCCAAGATCTCCTTATGCTGTTGCAAAGCAATATGGTTTTTGGATAACAAAAAATTACCGGGAATCTTATGATATGTTTGTTGCAAACGGTATACTGTTCAACCACGAGTCTGAACGAAGAGGTGAAACCTTTGTAACCAGAAAAATAACCTTAGCTGCTGCCAGAATAGCAAAGGGATATCAGAAAAAACTATATCTTGGAAACCTAAACTCTCTGAGAGACTGGGGATATGCCAAGGATTATGTTGAGTGTATGTGGATGATACTCCAGCACGACAAGCCTGAAGATTTTGTAATAGCCACCGGAGAACAGCACTCAGTTAGAGAGTTTGCAACACTTGCCTTTCATGAAGTTGGTATAGAGATCGATTGGCGTGGAGAAGGATTAAATGAAAAAGGGTTTTCAAAAGAAACCGAAGAAGTTTTGATAGAGGTAGATCCAAAATATTTCCGTCCGGCAGAAGTAGAAACTCTTCTTGGAGATCCAACTAAAGCTAAAACTACTTTAGGATGGAATCCGAGAAAAACTTCATTTGAAGATCTTGTAAAAATAATGGTTGAGCACGATTTAGATTTTGTCGAAAAAGACCATATCATAAGAATGGGACATGAAGAATTCATTAAAAAATGGAATTTTTAATAGAAATATTGATTTAATAAATAAATTCACCAAAAGTTTATAGGGGGTTAATTATGGAACTAAATTCAAAAATATATCTTGCTGGGCACAATGGTTTAGTTGGGTCGTCTCTGTTAAATAATTTAAAAAGTAAAAATTATAAAAATATTGTCACAAAGGATTTCAGTGAATTAGACCTAAGAAAACAGGATCAAGTAGAAAAATTCTTTGAAAAAGAAAGACCTGAATATGTATTTTTAATCGCTGCAAAAGTAGGAGGCATACACGCTAACAATACATATCCTGCTGAGTTTATCTATGATAATCTGATGATAGAAGCCAATGTTATAAATTCGGCTCATAAATATGGAGTTAAAAAATTATTATTTTTAGGAAGTGCCTGCATCTATCCAAAATTTGCAGGGCAGCCTATAAAAGAGGAATACCTTCTCACTGGTGAGCTTGAGCCTACAAATAAAGCATATGCAATAGCAAAAATTTCTGGAATAGAGCTATGCAAATCCTACAGACGTCAGTATGGTGATGATTTTATCTGTGCGATGCCAACTAACCTCTATGGACCAAAGGACAATTTTGACCTGAAAACTTCACATGTTATGCCTGCATTAATAAGAAAATTCCATGACGGTAAGAAAAATGGTAGTAAAGAAGTTGTTGTTTGGGGTACAGGTAAACCTACCAGAGAATTTTTATTTGTAGAAGACCTCACTGATGCTCTGATACATCTCATGAATAATTATTCTGAAGAAGGACACATCAACATAGGGACCGGCATCGAGATTGAATTAAATAATTTGGTTCATCTAATAAAAAAAGTTGTCGGTTATGAAGGTGAAGTTGTTTTTGATACAACAAAACCCGATGGAACTCCGAGAAGATCCCTAGATGTTGCGAAAATACACGCTACTGGGTGGCGACATCAGATTGAGCTAGAAGAAGGGATAAGAGAGGTTTATAAATGGTATCTCGAAAATAAAGACTAAAAAAAGTCAGGTGTTAATATGAAAAAAATACTGATGATAGGACCCTTTCCTGAACCAGTCCATGGGATGAGTATGGCAAATGATATTCTTTTCCGTGGGCTATGTGAAAAGGGCTATGAAATGGACCATATAAATACCGCTTTACTTTCAAAAATTCAAAGTACAAAAGATCAAAAGAAAATATCCTTCGAAAAATTTTTTATTGCAATTAAACATATGGCAGGGGAACTTATAAAACTTTTCAGAAATAAATATAATTTAGTTTATATTACACCTGGTCACAGTTTTGTAGGTTTTATGAGATATTCCCCCTATATGTTGTCATGTATAATAAAAAAAACTCCTTACTTTCTACACAGTCACGGTGGACAGCTAGGCTATACCTATAACGATGTAGGTCCTCTTAAAAAAAAATCAATGAAATTTTTCATAAAAAAATCAAAGGGAGGAATTGTTTTAGGAGAAAGTTTGAAATGGATGTTTCAAGAGATCCTTCCACCAGAAAAGATTTTTATCTGTCATAACGGTGTACCAAACGATGTACAGTCATCAAAAGAAGAGATAGAAAAAAAATTAAACCGGGACAAGGGAAAGTTAAAACTCCTTTATCTCAGTAACCTTATGGAGGAAAAAGGGATCTTAGATCTTTTAAACTCTTTGAGATATCTAGAAGAAAAAAAAATTGACTTTGATTTAGATTTGGCCGGAAACATTGAAAAAAACCTTGAAAAAGATGTCTTTGAACTTATTGAAAAACATAAGGACAGAGTAAATTATCTTGGAGTAGTCGCTGGAGAAGAAAAAAGAAAATTACTTTTAAAAAGTGACATCTTTTTGCTGCCAACATACTATCCAATCGAAGGCCAGCCTATCTCTATACTAGAGGCCATGACAAATGCATGTGCCATAATAACAACAAACCAGGGAGGAATAGGAGATATCTTTGAAAAAGACATAAATGGAATAGAGTGCATCAAGAAAAAACCATCTTCGATTTCTACTGCCATTTATAATACAGAAAAAAAATTAAGATTATTTCAGAAATACAATTATGAAAAAGCAGTAAACAATTATAAAGCAGAGGATTTTGTAAACAGAGTAGACAGAATCATAACTTCTTCTGTTAAATAAGTTTTCTTGAGGAGGTTTATTATGAAAGATCTAGCTCCTATAGCTTTATTTGTATATAACCGCCCCAAGGAAACGGCTGGGCTTTTAGAATCTCTCAAAAAAAATAAACTTGCTAAAGAGAGTCTATTGTTTATTTTTTCAGATGCTCCAAAATCGCCAGAGCAAGCAGAAAAAGTAAAAGAAACAAGAGCTATACTCAATAAATTATCTGGATTTAAGAATATTGAAATTTTTGAGTCAAGGGAAAACAACGGACTTGCTCATTCTGTCATATCTGGTGTCAGTAAGATAATCGATCGATACGGAAAAGTTATAGTTTTAGAAGACGACCTTGTGCTAGCAAATGATTTTTTAGAATATATGAACGAGGCTCTGGATCTTTATGAAAAAAATGACTCAATATGGACAGTAACAGGATACGGCCCTCCTATTGAAATAGACAGAAATTACAAATACGATGTATATCTATCCTATAGAGGGTGTAGCTGGGGATGGGGTACCTGGAAAGATAGGTGGGAAAAACACGACTGGTATCTATCTGATTACCATGAGTTTATTTCTAGTCCCAATTTAGTTGAAAAATTTAAAAAAGGTGGTAGCGATCTTTTAGAAATGTTAAAACTACAAAAAATTGGAAAACTGGATTCTTGGGCAATAAGATCATGCTATTCTCAAGCCAGGAAAAATATGTACACAGTATATCCAGTAAAATCAAAACTTCAAAATATAGGTTTTGGTGAAACTTCAACTCACTGTACAAGTTCCGGATCTAAATATAAAACAGAACTCTACGAAAATAAACTAAATTTAACTGATGACCTCAATTTAAATGACAGTATTACTTACGAGTTCAAAAAATATTATGATTTGGATCTCATTGGAAAAATTGGTTATTTTTTAAAAAAACATAACCTTTACAAATATTTTAAATGGACTAAAACTTATCTTAGAAAATAATTTAAATTAACTTTAACAAGAATATTAAAACTACAAAAAATTGTGGTTCGTTTTTTATGCAAAGTTATTTAAACTTTTATAAGGGTGGGAGGGATTTGTGTGATTATAATTAAGACTATGTTAAATATTTTTTTAATCACAGCCCAAATTTTATTTTATTTTTTCCTAAATTATATCTTTAATGTAGAAAATAATTTTATTATTTACACTTTTTTTATCTATTTCGTGTTAAATATTTTCAACGGGACTTACTCTTTAAATAATATTTTGGTCTGGGAAGACCTAAAAAAGCAACTTCAGCTTCACTCTGAATTTTTTGTTATAATAGTTATAACTGACTTTGTATTCTTAGGTTTTCAATATGTCTGGTTTTATCTATTTCTTAGTACTATATTTATTTTTTTCAATATCTTTTTCACCAATTTTATTAAAAATCATTTCTGGAAATACCTCAAGAAAAAAATATTGGTTATTGGTACTGGAATTACTGCAAAACACTTTGCCAAACTAATAAAAATTCATCACTCCTCTATGTACAAGCTTATAGGTTTTGTTCAAATAAGTGATCAGTGTGATGTGCCTGAAAGTCAGGTAGTTTGTAAATACAGTGAATTACTTGATTTTCTAAAAACTAACCCTATAGATCAGGTTATAGTTGCACTTCCTGGGACGGACCTAAAAGATTTAAACTGGAGAAAAATAAGCAATGACTTAGACGGGCATATCAAAAAATTGAAATTTATACCTGACAATAATGGAATATTCAACTTAAATTCTCAGATCCAGGATTATGACGGTTTGCTCCTTATAACCGCCACTCAGCAAATACATTCAAAGTTCAGAAATTTCATAAAACGAATTATGGATGTTTTATTAAGTCTTGGTGGAATCTTGATTCTAGGAATATTAATAGTTATTTTTTCTAAAAAAATTAAAAAAGATGGCGGTCCTCTTTTCTTTAAGCATACCAGGATAGGAAAAGACCTAAAGGAATTTAAAATATATAAATTTAGAACCATGTATGCCGATGCAGAAGAGAGACTCCAGGAGATGTTGAAAGACGAAAAGAAAAGAGAGGAATATTACAATAATTTCAAACTAAAAGATGATCCACGAATTACTCCAATTGGTAAATTCCTTCGGGAAAGCTCCCTAGATGAATTTCCACAATTTATAAATGTTTTAAAAGGTGAAATGAGCATTGTGGGGCCTAGACCAATTGTTAAAAAAGAACTCGAACTGCACTATGGTTATGAGATTGGAAAAAAAGTATTTCAAATAAAACCTGGGATAACAGGAATGTGGCAGTCCCACGGACGTTCAGATGTGGAAGACTATGAAGAGAGAATTGCATCAGACTTATATTATATACGGAACTGGTCTTTGTGGCTAGATATAGTCCTTTTACTTCAAACTATTAAGTATGTATTAAACCGAAAAGGAGCATATTAACATAATATAAAAACAGAGGGATACAAGTTACTTCCCTCTGTTTTTATATAGCCTTTTTAATTATAATTTACCCTTTCAACTACCCTCTATATGTTATCGTAAGTCCTTTTAAAAAATTTCTCATAAATTTATCGCCACATTCCATGTAGTTTTTATGACTTTTATTTCTAAACAAAGCCGATAATTCAGAATTTGAAAGTTCTAGTCCTGCTGCCTTGAATATTTTCAACATATCATCACTTCTTAAGTTAAGGGATATCTGCATTTTTTTCAATATCATGTTGTTAGTAAGTTTTTTTTCAGGCTTTTTGACTTCTCCCTCTTTAGGTTCTTTTTTACCTCTTTTCAAAGTAATAAAGCCGTCTAGGAACAAAGTCATAATACGATCGTTACATTTAACCTGCCCTTCTTCACTGTCTTTTTTTAAAAAGTTTTTTAAATCCTCCACTGTGAGTTCATAACCCGAAATTTTAAATGCTTCTACCATCTCTGAATCTTTAATATCTAGAGCATACCTAAATCCTCTCATAATGTCGTTATTACTCATCTTTACCTCCGATAAAATATACTTGTAAATGTTTAAATAAAAATTTAAAAAGGCTAAGCCCCATTGCCTAGCCCTTTTTATCTACACTCTGAAACATCTTACTAAAAGACTATTTATGTATTCTAGCAACTGGAATCAGATTTTTCTATAAAACAATATTTAAAAATTATAACATTTTTTTCTATATGTGTCCATCAAAGATAGGTAACTTCTTCAGTATATTTAGCTTTAAAAAAGATCACTGGAGATTATTTTCTCCTCTTCTAAATCAGGATGATTTTTTATCTCGTTTAGCTCATCTGCTGAAAGTTCATCTGTAAGTGTAACATCTCCTATAAAGAAACTTTCAAGTCCTTTGGAATAACTGCTATTATTTTCTACAGGAACCTGTCCTCGCTTGAAAAGTCCTTTTCTTATGGATATGCTAGAGGAATCCCCAAGTAATCCAGTCTTAGAATCAATATTTGCAGTTATGAGATTCCCATTCTCTATATGGTCTTCCATAAACTGAAATTCCCCAGGTGTATAGGCATCTTTATTTATCATTGCCTGATAATATTCTCCCCAAAGAGGTGCAGCTGCTCCTCCACCTGTGGCTTTTTTCATCGGTGAATTATCATCATAACCTATATAAAGAGTTGTGACATACTCAGGAGTAATTCCTGCAAACCAGGCAGATCTATAATCATTGGTTGTTCCTGTTTTACCTCCCTGCTCCACGAAGTTTCCGTCCTTATCAGTAACACGGGCTCTTCTTCCTGAACCGTTGGCAACTACATTTTTCATCATATGAACGATTAAAGACACGTTGTCACTGGCAAATATTTTTTCCTTCTCTACAGGTGATTCGTAAAGGACATTTCCATATCTATCTAGAACTTTTGATATAAATATAGGTTTAACCTTATAACCTCCGTTAGAAAAAGGTATATAAGCTGTAGCGAGGTCTAGTGGACTCATGCTCATTGTCCCTAGAGCAATAGAAAGATTATACGGTATATCTACATCTACCCCTGTTTTTCTAAATGTATTTATAACACTTTTCACTCCTACTTTTTCTAGAAGCTTTATTGCAACAATATTAACAGATTTTTCCATAGCTTGCAAAACAGTAATATTCCCTGAAAAGTAACCTCCGTAATTCTGGGGTTTCCAGTCTTTATATTCTATCTCAGAGTCCTCTACAACTGCATTCATAGGAATCCCTTTCTTTAAAGCAGTAAAATATACAAAAGGTTTAAATGAAGACCCTACCTGTCTTTTTGCCATAGTTGCTCTGTTGAAATTTCCTGTTTTAAAGTTTTTCCCAGCTATTATGCTTTTTACATAACCGTTGTTTGAATCTATAGTTATAAGTGCTCCCTGTAACTTTGGATCTTCTTTTAGCAACTTGTAATTATTAAAAGTTTCAATAGCAGCCTTTTGCATCTGCAGATCAAGGGAAGTATAAACTTTCAGTCCGCCCTCATAAATTGTATTTTCATCAAACATTTCAAATATTCTTTTTTCAACTATATCAGTAAAATCAGGTGAATTAAGAGATTTCCTGCTATTTTTCTCTTTTATCACAGAGGTGTAGTCATCTGCGATATAATTTTCTGGAAGATCCTTTTCAAGAAGGAATTTTTGTTTTAAAGCCCTGTTATACTCATCTTCAGTAATATAATTAAATTTTTTCATTTGATTCAAAATTAACTTAGTTCTTCTCAAAGACTGTTCTAAATTTTTTCTTGGGTTATAGAGAGATGGTCTATTTGGCATTCCTGCTAGCATAGCTCCCTCTGCAAGATTTAGATCTTCTACATCTTTTTCAAAAAAAGATCTTGCTGCAGTTTTTATACCATATGATCCTGCACCAAAATATATCTCATTTAGATATTTTTCCAAAATTTCATCTTTTGTGTAACTTCTTTCAATCTCTAAGGTTATCAGGGCTTCCTTTACTTTTCTGGTAAGTTTTTTTTCATGAGTCAGAAAAGCATTTTTTGCCAGCTGCTGAGTGATTGTACTAGCTCCCTGAGCCGCTCTTCCCTGAGAGATGTTGACAGCTATCGCTCTTCCAAGTCTAAGGGGGTCTAGGCCATGATGTGTATAAAATCTTCTGTCTTCAATTGCTACAAAGGCATTTTTTACATTTTCAGGTATTTCTGAAATCGTCGCAGTATCACGCCTCTCACGGTATATTGAATCTATTACCTCATCGTTGCTGTCAAATATAATTGTGGGTACAGAAGGCGTATATGATTCCACAAGCTTCCCTACATCTGGTAGACTTTTATAAGCACTATATATAAGTGAAAAAGATATTAACCCTACAACAATAATGGATAAAAAAGCAAATAAAATAGAGACTTTAAATATTTTTTTCATATTATCTTTCATAATCATCCTCTTTATAATTTTATATTTACATTTTAACATAAACAGAATAAGTAAACAATAAAGGACAGCGTACCTCTTTAAAATTTTTAATTTTTTTAGATAAATATAAGCATAAAAAATCCCCCTTTAAATTAGGGGGAATAAATTTATTTCTTGATGCTCTGTCTTAGCTGCCCGCAAGCACCATCTATATCAGAACCTTTTTCATGTCTTAAAGTTACATTAACCTTTCTCTCATTTAAAAGATAATTATAAAATTTCTTTATCTTTTCAGGAGCTGGTCTCTCGTAATCGTTTCCAGGAACTGGATTATAAGGGATAAGGTTCAAAACATGGTCAAAACTATGCATAAATTCAGCAAGTCTATCTGCATCACTTTGTGTTACGTTCAGCTTGTCAATAAGAACATATTCAAAAGTTATCCTTCGCTTTGTAATCTTTTGGTATTCATTTAGTATTGTATATAGATCCTCTAAAGGATATTTTCTGTTTATAGGTATCAAAGCATCTCTCTTCTCGTTTGTTATTGCATGAAGAGATATTGCAAGTTCTACTGGTATTTTTTCCTGTAGAAGCTTTTCGATTCCAGGAATAATACCTGAAGTAGAGATAGTTATTCTTCTCTTTGAAATATTCATACCATTTTCATCTGAAAGAATATCCACTGCTTTAATGACATTTTCAATGTTTAACATTGGTTCTCCCATGCCCATAAAAACAACATTTGTTATATTCTTTCCTTCACTTTTGAAAAATCTTCTCTGTACTGTATATACCTGATTTAAGATTTCATGTACATTTAGATTTCTCACAAAACCATCTAATCCCGTAGCACAAAAACTACATTTTACAGGACATCCCACTTGTGATGAAATACAAAGAGTATTTCTCTCTTTATGCTTTAAAAGAACTGTTTCTATTGTATTTCCATCCTCTAATTTAAAAACAAACTTTTCAGTGTAATCTATCTTAGAAGTTTTGTGTTTTACAACGTTTAAAAAAGGAATGTAGCTTTTAGACTGCAGAAGTTCTCTGTTCTTTTTAGAGATATTTGTCATATCGTCTATATTTCTTATTATTTTTCCATGAAGCCAGTCGAATATCTGCTTACCATTAAACTTCTTCATTCCGATAGAAACAATAAAATCTTCTAACTCTTTTAAATTTAAATTTAAGAGATTTGTTGTACTCTCCATAATTACCTCCAAATATTAATCAATCGGGGTATATCATACCACAAAATAGACAAAGTTACAACTTAGATAAATATACTTTCAACTGTTGAAAAATAAGATCTCTTGATATGTCACCTTTTAAATTGACTCTTGATTCATTTCCCCCACCTTTTATCTGTCCTGTTGTTTTTAAAAAACTAAAAAAATCTTTACAATTTATATTTTCAGAAGTGATTGTAAACTGTCCTGAATCTCCAAAAATCAAAATATACTTTGAAATATCTATATATTTTGGAAGAAAGTTTGAGACTAAACTGTTTTCCGGGTAAAATATAAGTTTCTTTCCATTTATATTTTCTGAATTGTTCATAAGATCTTTAGCTAAAATTTTTGCATAATTTTGTGTAATGGAACGAAGTTCTAGTTCTGAAGATTTTTTATCAGAAACCATCTTATCTATCATGGTTATTATTTCATTTTCCCTGCAGCTAAGAGTTTGGCATAATTTCCCTATTAGTTTATTTTTACCATAATAATCCTCTATAGCTCTGTTTCCTGCTATATAATAAAATCTTGTATAATTTCCTTTTATTTTTTCCCATGACAGGATTTTGAATATTTGCAGCTCACAAATATTATTTACGTGAAAACCTCCACAGGCATTTGTATCTAAGTCGCCTATCTTTACTATCCTGACGTCACCAGTAACCTTCTCACTCACTGTTTTCCTCATTCCTTCTAAGGTCATAACCTCTTCTCTTTTAACTATTGAGGTTTCTACAGGAATAGAACTTTTGATAGCATTATTAACCATTTTTTCGATGCCTTTTATATTTTCTTCTGTGAGATCCTTTGAGTCTAAGTCCACTGTGGAATACTCTTCTGCCATTCTGAAGCCAACTGTATTCAAAGAATACTCATTGTAAGCTATAGCCGAGAATAGGTGCTGAGCAGTGTGTTGTACCTCTATATCTTTTCTTCTGTCATAATCTATAAAAAGATCGTTTTCTCCTAACTGAACTTCTCCATCTACAAGTATATAATTTTTTTCTACGGACAGGATATTTTTGTTCGCTATACTCCCTCTGTCTCCTAACTGACCACCCTTACCGTCTTGGTATAGGGGTGAATCCTCCAGAGTTATTTTATATCCATTTTTTACTTTTTCACATGAAACAACTGTAATTTTATCCATAAAATTTTCCCCTCCTATTTTTTTTATAATATAATAATTTCTTCTTCCTTACAAGAATTTAGTTGAAAGAAATACCAATTATATATATAATAATAAAAATAACTTATAATTATATTGCTATAGGCATAGATGTATATAATTATACACTCCAAAGTTTAAAAAATGAAACCAATAAATTAATAAAAGGAAAAAAATATGAGATATAAAGATTTGGTTAAAAAAAATAGTGATTGGGTAAAAGAAAAAGTAGACTCTGATAGAGACTACTTTGAAAAATTGTCCAGTGGGCAAAAACCTCCTTTTTTATACATAGGCTGTTCAGACAGTAGAATGCCAATAGACACATTTACAAAATCTGAACCAGGTAACTTTTTTATACACAGAAATATAGCCAATCAGGTATTTTCAAATGATATGAATCTTCTTTCTGTTATAGAATATGCTGTGGAAAGTCTCGAAGTTGAACATATTATAGTCTCAGGTCATTATGAATGTGGTGGAATAAAATCAGCCTATAAAAATGAGGGATGTACAGATCTTACTGGAAATTGGTTGATGCCTATAAAAAAACTAATCATACAAAATAGAGAAGAACTTGAAAAAATTGAAAATCTTGATGATAGATTGGACAGAATCACAGAATTAAATGTTTTGGAACAGCTAATGCATGTTTTTAAAATACCCTTTGTAAAAAACAAAATAGTTTCTGGAAAATATCCAAAGATTCACGGATGGATCTTAGATATCAGGAACGGAAAGATTAAAGAGATCGAATACCCTCTTGAAAAATGGAAAAAAGATGGGATTATTCCACTTAATTATGAAGTTTAAATTTTAAATTTACAAAAGATAAAAAAGGTGACTTCAGTAGATTATCCTACTGCTGCCACCTTTTTTATTTAGTCTATCTTATCGTTATTTATTTTATTTTCAGTAAATCAAACAATTTATTAAGTTCTAATTCATATATTATAATAACCTCTATAGAAAAAAGGTCTTTATTTATTTTCACCTATAAATTTATTAGAAATAATCAGTCCGATCACACATGCTGCTATTACAGGATAGAAAATATAAAAATAAGAACCAAAAGCCTCGTCGATATATCCTCCTACGAATCCTTGGGATAAAGCCCCTATACCATAGGCCGTAAAAAGAATACCATAATTTGCACTATAATGACTTTTTCCAAATAAATTAACTGTAGAGGCTGGAACAATTGCTAGCCACCCACCTAGGTTTAACCACATAATTGCAAAGGAAAGTCCGAATATAAATATATTCCCCTTAAATAGTAAAGAAAGTACTCCTGCAGTTATTATCAGTAAATATGACAAAGTGATGGTCTTTTTTGTTCCAAGCTTGTCTGTAAGTGCACCAAAGATCGGTCGACCTATCCCGTTAAAAATTGCAAAAAAGGATGTAAACATAGCCGCTTTAGCAGGATTTAAATTTACAATTTCTTGTGCATAGGTACTAGATAAACCAATAATCATCAGTCCAGAAAAAGTACCGATCACAAAACAACACCACATTGTATAAAATGTCGTCGTTTTCATCATCTCTCTTGGAGTAAGCTCGAGCATTATGTTATCACTTATTGTTTTGTTATCCTCTTTTTTATCTGGAAATTTAAGAGTCAAGGATAACAGACTCAGTATAACTGCAAATGATACACCTAGTATTTTGAAACTAGGAAAAACTCCAAAGGTTTGTATTAATTTGTTGGCAAGTGGTGCAGTGATAAAAGGAGATAATCCAAATCCAAGAAGTGTAAGTCCCACAGCAAATCCTTTTTTATCAGGAAACCACTCAGTAACTACTGCCATAGGTATTCCGTACACAATCCCTACCCCTATACCGCCAATAATACCATAAGTAGCTATAATAAAGTGGATGCTGTCAGCAAATCCAGCTAATATCCAGGCAAAAGATATCGCCAATGACCCACCTATTGCAAGAGCTTTTGGGTTTACCTTTTTTATAAACCTCCCAGCTACAGGCATCGAAAAAGCATAACAGAATAAGAATACTGTGTATGGCATACTTGCCATAGTTGGTGATATATTCTTGCCATAAGTCAGTTTCAATGCCTCTACTAAAGGCTTTTGAAAAACACTCCATGAATAGATAGTTCCCATACAGAGAAACATTACAAGACCGCTCACAATATAAAATTCTCTTTTTTTCATAAACAACTCCTATCTCAATATTAACAGGTTAAAATACATATGTTTTTTAACCTGTTCGTAGTACTAGAATATCATATTTTTTATCTATTAATCAAATTTTTTTCCAACAAAGAATTTAAGTAGCTTAAACTTCTCAGAATTTTACTAAATCGGTAAACAAATTTCAAAATATAATTCCAGTGAAAGAATTTTATAAAATTTACTGATAAGATATAATTATATTGTACAATAATTTTCTGTAACAATTCTGTCACAATTAAAAAGTATTATTTAGTATGGAATCAGGAGGTGGAAATAAAATGAAAATAAAAACTCTTGTATTGGGATTAATGGTTATTTCAATTACTGCTTTTTCTAATGTTGGTGCTTCTAGAACAGATAGTATGAATTCCCTTAGTATAGAACAAGCTCTTACATATTCTATGGAAGACGAACTCATGGCAAAAGCAGAATATGATAAAATAATTTCAAAATACGGTAAAATAAGACCCTTTGTAAATATCATAGAAGCAGAAAAAAGACATATAAAATATCTCGAGCCACTTCTTGAAAAATACAATGTGGACTATCCTGTTATAACAAAAAATACTGTGGTTTTGCCTGACAGTCTAGAAGAAGCTTATCGTATTGGGGTTTCATCTGAAATTGCCAATATTGCTATGTATGAAAAACTTTTGGGAAACGAACTTCCAGAAGACATTAAGATGGTGTTTATAAAACTTAAAAATAGTTCAGAAAAGCATTTAAGAGCTTTTGAAAGACAGCTAACAAGAAATAAATAAACATATTCAAGAGTGTACAAAAAAATTGTAATTTAATTTTTAGGTGCATCTCTATAAAAGATGCACCTATTTTTAATATTTTATTATATCTATCATCAAAAGAAACTTCTATAAATATAATTTTATAAAACAAACTTAACAATGAAGTAGTTCATCTAAAATCAAGATTACGACTGAAAAAAGGTAGTCCTAAACTCTTCACGGGTAAAATAACAAAAAATCTGTTGACAAATAATTTCAAATAGTCTATATTATTGAGGTAACAAATGCCTGAGTGGCGGAATGGTAGACGCAGGGGACTCAAAATCCCCCGGACTTCGGTCCTTAAGGGTTCAAGTCCCTTCTCAGGTACCACAAACTTGGTGGAGTGTCCGAGTGGCCTAAGGAGCACGCCTGGAACGCGTGTAAGGTGTAACAGCCCCGTGGGTTCAAATCCCACCTCCATCGCCATTATATATGAATTTTTTAGGGAAGTAACTGGATTTAAAAATCCGTTGGTTCCCTTTTTTTTATTTGAATATAATCATAAAATTAAAGTTTACAATAAAAAGAGAGACTGAGCCTCTCTTAAAATCATCTATTGATAGATACCCTAATTTAAATCGTGTTTAAAAATATTATCTATTGTCTTTTTCAGAAAAACTATATTTATTTCTTCCAGATTCTTTAGCTCTGTAAAGTTCTTCATCAACTTTTCTGACTAAATCATCTACGCTTTCATACTCTGAAATTTTACCGCTTTTTACTCCAATACTAACCGTTATTTCACCAAAAGGTGAGTCTCCATGTTCAAGAAAACAGATTTTCAACTTCTTTTGAAATTTTTCTACCAAGGATATTGATGTTCTTAAATCTGTATGGGGCAAAACAATTAAAAACTCCTCTCCGCCATACCTTCCGATAGCATTTGTTTTCCCTTTGAAATTCTTTTTTAGTAGATTTCCTATTATTCTTAAAATACGGTCTCCTTCGACATGCCCATATCTGTCATTATATTTTTTGAAATAATCTATGTCGAACATTAAGAGAGTTAAAGTGATTTCTGATCTTTTTGCACTTTCGAACAACAATTCACATTTCTCCATAAGAAATCTTCTTGTAGCCAATTTTGTCAAATAATCTACATACGCTACTTTTTCAAGTTCATTGAGACGGGATTTTAAATCTCTAAGACTATCCTCTTGCTCGTTATTTAAAGTTTCAATTTCTGAATGGCTTCTTTTTATTAACTCATACAGAAAAAGAGATGTTATTAAGATAAAAAATATCCATTTAAAAATCTGAAATGATTTATAGTACTTAATATTCTGAGCCTCTACATATATGATTTGATCATAAAAAAATATCCATATAAACGAAATTATTAAGTACCATGTCACAATTATAGATGCTTTTTTTGATTTGATTTTCATAAAAAGTTCCTTTCAAAACTTAGTTTTTAATGAATACTCCCATTAGATAAGTTAAATTTAAATGATTTTTCTAACCAATCTTAAATAACTTTTGAAAGTAAAGTACATCAATTTTATCCTTATTTATTCGGTAGAATTTTTCATATTCTTTTAGAGGCATAGGTTTTCCAAAATAATATCCCTGAACCTCTGTACATCCATTTTCAATAAGTAAATTCAGCTGCTCTTTTGTCTCGACTCCTTCTGCTATAACATTTAGATTAAGAAGTTTCCCCATTGATATTATCATTTTGGTTATAGCAATATCATTTTCTATATTACCTATATTTTCAATAAAACTTTTATCTATTTTTATTCGATTTATAGGCAATCGGCTCAAATACTTGAAAGATGAGTACCCTGTCCCAAAGTCATCTATGGAAATTCCAAACCCCAAAGCTTTTAACTCTATTAATGTATCTGCAGCTTCTTCTATGTCTTCCAAAAATATTCCTTCGGTGATTTCTAACTCAACAGACCCTTTAGGTATTTTAAATCTATTAAGAACACTCTTTGAAGTATCGATAATCCGTTTCTGTTTAAAATGTACACCTGAAATATTGACCGAAATCTTTTGCCCATTCATATTAGAGCTTTCCCATATTTCGATCTGTCTGCATGCTTCTGACAAAACATATTTATCCAAGTCCAAAATCAGTCCAGAGGTCTCAGCCACAGGTATAAACTCTCCAGGTGACTTATATAGTTTTCCATCTTTGATCCAACGGACAAGACATTCAGATCCCATTATTTCACTCTTTTTTAAATCGACTTTAGGTTGAAAATAAAGTTGCAACTCTTTTTTCAAAAGAGCTTGCCTAAGGTTACTCGCTATTTCTCTCTTAAGTTTTTTTCTAAGTCTATTTTTTCAGAAAAAAAGTGATAGGTGTTTTTACCTTTTTCTTTTGACTTATACATTGCTAAATCCGAATTTTTAAGAAGAGTTTCGCTATCAGTACCGTCCTCTGGATAAATTGATACCCCTATACTGCCTGTCACAAAAATTTGATGTCCCTCAATATTAACAGGCTTTTTTAACTGAGATAAAAGTCTGTCACAAATTTTAGATACTTCATTTTGGTTCAAAGTTTCATTGATGATTATTGCAAACTCGTCTCCGCCTTTACGATACACCTGATTGGATTCCCTGATACTTTTTTCTAACCTCCTAGCTACCTCCACTAAAAGACTATCCCCGACATGCTGTCCAAAACTATCATTTACATCCTTAAAATAATCGATATCTAAATTAATCAGTACTATTTTAGAGTTATTAAGCTCACTTTTTTTTATTGACTCTGTAAGATGAGCTGAAAATGACTTTCTGTTTGGCAGATCAGTCAGTACATCATAATAGGCTAACTTCTTAATCATATTTTCGAATTCTTTGCGATGTGTTACATTCTTTATTATCTCAAACACTAAGTTTTTTCCCTCTATTTTTATGGGGCCTGAATAAACTTCAATATCTATGACATCTCCATTCCTTATCCTATTTTTTACTGTAAAGTAATTTTTCTTTTGAGATTTTACAAGGTTAAACTTTTTTTCTAGTAAATCTTCATTGATAAGACTAATGTCTGACAGCGACATTTTAGTCATTTCCTCTCTACTCCAGCCGTAAAATCTTGTGGCAGCGAAGTTTACATCAACTATTTTTTTAGTTTCAGGATTTATAATCATCATTACAACTTGATCATTTTCAAAAATAGCCCTGTATTGTTCTCTTCTCTCCAAATTCTCATTATTCTTATTTAGTGAGCATTTTATTCTACAATCTCTGATCCCGCTGAATAGTTTTAGGGCTGCTTCCAATAAGTTCTCTAATAAAAACTCGTTGCTATCTTTTGGAAGACAGCTGTGATAAAAATCATTATACAGATTTATTGGAATCTTTTTATCAACCGTGGTGTATATCACCGGGATAAAAATTTTAGACTTAATATGATTAACAAGAGAAAGTACATCTTCGACGGTATCTATGTCTATAATAGCCAGTTTTATTTCGTCATTCATTTCCAGTAAACTGATTGATTCTTCAGAAGAACGTGCAAGCAGACTTTTGTATCCTATATCTTTTAACATTTTTTTATTCTTAGATGCAAATGTAGAGTCCATTGTTGTCAACAATATCAACTCTCTCACCCCCCAATTTATGATGAAAGTTTATTCTGTTTCAAAAACATAAAAATTTATAGCAATACATAAATACTCGTATAAATCCTTTTTGATATCCTTTCTATTAATTATTTATTTTTTCATTGAAAAATACTACTTAACCTTGAATCATAATAAAATATATACCACAAAATCAAAACGAACCAAAATAAAACACTTAATTTCCTTTTTATTATTTTTTTACCTATGTATATACCTGGTCTTTATATAGAATCACATTGAATCTTTTTAAGTTTTATCTCTCAAGCAGCAAAGTAATATAATTGCTATTTTTCTAATTTAAATAAAATAAATAGAAAAGTTGATCACTTATTCCAATAAAAAAATAGAGGCCTTAACAAGACCTCTATACTATCCTACTCTTTATTTAATAAATCTTTTCCTTTTTTATTTCCAAACTTTACGCAATCATATAATTTTAAAAAGCATAAAAACTATTATATCACCCTAAAAATCAATGATAATTTTTATTTTTCACTTACAGTAAGCTGAAATTTTTTATGCATTTCCTTTGCATCTTTATCATTTGGGTCCAATTTTATTGTTTTACCAAAATCCTCCAGTGCTCCGTCAAAATCTCCTAGTTTAGTTTTTATTATTCCTCTATTATAATATGCCTGTTTAAAATTCGGATCTAATTTTATTACTTTATTATAATCTTCTAGTGCCCCGTGATAATCTCTTAATTTGGTTTTTACTAATCCCCTTCTATAATAGGCAACTTCATAGTCTGGATCTGACTCTATTACTTTATTATAATCTTCCATCGCACCATTATAGTCTTGTAGTTTTAGTTTTGCCATCCCTCTATTACTATATGCTAGTACAAAATCAGGATCCAATTCTATTGTTTTATTATAATCATTTATCGCACCTTTATAATCTTTTAATTGGGCTTTTGTAAAACCTCTATTATTATACGAAAGTTTGTATTTTGGATCTAATCTTATGGCCTTATTATAATCCTCTATAGAACTTTTATATTCTCCCAACTCCCATTTTGCTAGTCCTCTATTGTTATATGCAACTTGAGATTTTGGATCTATATTTATCACTTTACTGTAATCATTTATTGCACCTTTGTAATCATCAGAGAAATACTTTGCATTTCCTCTATTAAAATATGCTAGTTTAAATTTTGGATTCAATTTTATTGCTTTATCATAGTCCGCTATAGCACCTTCTAAGTCCCCTAATTTCGTTTTTGTGAAACCTCTATTACTGTATGCATATATAAATTTGGGATCCAATTCTATCGCCTTGTCAAAATCTTCTACAGCTCCCTCGAAATCTCCCAAATCCCCTTTAGATATACCTCTATTGTCATATGCGTATTTAAATTCTGGATCCAACTGTATTGTTTTGTCATAATCTTTTCTCGAACCGATAATATCTCCTGAAAAATATTTTATTAATCCTCTATTATAATACTCAAATTGTTCATTTGGATCTGACTTTATCATATATTCGCTGTGATTTTCACTTGTTTTATTATAACTATCAATTTGGGAACATCCTATAAAAAATAAAAATAATAAAATTACCAATCCAATTTTCATTTTTTTATTCCTCCTTTTTCTTTTCATTTACCTTTTCTTTTACTAAAATCCTTCCTAAACTTTATTTTTTAAATTCTTATTATGAAATTCAATGTAAAGTAGTTGAAAATCTTTAAATTCGTGAATTTTAAAAGGGGTTCCATTTGGAACCCCATAAACGGCTAAAAATATAATCTACACTTAATTGGAAATACAACCTAAATCATATCCTCTGCTATTTTTATAGCATCCTCTATAAACCCTGGACAGAGCTTTTGTGTAAGTTCTTTTTCTTCCACAACTTTAGCTCCTTCCTCTGTTGATTTGTCATATCCCAACAAACCCTTACATGTGCAGGCCCCATTTTTCTCAATAAACTTATCCATGAATGTTTTTACTAATTCTTTTACCTCTTTCTTTGTCTCCAAATCTCCAGCATCTGCAGATCCATATTTAAGACCGAGGGCCATGCAAATTCCACTTACAGCCCCGCATACCTCTGCTTTAGAAAGTCCTCCACCAAATCCTGATGAAATTTTCAAGGCAGTTTTCATGTCCAAATCCAATTCCTCTGCAAAAGCACTTATTGTTGCCTGACAACAATTATAATCTCCAAAGTTTCCAACAGCTTTTTCTGTTCTTGTCATTTTTTCACTCCTTTTTATTTCTCAATTTATTTTACTATACTCTCTCAGAACCGACGTCTGATCTCGACTAAAAAAGGCCCAAACTTAATAAATTATTTCTCTGGATAAAGTTTTTTGCCATAGTAACCCTCTGACAGATAAATCGCTGCCAGTGGATTGTGTCCAAGTACCCTGTCTTTTGCAGCCAGTACAGTCACAGGAGCATCTAGATGTTTTATAACCAGTGAATCATGTCCCACACACAGTCCAAGAAGAATGTTAAAATCAGTTTTTGCCTTATTTAGATATAATGCCTGACCAATGGGATTACACATGGGTTCATAAGTGCATGGACGGACTTTTTGCTCTTCTTTTATGTTTAACTCTTCTTTTGGAATACTTCCACTTTTACATACCACTGAGTTTACGTCAAATCCGTTGGCTGTAAGAATATTATGTAAAAGTCTCATTTCTCTGTGGAGCCCTACACAAAATGCAACCCCTATACTCTTGTAGCCACACCTCTTGGCAAATTCCATGGTCTCCTCTATTCTGGTCTTCTGACAGTATCCCCATGACTCAATCAAGGCAGACTGGTAAGCTATCTTGGCATTTTCTTCATTTTTATACAGTTCTTTACTTTTATCAATAACATCCTGATCTTTTTCTAGACAAGGACAGTTTTTCGGCATCTTCTCTCTGTCCCCTGTCCTGCATGCATGGACTTTACAAATTCCGCAGGTATACATGAATTATTTCACTCCCTTTATAAGACATATTTTCTCTTCCATAAATATCATACATTGATATTTAATAATTGGCAACTAGACATTTTTGATTAAATGCAAAGAACTAGCTGCCAATGGCAGCTAGTTCTTTGTTTGTACAGAATAATTTTTGTATCCACCTGAAAGGTTATAACAATCAAAACCAAGGTTTAACATTACATTTTGAGCGGCATTTCCTGTCACTCCTTTATTGCAATGAACAACATATTTCTTATTTTTATCAAGTTTTAGAGCCTCTGATCTCAAATCTCCAAGAGGAATATTAATTGCCCCTGGAATATGAGCGGCGTCATATTGTTTGCTAGCCCTTACGTCGATAACAGTATAACATTCTCTATTTTCCATAAGTTCTTTTACTGATAAGATCTTATTTTTCCCGTAGATAGCATTTTCTAATATCATTCCAGTATACATTACAGGATCTTTTGTAGTAGAAAATGGAGGCGCATATGCTAAATCAAGATGGAAAAACTCATCTACAGTGGCTCCGGTACTCATAAGTGCCACAAATACATCCATTCTTTTATCTACTCCGTTTTCTCCTAGTATTTGTACTCCTAGTAGTTTCCCGCTTTTTCGATCGGCAACAGCTTTTATTACCATCTCTCTACTTGTTTCAAAATATGCAGTCTGATTGGGTTTTATATTATGAATGACTTCAACATCATAACCTCTTTCTAATGCCTGTTCCTCTGTCATACCTGTAGATGCCACTGCCATGTCAAATACTTTAAATATACCTGTTCCGAGAATCCCTTTAAACCTAAGGTGTCCCCCTGTGATTACATCTCCACAAATTCTTCCCATCTTATTTGCAGTAGATCCAAGTGGTACATACATTGGTTCTCCGTTTATTATTGACCATGCCATAGCCACATCACCTACGGCGTATACATCGTCTATATTTGTTTCTAACTTATGATTTACTTTTACTGCACCATTTGGATATACCTCTACCCCTATACCACTGGCTAGTTTAGAATTTGGTCTAACCCCTGTGCATACTACTGCAAAATCAGCATCTATTTTTTTCCCTGTTGCTGTCTCTACAGATTTTTCGTTTATTTTAGTGACTTCCTCTCCCAAAATAAGGTTTACTCCTTTTTTGGTCAGGTAGTCCTCTAAATATACTGCCATATCTTTGTCCATCTTAGACATAGCTCTATCTTCTCTTTCTACTACAGTGACCTCTATACCGAGATTTTCCAAGTTTTCCAAAAGTTCTAAACCTATATATCCGGCCCCTATAATGACAGCTTTTTTAGGAGAATTAGATGCTATATATTCTATTATATTATCTGCAGATTTAACATTTCTCAAAAAGAATACATTCTTTCCATCTATACCGGCTATAGGGGGTTTTATAGGTGAAGCACCAGTAGCTATTACCAGCTTGTCATAATTATCTTCAAATTCCTCTCCTGTATTAAGGTTCTTTACAACAAGGGTTTTATTGTCTTTATTTATAGATAATACTTCGTGTCCTATTTTTAGATCCATATTAAATCTTTTTTCAAACCATTTATCTGTTCTAGGTGTCAGAACATCTCTTTCTATTTCACTATCCCCTATATAATACGGAAGCCCGCAACCTGAATAACTTATATCGCTGTCCTTTTCATATATGGTTATCTCACATTCTTCGTTATTTCTTCTAGCTTTTGCCGCCACTGATGTTCCAGCTGCTACAGACCCAATTATTACTATCTTCATTACATCCTCCCCGAAATAATCTTTTATGCAATCGATGCCTTGGTCTCAAAATGTTTTCTTGTTGAATTTGATATTTTTACTAAAATTAACATAACTGGAACTTCTACCAAAAGCCCCACTACAGTTGCTAAAGTTACACCTGAATTGATACCAAACAGAGATATTGCAACTGCAACTGCTAATTCAAAGAAGTTACTTGCACCAATCATGGCTCCTGGAGACGCAACTTCATGGGGCATATCCCACTTTTTTGCCCAAACATAGGCCAAAACAAATATTAAGAATGTCTGTATAGTAAGAGGAACCGCAATAAGTGCTATATCCATAGGGTTAGTAAGTAACTTATCTCCCTGAAAAGAAAATATAATAACAAGTGTCAACAGCAAGCCCACCATGGTACTCTTATCAAACTTTTTAATAAATGTATTTTCCAGATAATCCAAGCCCTTATTGGCAACTACAGATTTTCTCGTAATCCACGCCGCAATGAGAGGTGTTACCACAAATAGAACCACTGACAAAAACAAAGTTGCATAAGGTACTGTAACATTTGAAACTCCTAAAAGCAGTCCCACTATCGGAACAAAAGCAACTAACAGAATAAGATCGTTTACAGCTACCTGTACTAGGGTATAAGCTGTATCCCCTTTAGTTAGCTTGCTCCATACAAATACCATGGCTGTACACGGTGCTGCTCCTAGTAGAACTGCACCTGTAACATACTCATCGGCAAGTTCTGCAGAAATAAGCCCGCTGAATATACCCTTTAAAAAAAACACTGCCAAAGCATACATTGTAAAGGGTTTTATCAACCAGTTTATGCTAGTCGTTATGGCTAACCCTTTTAAATTTTTAGTGGCATTTACGATACTCTTAAAGTCAATCTTAAGCATCATAGGATAGATAATAAGCCATATAAGCACTGCTATTGGCATAGATATATTTGCATATTCCAATTTCCCCAAAGACGCTGGTATTTGAGGTAGATATTTACCTATTAACACCCCAACTATCATACAGAGTATCACCCAAACTGTAAGATATTTTTCAAAAAAATTAATTCCAGTTTCCTTTTTCATCTTTCTCCTCCTCAATATGATTAAATAATCATATATAATGTTAAAAAATTTTATTATAATTTAGACACAGTATTTATAAGTCCATGTCTAATTACACACATATTAACATGTTGAACATTTTAGATTTTCTAAATCCCTTAAAAATATTTCTCCAGTCAGCCTTGTCTCTAAGATTTCTCTTACAAATTGATTTTCCTGAAGAAATTTTTCAGATATCTCATAATCAACCCACTGGGATCTTTTTTCCCCTACAATTATTCCTGCCTTTTTTAATTTATTGAGATGTCTTGAAAGATTAGATTGATTTAATCCTAATATATCTTCTAAAACACATACACAAATTTTGTCCTTTTTATATAATATATTTAGTATTCTCATTCTGTTGTTGTCAGAAATTAATTTTAATATATCCATTATCTCCATAACATAACCCCTTTTATATATGATTATGAAATCATATTATACCAAAATATCATATAAAGCAAGTACTTTTTATAAAAAAATTTTTATATTACAGCTAAGACTAAAAAACAGGTCTACAAACATTTACTATAAGTACCTGAAATTATAGTAAATATAGTTTTTATAATTATTATTTACAGATGATTTGGAAAAGACCCAATTCTTTTATTCTGCTTGTACCACATAAAGCATTGATTTGTAATAGCCTTTGTAGTAATATTAAAATAACTTTCTAAAATCAGGAGAAAAAAATGAATACAAAATATACAGAATTATTTGATTTAAATAAACAAAACAATATGAGACAATTTTTTTTGGAAATCCTAGGTCCATGTGGAAAAGTTGAAAAATATCCAAAGGGATCTATAATATCCAGAGATATTGAAGACTATCTCTATGTTGTCAAAACTGGAGCAGTTAATATTTCCATCTGTGACATAGGCGGAGAAGAGCAGATGATTTATAGATTATATCCAGGAGAAATTTTAGGAGAATTTGAAATTTTCTCAGAAGTCAGTCAGAATTATACCCTACATTTTTTAGAAGATAGTACTCTCTGGAAAATAGAAAAATGCAAAATAAATAATATCCTCAAAGACAAGCCTGAATATTACAACTATTTTATGCACAGTATGAGTCGAAAGTACAACCTTTCTCTTATACAATCAGGGTTTAATAAATTCTATTCCAGCGAGGAAAAACTTACTGAATTTCTTTTAAGAATATGCAAAATAAGGGAACCAAATTCAACTGTAAATATAAAAATAGAAGGCTACACCCATGAAGATATAGGAAAGGGTATTAATGTTTCTAGGATAGGTATAACGAATATCCTAAAAAAACTAGAAGAAAAAGGGCTGATAATCATAAAAAGAAAACTTATAATTGTAAAATCTGTAGAAAATTTGGCAGAATACAGAGAAAGTATCAGGAAAAACAGATAGTCATTTATAATTTTGTGTTTAAATCCTTCTCTTTTATTTCCTAGAAATACAAAATTTAAATAGATATATTTTAAACAGGCAACTGATTTTGGGGTTCAAGAAGAGCTCCTCAAAAAGTTGTCTGTTTTAATTTTTTGATAAAAAAAAGTAAATTCTGTCAATTAATTTCTTTCTGACAGAATTAGTTTTATTTCACTTTCTGTTAGTAAACACTTAATGCCAAAAAAGCAACTATAGTGTTGTATTAAGACTATAATTTAAATATATCTTTCTAATGTAAAATAGCTTACAAAAATATAATCAAAAATAATATATGATAAAGATCCGAGGGTATAATAAATTTATTAAAAGGGGGAAATATTTATGATCAAGCTTATTGGAATTCTTATCATTGTATTGGGTTTCACATTTAGACTTGACACCATTGCTGTTGTATTAGTTGCAGGTGTCACAACTTGTCTTGTATCTGGCGTAGATTTCATGACAATACTTTCTACTTTAGGAGAGGCTTTTGTGAAAACTAGATATATGACTCTTTTTCTATTAACTTTACCAGTTATAGGGATACTTGAAAGAAATGGACTAAAAGAAAGAGGGGCTCATTTTATCAAGGGAATGAATAGCCTCACCAGCGGAAGAATCTTATCTTTTTACATGCTTATAAGGACTCTTGCTGCTGCCTTATCTGTCAGACTAGGGGGGCATGTGCAATTTATCAGACCTCTTATTCATCCTATGGCACAGAGTGCCTCTGAAAACAAGTTGAGTAGAAATCTTTCAGAAAAAGAAAATGACAAACTAAAAGGTGTGGCCTGTGCTGTGGAAAACTACGGTAACTTTTTCGGGCAAAATGTTTTTGTAGCATCTGGTGGAGTTCTTCTAATTGTTGGTACACTTCAGGAACTCGGAATAATCGTGGAACCTTACTCTGTTTCTAAGGCTGCCATTCCTATGGCATTTATCTCTGTTATATTATCCTTTGTTCAAAATTACTGGACTGATATGACCCTTTCAAAAGCTCATGTAGATACTCAGTTGGAAAAGGAGGTAAAAGAATGAAAAATATGATTCTAGAAATAATGTATCTTCTCACAGGACTAGTTGCCATTGCAACGGGTGCATATGCACTTACCGATAAAAAACACAAAACTAAAATAGGAACAGGTATCTTTTGGATAATATTTGGTGTTATTTTCATGGCCGGTAAAAACATTCCTTCCCATATTGTGGGCATACTTATTTTCGTAATGGGAGGACTCACAGCCTTTAATAAAGTCGGGTGTGGTTCCCAGGAATTATCCTCTGAAGAGTACAGAGAAGAAAGAAGTCATAAAATTGGTGACTCAATATTTTTCCCGGCTACCTCAATTGGACTTATTGCCTTTGCTGTTGCACAGTTTACAGATTTAGGAGGATTAGTAGGCTTAGGCTTAGGTTCTATTATTTCCTTGATTTTTACTCTTGTTGTAACAAAAGAAAATCCAAAATATATAGGATATGAAAGCTCTAGAATGCTGCAACAGATAGGATCTACCACAATACTTCCACAACTTTTGGCATCGTTGGGGGCTCTCTTCGCACTTGCTGGTGTAGGAACAGTTATTTCTGAAATCATGAGTGGAATTATTCCAGAAAATAATATTTTGGCAGGTGTGACAGTATACTGCCTTGCCATGGCTCTTTTCACAATGATAATGGGTAACGCCTTTGCGGCCTTTGCCGTAATTACAGCTGGAATCGGAATCCCCTTTGTTTTTTCACACGGTGCAAATCCTGCAATTGCAGGGGTATTAGGTCTTACAGCAGGTTATTGTGGTACCCTTCTTACTCCAATGGCGGCAAATTTTAATATAGTTCCTGCAGCTATCATGGAAATGAAAAATAAAAATGGTGTAATCGCAGCTCAGGCCCCAGTTGGACTAGCACTACTTTTTCTTCATATTGTTGTTATGTACCTGTGGGCATTCTAGTAAATTTAAAATTATAAAAATTTAAGGAGCTGAGATTATTGAGAGTATTAATTACAGGTTTTGATCCTTTTGGAGGAGAGAAAATAAATCCCGCCTGGGAAGCAATAAAACTCTTACCTGATACTATAGAGAGTATAGAGGTTATTAAACTGGAAATCCCCACAGTTTTTAAGAAATCCATCGATGTTTTAATGTCTGGAATAGAAAAGCATAAACCTGATGCAGTTATCTGTGTCGGACAAGCTGGGGGAAGATATGAGATTTCCATGGAAAGAATAGCCATTAATTTGGACGATGCAAGGATCAAGGATAACGAAGGAAATCAACCCATCGATGAAAAAGTCTATCCTGATGGTGACAGTGCTTATTTTAGCAACCTTCCTATCAAGGCAATGACAGAGGCTATCAAATCTACTGGGATTCCTGCATCTGTATCCAATACTGCCGGAACCTTCGTCTGCAACCACATCATGTACGGTCTCCTTTATCACATAGAAAAATCCAATGTGGCGAAAAAAGGTGGCTTTATCCATGTGCCATATATCCCGCAACAGGTTATAGGTAAAAAAAATCTTCCCTCTATGGGACTAGATATTATTTCACAGGGCCTTGAAGCTGCTATTTCTGCAATCGGAAAAAATGAAAAGGATCTTGAAATATCCGGAGGACGTGAATTTTAAAAAAAATTTTGAGAATTAACCATAAAAACTTCTGTGCACTCTGTACAGGAGTTTTTTATGTCTCATAGTAAATTATATAAGAGGAGGAGGATATTATGAAAACAATTCGATATATCGGTTCTATATTTTTTATTTTGGGACTTTTCACCTCTATATTTGCCGGTATTCCATGGGCTGTAATAACTGCTGAAGACCCCGTTGTCCCCTTATGGTTGAGGACAGCTGTTTTTTCTCTGTTGGGAGGAATTTTCATAGTCCTTGTCACAGTGGGATTAGGTCAGAAAAAATATAAAGCTCCGGAAAAGGCAAATGGCTCATATGAACATAAAACTAAAATTCTAATGTCAAACTCAGTTGTACTCCCTGGTTCTGAAGTATCTGAAATTTTAGGATTAGTTCAGGGACATACAGTATTTGCCATCTGGTTAGGTAAAGACCTTTCTGCTATAATAAAACTCATCCTTGGAGGAGAATTGACTGAATACACTGATATGATGGGAAAAGCACGGGAAATAGCTGCAGAAAGGATGCTTGCACAGGCTGAGGAAATAGGAGCCGATGCTGTCATAAACATCCGCTATATGACAACAAGTGTTGTGGGAAGTGCTGCAGAACTTTTTGCCTATGGTACGGCAGTAAAACTTAAAAACACTCAATAGATTAAACAATCCATCTTTTTTAAATTACAGAAGCGGCCATCTTAACAGGCCGCTTCTGTAGTCTTCATAATATTAAAAAACCTCTATACTCTCATGTCTCTTGTTACAAATAAACTAGGTCAGACTGCTACTGTCCTTTCTGTATATTCGGCTATATTTTTCAAAAGCTTAATTTTACTGTATATCTTTTTTCATATCTTCAAACTCTTGCTTAGTTATCTCTCCTCTTGCATATCTTTTCTTCAGTATATCTAAGGGAGTGACATTTTCTATATTGTTGTTCTTGTCATTCTTATTGAAAAAATAAAAAATCAGTACAATAAGTAGTATCGGAAAAAGCATCATAAGTCCACCTCCCATCCATCTAAACATTCCGCCTCTATTAAAGTATTCAAAACACAACTGACGCATCTTACACCTCCATATTTAAAGTATTAATATACCCCTATACCCTATATTTCAGCATAACCTTTTTACTATTATTTGTCAACTTTTTTATTCCACCCTTATCCTTTTAGTATGCATTTATGATCTTATTAATATATCAATATTTATAACTATATTAATTTTATCCAGCAATTATTTATTTTAATTTTTGCATTAAAAAATAGGTAGTATGCCTACAAGGTATGCTACCTATTTAATCCCAATTTTATAAGAATTACTGGCACACTAGGATATACCTTTTAAAGGTTCCCTTGGTGACGGTGCATCTGTCTATTATCTCAAAGCCTGCGTTCAAAACCATTTCATCTAAAATTTCAAAGGACACCATAACCATTCTCTTAGAAATTCTTCTGGCTGTATTTATTATATCCTGCTGATCCTTTTCAGTGGTATGGCTGAATAGGCCATAGGGAATATCTATTATAGAGGCATCATAATTTTCTTTTATCTCATGCATATCTTTTTTCATGATTTTAGTTTCCAGGTCAAAGTGTTTAAGGTTTATTTTTGCATTTTTTACTATTTTCGGGTTTATTTCATAGCCAAAAATATCATACCCCATGGAAAGACCTTCTACCAGTGTAGTTGCTACCCCACAGCAGGGATCTATTATTTTTTTCTTCGAATCACCTTTTGATGCTATATTTACCAATACTCTTGCCGTCCGTACACTCAAAGAGTTTGAGTAGGAGCATGGCTTCGTTTCATGGAGATGCCACTTGCAGTCATTATTTTCATTTATCCCTAGAAACCATTTATCATTATACTTGGTTACTCCGAGAATAGTTTCAGGTTCTATCATAGTTGAGTTCCCGATTATTCTAAGACCTACCTCTCTCGTACTCTTGATTCTCTCTTCGTAGCTTATATTCCCCTTTTGGAGTCTTAGGTATTCACATTTAAAATCTTTTAGATGCATCTCATCTTTTTCCAAATAATCCAAAATTTCCTGTAGGGTCTCTTTTTCGTAGATTATCTCCAGTCTTTTTTTAATAAAAATACTATTGGAAGGATTAAATTTTATTTGAGAAATAAGAACCTTGTCCTCTGGCTCTCTGTCAAACAAGGCCCTCATCTCTAGCATGCAAAGTTCCTCTTCGTATGCCGGATAATTTATAACATATAGATATTTTTTTGAATCATTCATCTCTCTTGTTTTCCTCCCTATACAGCCGACCATAAAACTTTAGTCTATCAGACCTGATTTTGGTGTGTGTTCTGATATACTATTATATTTTGAAAAAAACACTCTTCCTTATTCAGATTAGAGTATTCATGATCTATATTTGCCTTGAATTTTAGAGCCTCTCCTTTTTTTATAGTCAGATTCTCTGACCCTATTTTCATATGGAGAACCCCGTCAATTACAAAGACATATTCCTTTACTTCATCCCTGTGTTTTTGAGATTTGTGTACAGCCCCCGATTCTAGTTTAATATATAAAATCTCAAAATTTTCCTCATTATTAAAGGGAAACATGGTGTAAATTTTCATATCTTCTCCGCATTCCAAAACGGGATCTATATTTTTTAAGGAAACAATTTCATAGTCCGCTGTCGACTTTTTCATAAACTCTGAAAATGGAACTTTTAATCCCGTAGCTATTTTCCAGAGAGTGGACACAGTGGGATTTGATTGGCCTCTTTCTATCTGTCCTAGCATAGGCTTACTTACTCCTGTGAGTCTAGAGGTTTCGTCTAGGCTGAGATTCTGTTTTTTTCTTATCTCTTTTAGATTTTTTCCTATAACTTCACTTAATTCTTTCATTTTTTCACCCCTTTTAATCCAAATAATTATATCATAAAATACATTTGTATGCTATAATCTTTAAAAATATGCTATAACATACATAAATATGTTTTGGTAAGTTAGATTTTTATTTCAAGGAGGTATCTATATATGAAATCGGTTTTTTTAGGAGGCCTGGCATCTCTGTTTTTTCAGCCTCTTTTATATTAAATAGATCTATGGAGCTAACTGGAGGGAGCTGGGTTTGGAGTTCATCTCTGAGGTTTTTTTTCATGGTGCCATTTTTATATATTATTGTTTTCATAAGGGGAGATCTCAAGCCTCTTATAGAGCATATGAAGTCAAATATAGTCACGTGGATAAAATGGAGCACAATTGGATTTGGAATATTTTACGCTCCCCTCTGCTTTGCTGCCAGATCGGGGCCATCATGGCTTATAGCCAGCACGTGGCAGACTACTATTATTGCCGGGGCTTTGCTCTCCCCACTGTTTTATATAGAGAAAACAGATGGTGACAGTATCAAAAAAATCAGAGGAAAAATTCCTGTGAAAAGTCTCAGTATATCTCTTTTTATATTAATCGGTGTATTTATTATGCAGACTGATCAGATGTCTGTTATAAGCAAAAAAGAGATAGTAAGAGGTGTTTTTCCAGTGATAATAGCGGCTTTTGCCTATCCTTTTGGCAACAGGAAGATGATGGAAGTCTGCAAGGGAGAGATAAATACCTACCAGAGAGTTTTGGGAATGACAGTAGCTAGCCTTCCTTTTTGGATTATCCTTTCAGCCTTTGGATTTTCCAGTATAGGGGCACCTAGCAAACCACAGATAATCCAATCTCTCATTGTGGCCATTAGCTCAGGGGTCATAGCAACAATACTATTTTTTAAGGCTACAGACCTTACAAAAGGCGACAGCCAAAAGATGGCAGTTGTTGAGGCCACACAATCTGGAGAGCTTATTTTTTCTCTTATGGGTGAACTTTTTATTATAGGAGGTGTATTTCCAACTCCAGTATCCCTTACAGGAATAATATTTGTCGCCGGTGGAATGGTTTTCCACAGTCTTTCAACTAAAAACCAGAAATAAAAAATATTATTAAAACGCTGTATTAAAGAGGAATATACCAGAACTAGGTGTAAAATATATTATAGACAGGAAGAATATCTATATACTCCTATGCCGAATCTACTGTGAAGTTGGAAAAAATAAAGCTATCACTTTTAGTTCAAGGAGGGATATGAAATGGGTAAAAATCAACATGTTGTCCCACACAATGGTAAGTGGGCTGTAAGAGGCGAAGGCAACGAGAGAGTAACTAAAATTACCTTAACTCAAAAAGAAGCCATAGAGATCGCCGAAGAAATAGCAAGACATCAAAAATCAAATACTAAAATACATGGTAAAGATGGTAAAATAAGAGCAGGAAATTGCTATAGCCATACCGAACCACATAAAAATTAACGCTATGTACGTTAAAAAATCAGGGAGATGACCCCCTGATTTTTTAATATAATTAGGTTATATCTCACCAGTTTTGGTATAGACAGAGCTAAATTTTAAATTTTCGTGGATTTTAGTTGATTGAAAAATACTATTTAACTGGTAATGGTTTTTTAGACAGAGGAAATCTTGCCAGTGGCGTTGAAGGATTAAAAAACTCGTCTAATTTACCCTCTTTTTTTTCTTTCCTCTTTAACTCCACCTTACACCACCATACAAAATGTTCTCCATTGTTAAATACCGGTTCTTCCATTTTGTCTAATCTGCTTTTGGCTCTCTGTATTGTATCCCATATTGTGCTCAATACATACTCATCAAACTGTGAAATAAACCACTCAGGCCATGTTCCCTCAGATATCAGATTTTTCTTTTTCATGAATTCCTCTGATTTTACTACTGTGCTTCTTCCTTCTCTAGTCGCTGGAAAATCTACAACTTCAATGATCCCGTTTTTCTTTCTGAAATCTTCTAGGCTAGTTTTAGTTACCCTTCCCTTTATTTCAAGGGTTTCTAAGTAATAGATGACCTCTTCCTGTCCTATGTATAAACCATACTGGTAGTTTTTCTTGTTTTTTCTGGAGACTTTTATTATATCTCCTGCTTTGATTTTCATTATTTACCTCACTTTTTATAATTTCTCTTACATTTTTTTAGTGATTTACAGCCGAATTCATATATATTAACATTTTTATCGTAATTTTACATAGTTTCTTTTTTGTTATAAAAGAGCTAGGGAATTTCCCCTAGCCCCTATACCACCTTTGTGGTCCAATTTTCTACATCCCAGATTTCCGTGGCTATATCCATGTAGAAATCAGGCTCATGGCTAACCATAACTACCGTCCCCTGGAATTCTTTAATAGCCCGCTTCAATTCCTCCTTGGCATCTATGTCCAAGTGATTTGTAGGCTCATCTAAAACTAAAAAGTTAATTTCTCTGTTCATTATCTTGGCCAATCTTACTTTTGCATTTTCTCCACCAGATAAGACTCTCATCTGACTGGTAATATGATCATTTGTAAGTCCACATCTAGCCAAGGCAGCCCTGGCTTCAGCATTTGTAAAGCTTGGAAATTCATCCCAAAATTCATTTAAGGCCGGAGTGTTGCTGCTTTTCTCCTCTTGCTTAAAATAACCTATTTCCAGAAACTGTCCATGCTCTACCTCTCCGCAGATAGGCTGTATTTTTCCCAAAATAGTATTCAGTAAGGTGGATTTCCCCAGTCCATTGACACCTCTTATGGCGATCTTCTGGTTACGCTCTATAGAGAAATTAAGAGCCCTTGTCAGCGGCTCATCATAACCTATAACCAGATCCTTTACCTCTATAATCTCTCTAGAGGGAGTACGAGCAGTTTTAAATCCAAAGATCGGTTTTGGTTTCTCCCTGGCTATCTCTATAATCTCCATACGGTCTAGTTTTTTCTGTCTGTCCTTTGCCATATTTGTCGTGGCAACACGGGCCTTATTTCTGGCAATAAAATCCTCTAAATTGGCTATCTCTTTCTGCTGCTTTTTATAGGCCATCTCTATCTGACGCTTCTTTAGTTCATACATATCCCTAAACTGATAGTAGTCTCCTGTATATCTTGTGAGGACAGCTTTTTCAATGTGGTATATAACATTGGTAACCTCATTTAGAAAAGGAATGTCGTGAGATACCAGAATAAAGGCATTTTCATAATTTTTTAGGAAATTTTTCAGCCAGACAATGTGGTTTTCATCCAAAAAGTTAGTAGGCTCATCTAGTATAAGAATCATAGGATTTTCAAGAAGTACCTTTGCAAGTAAAATCTTTGCTCTCTGACCACCAGACAGTTCAGACACGTCTCTATCCAACCCAATCTCCATTAGTCCAAGACCTGCAGCATATTCTTCTATTTTAGAATCCAAGTTATAAAAATCTGAACTCTCTAAAATACTCTGTATCTCTCCTACTTCTTCAAGGATAGCATCCATCTCTTCAGGTGTACAATCTGCCATCTTTTCGTAGAGTTCCATTGTCTCTTTTTCCAGTTCAAACATAGCGGAAAAAGCTGATTTTAAAATATCCCTTATACTTTTCCCCTTTTCGAGAGTGCTGTACTGGTCTAGATACCCAGTTGTTATATGGTTGCACCAGCTCACATCCCCTTCGTCAGGCATGAGCTTACCTGTTATGATATTTAGGAAAGTCGACTTTCCCTCTCCATTGGCACCTACCAGTCCCACATGTTCACCTTTTAGCAGACGGAAAGATGCATCTTCCAAAATTACTCTAGACCCAAAGCCGTGGCTTACATTACTAACGTTTAAAATACTCATAAAAATTTAACTCCTGTATATAAAATTTTTGTATAACAATAAATTCTCTTCAACTGACTTTCTTTTATAAAAAAATCAAGCCCCCAGCACTTAAAAAAGAGTATTTTTAGTTCGTAAAAGTCCACTCTTTTTATAAATATCAATTAAAGAAAACAGAATAGAGATAGACTTACTCAGTTGTAATAAGTCCTTTCTTATAGGGAATCTCAACAATATTTTTATCGGTCAAAGGTATCTTTTGAGTAAGAGTTCCTGTAAAAAGCTTCTCTTTATAATATAATTTTCCATTTTTTAGTTCCAAATTAGGGTCACCCATTTCAACTTGTTTATTCATACAGGCTGTGAACAATAGAATACTCAGCATTATTAATAGTTTTTTCATAAATTTCTCCTTGTTTAATATTTTTTATAGTGAGGATTATTCGGATTATTATGTCCATAAGCATTTCCAGTTGATTTTTTAGTATTAAAATAAGATTGATTTTTTAGTGAAATACTGCCGTATCTTCCTTCAGCACTTATAGAACTACATCCGCTCATCACCAAAACAGTAAAAAAAGCTAAAATAATTTTTTTCATATATTCCTCCGACAATGTATTCTTAGCAATAAATTATACTAAAATTTTGTGTTTTCTATGTGATAAAAAGTTTAAAAAACATCAATAACAAAAGGTAAAATAATTTTTCTTGTCATAAAGAAAAAAGGGGATCAATACTGATCTCCCGCTTAGTCTACAATTTTCAGAAGTTTTAAATTCACAGCTTAAAGTAAAGCTTCTTATACACTTATTGCCATTCAAAGTACTATGATAAATCCATGCAGATGAAAATACTTTAATTTCAAAAAAATTGTTAGTCTCGATTAAAACAACTTATTTTTTCCCTTGTAATAGACCTATTCCGTCTCCAAAAGGAAGTAGGGTAAATCCTGGATAGTTTTCATAAAGATAATCTATAAACTCGTTTAATTTTCTCACTATAGTTTTGAATCTTTTGGGGTATTCTTTGTAGAGATAGCCCCTAAACATAATATTATCTATAAAAATAATCCCGTCCTTAGACAAAAGTTTGTATGAATCCTCAAAAAACTCCTTATACTTCCCCTTGGCTGCATCGATGAATATAAAATCAAATTCACCTTGAAGTTTTTTTATCTCTTCTAGTCCGTCTCCTAGAATGAGGGTCACATTATCTACTTTGGCCTTGGCAAAATTTTCCTTGGCTTGGTTAAACCTCTCCTCATCAATCTCTATGGTGGTAAGATGCCCACCATACTCTTCTACTGCTTTTGCCATTATAGTCCCAGAATAACCTATGGCTGTCCCTATCTCTAGGATATTTTTACTTTTATTCATTTTCACCATAAACTTCAGGTATTCTGCCACCTCTTTGGTGACAATGGGAACATTTTGCTCTTGTGCAAATTTTTCCATTTCAAGAATAACCGAATCTGTTTCTTTTATTTTCGAAGTTATATAACTGTTTGCTTCTCTTAATTCCTCTAACATTATCCTATCCTCTTTCTAAACTTTATGATGTAAAAACTGTCTAGAAACTCCTCTTTGTAATCTATTACAAGTCCCCCTAAAATATCCTTATGACCTTCTACTCCATCAGGAAACTCAAGCTCTACAACCTCAAACTCAGGGTTGTTTTGCAGGAAACGCTGGACATTGTCTGTATTTTCCTCATTGAAAATAGTACAGGTACTGTATACCAGCTCTCCATCCTCTTTAAGAGATTTAGATGCCGACTCAAGTATCTCATACTGGAGTTTGGCAAGCTCCTCTACATTTGTCATATCTTTATTATAAAGGGCCTCTGGTTTTTTACGTAGTACCCCATAACCGCTGCATGGTGCGTCTACCAGTATCTTGTCAAACTTTTTTCCCTGTTCTTTTACTTTTCTTGCATCAAGTTTTACACCTGTTATTATTTTGGCCCCTAGATTTTTGGCGTTGGCATCTAGAAGTTTTATCTTATGCTGATGTATGTCAAGAGCTGTTATCTCTCCCTTGTTTTCCATTAGTTCAGCCAGAACTACAGCCTTTGATCCAGGTGCACTGCATGTATCAAGAACTATGTCTCCTGGTCTGGCACCTAGCATTTTAGCAGCCAGATATGAGGATCCATCCTGGACTGTTATTTTACCCTCTTTGAACTCTTTAGAATCAATAAGTGCCCCAGAATCTAAGTAATACACAGAATCTATCTGTTTCATTATATTGATTCCCATTTTTTCAAGAAGAGCTTCAAATTCATCCTCGTTATATTTCAGTTTATTGACCCTTACACTTAGATATGGTATCTTTTTATAGGATTTCAGAAGTTTTTCTGTTTCTTCTCCATACTCTTTTTCTATTTTCTCATAAAACCATTTTGGACATGAATATAAAATGTCCATCTTTCCTTGGGATTTTAAGTTTTCAGCCTCTTGGTCCATCTCTCTCATAAAAGATCTGACGATACCATTGGCAAATCTTCCCACATATACTCCCAATTTTTGTTTTGCAAGCTCTGTGGCTTCCCATGCCACTCCTGCATCGTCACTTCTCATAAAATAAGCCTGGTAGTAGGAGATTCTCAGAAGATTTCTCAGCCATCTTCTGTGAACTTTTTTAGTAGCTCTCTTATCTATCTGATAGTCTAAAAATATTATATTTCTTATAACTCCGTAAAAAACCTCTGTGATGAATGCCTTTTCCCCACGGCTTAGATTGTTTTCTCTGAAATATTCATTTAAAAGGATATTAGAATATTTTCCATCTTCAAATTCTCCCAAAAGTTTTATGATTCTCTTTTTTACATTCAAATTATTACACCTCTTCATCAAATATTAGGAGTTTTATTCTCCTATAGATATACTTTTATTATATTTTAAAACATTCATTTTATTATATATGAAATGCAGATATAAGTAAAGAATGCATTATTATGTTAATCTTTTTATTCCATTTTTGTTTAGGATCTCTATTTTTCTCCCATTTCTCTTTATGAGCTTTTCATCTTCAAATTTTTTCAGAATTCTTCTCAGTTGCCGTTCAGAAAGTCCTAGTAATTTTGAAATATCCCCGTACTTTATTGTACTTAAAAAATATTCTCTATTTTCAAGGATAAACTTTGCCACAAGTACCTCACTGTTGCAAAGTTTTTTTGCAGAATATTTTTTAGAAGTATTTCGAAGTTTTTTAGCCAGAGTTTTTGCCATTAGTTGATAAAACTTCAGGTTTTTTACCGCCTTGTCAAAATCAAGCTCAAGAAAGGTACTTCTTTCTTTTATCTGGATGTTATAATGGACATCTTCCTCTAAAAGAAACTCTACATCCCCTAAAATATCAAAGGGTTTAGTTAGTTCAAGAAGCATCTCATCACCGTCACTAGATAACAAAGTTACTTTTAAAAGTCCATCTACAAAAAGATAAAGCTTTCTCTTATCCATACCTGACATCATTAGATATGAACCCTTTTCAAGTACTTTAATCTCAATATCTCTGTAGTTATAGCCTTCTAAGTATTTATCCAGCTTATATTTTTTTATAAATTTTTCTATTTCTCTGCTGTTTTCCATAATTCTCCTTTGGATTACGGTCATATGTCCGGTCATATTTTTTATGTCTCTGATATATTTCTATTGAGGTGATGAAAGTGAATTATCATATTGGAAACATAATTACCGGGGGACTGATAAGCCTTTTAATATTTTCAAATGGAATTTTATCAAAGTTTGTCGGAGATTCAGAAGCTGTTTTTATTGTACACACTCTTGCTTTTTTATCTATATTAGTTGTGAAGATTTTTACTAAAAGTAAAATTGAAAAATTCCCAGCTGAATTATATTTATATACTGGTGGAATTCTCAGTATTTTTATTATATTACTTGAAAGCGTCACAATGAAAAAAATTGGTGTTTCTCTCACAGTACTATTTTTAATAATCGGCCAGCTAACTTCTTCCCTAACCATTGATCATTTTGGTTTATTCGGAAGATCATCACATAAGTTTCCTCTAAAGAAAACCATGGGACTTATGCTCATTTTTATAGGAATAATCATTATAAACGTATAATAACGGAGGTAAATTCATATGTTCTTTTTAGTCGCTTTTTTAACTGGAGTTGTTATTAACATTCAACTAGTATGTAACTCTTCACTGTCAAAAAAAATAGGTCTAATAAATGCAACTTTTATAAATTTTTTCGTAGCCTTTGTGGTTCTTTTTATATACAGGGCGTATAAATTTGATTTTTATAATTTTTCAAATATTTCTGATATACCTTTTGTATTTTTTTCAGGTGGTCTTTTAGTTATCATTATAACACTTTTGGCAAATTTTTTGATACCAAAATTGCCTCTTATTTACAGCACTATTTTTACTTTTTTAGGACAGATCATAGCCAGTCTTATTTTGGATTCTATATATGGATATAATTTTCCAATATCTAAATTGGTAGGTATATCATTTATCTTTACAGGAATACTGTATATAATAGCTTATGACTATGTTGAAAAAAGATTTTCAAAAGAAGAAATAATCAGGTAAAATATAATGGTAAACCTCAGTTAAAGGAAGTTGGTAAATATGGATTCTAATAACTTTTTAAAAATAAGTGAATTTGGAAGGCTAGGTAAAACATCTAGAAAAATGCTTATACATTATGACAAAATGGGACTACTTCAACCTGCCTATACAGACCCTGATACAAAATACAGATATTACTCTATTCAACAGATCAAGTCACTGGCAATGATAAAGTCTTTACAGGCCATAGGAGTAACATTAGGAGAGATCAAGGAAAAATACCTAAACACAAATATAAAAGACTATTTAAAAAATCTCAAAAGAGAGGAAAAAATAATTGAAAAAAAATTTGCAGAAATACAAACTGCAAAAAAAATATTGGCAGATAAACTAAACTGCTTAGAAGAGATAGTAGACCTCAAAGACGAAATAGAATTCAAACTCAAAGAGATGCCTCTTAGATATCTCATCTATTCCAATATAAAAAGTAAAAAATTGGAAGATCTGCCCCCTGTTGTTTTAAATCTTGAAAAAAAAATTCTTAAAAAAGATGTTTTGGTGGTAGGAGATGTGGCTGCAGTAAAGAAATGTTCAGAGGGAAAAGAAGAGGAAATTTCCATTGGTATATTTAGTAAAGTCGATAAGTCTGATGATGGAGTCCAAAATTACAAGTTTGATAAGGGAGAGTACCTTTGCTTTTACAGAAATGGATTTTTTTTGGAAGGGGAAAATTCAGGTATTATAGATGAATGGTGTAGTAAAAACGGTTATGTAGCTTCTGGTAATACCATCATCGTACCTCTGCTTTTACCATTTTTAAATATAGCAGGAAGTATATACCAAGTTCAGGTTAAAGTAAAGAGGATCTAAGAGCATATTTCTTAAACCTTCTATAATTTCGTAGAAGTTTTTTTTATTTAATCAAAAAAAAGAAAGGAAACATAGAAAATTATAAAATAATTTATAATGGAGGTGTTTAATATGGAGATATTACACAATGAAAGTGAGAAAATATTTTATATTGAGCAAAAGGGACTAAGAATAGCTGAGCTTACTTATGTCTACGGCGGAGAGGGAAAAATAGCTATAAACCATACATATGTCGAGCCAGATCACAGAGGTGAAGGATTGGCAAAAGAACTTGCAATCGAGTGTGTAAAATACGCAAGAGAAAACAGCTACAAGATAATACCGGTTTGCAGCTTTGCAGTTACTTTTTTCAGAAGATATGAAGAATATGCAGATGTTCTATTCTAAAAAATAAGTCATTTTATTTATTTTAGATAAAAGACTGAAACCTTCGCAACCAAGTCTGATATATGTTATAATTTTATCTATAAAATAATTTTGGGAGGATACTTGGATGAACTTACAGGAAAAAGCTATAAGTTACAAAGAAGATGTAATAAAATCAATACAAGAAGCTGTTAGAATAAAAAGTGTAGAGGAGGCTCCGCTTCCTGGTAAACCTTTCGGAAAGGGACCTGCAGAGGCACTTAAATATTTTCTTCAGTTGGGAGAAAGTATGGGCTTTGAAGTAAAAAACTTTGATAATTATGCAGGTCATATAGACTTTGGTTCTGGTGAAGAGACAATAGGTATATTAGGCCATGTAGATGTGGTTCCAGAAGGTGAAGGATGGAGCCATCCTCCCTATGCAGGAGAAATCGGAGATGGCAAAATATTCGGACGTGGAGTTCTTGATGACAAGGGTCCTATGATAACATGCCTTTATGCAATGAAAGCCATAAAAGATTCTGGACTTAAAACAGATAAAAAAATAAGAATGATTCTAGGTGCCAATGAAGAATCAGGTTGGGGATGCATGGATCATTATTTTGGAAAACTTAATATGCCTCATCCAGAACTTTCTTTTACACCTGACTCTACTTTCCCTGTTACCTTTGCTGAGAAGGGAATTATGCAGGTAGTTTTAAAGAAAAACTATGAAGATTCAGAGAACATCAAAATAAAAGGTGGAAATGCCTTTAATTCTGTTTCTGAAAAAGCATTTTTAGAGATTTCAGAGGACTCTGGAAAAATAATTTTAGATTATATTGATTCTTTCAATAAAGATAAAGATTATAAACTAGAAGTGGAAAAAAAATCAGGAAATATTATTTTTACATCAAATGGTAAATCTGCCCATGCTTCTCGACCTGATAAGGGATATAATGCTATCTCCGCACTGATGAAATGCATCTCTGAATCAGGATATAAAGGTGGACCTTTAGAAGAGATAGCAAAATTTTTCTCTGAAAAGATAAAGATGGAGACTAACGGCGCATCTATGGATGTAAACTTTGAAGATAAAGATTCTGGCGAACTTACCCTCAACATAGGTATGATCTCTCTAGAAAAAAACAGCCTGGAAATCTCATTTGATATAAGATATCCTGTGACTATAGAAAAAGATTCAGTGCTCGATGGGCTAGAAAAAAATGCTTCAGAATTTGGGATGGAAATGGAAGTAGTTGGAGGTAAGGACCCTCTATACATTCCTAGAGATCACTTCCTTGTAAAAACACTTATGGATGTCTATAAGGATGTGACTGGTGACTTAGAAGCCGAGCCTATCGCTATAGGGGGAGGTACCTACGCCAGAGCTATTAAAAACTGCGTAGCATTTGGTTCTCTCTTACACGATCAAGAGGACAATATGCATCAAAAAGATGAATATCTTGAGATAAGTAAAATAGATACTTGGCTCAAAATATACACTGAAGCCATATATAAACTTGCAAAATAATATTTAAAAACCGTCAGGGTTTGTCCGGGACGGTTTTTATTTTGACAATACTTTGCTATATAAGGAGATATTTATGGAAAGATATATGATAGATGAGTGGGAGATTGTTTTGAGAGTCTGCAGTGCACTTTTAGCAGGAGGAATCATTGGATGGGAACGGGAAAGAAGAGGAAAAGCAGCTGGATTTGTGACTAATATGCTAGTGTGCGTCGGAGCTGCTACAATATCGGTAATACAGGTACTTATTATTAGGGATTCTTTAGAGCTTATCGCCTCAGACCCCAATAATGCCCTTGTATTTAAAAGTGACCTTGCTAGAATGACGGCTCAGATTATATCAGGAGTAGGATTTTTAGGTGCAGGAGCCATTATACACGAAAAAGGAAGTATAAAGGGTATAACCACAGCAGCTATAATATGGGTAGTCGCAGCTATCGGAATAGCATTTGGTATGGGGTTTTACTTTTTAGGATTCGTGGTCACTGTTATAGTTTTCTTTATGATATTTATCTTGAAAAAAGCCGAAGTAAATTATATAAGCAAAAGAAATGCAAACTATGAACCCTTTTTAGACGATTAAATTGACATTAAAAAGATAATAGGTAAAAAAATAAAGGGTGAAAGCCCTTTATTTTTTTAGTTGGAAAGTAACATTTATATTTCCAGTTATATCAATGGTTTTGGGAGTGTATATAGGGGCAGGGGCAGCTTTTGAAAAACTATCTGCCTGAACCATATAATTTGTATTTCTAGGGAAATAAACACTTGAGTTGATCGACATAGGAATAATGGAATAGTTTTCTAGGGCTGCTATTGCTTCAGCCTTTTCCTTTGCATCTTTATAAGCTAGAACCATAGCCTCTTTTTCATATTTTTTGCTTTTAGAAGAGGAATAACTCAGACCCTGAACGTTGTTTATTTTTGCCTTTTCAAGAGCTGTTATTATCTCTCCTATCTTATCTATTTTTTTTGAAGTTATAACAATCTGGTTTTTAACAAAATACTTTCTTACTCCAGGAACATTTTTTGACAATCTTTCTATTTGCTGAGATACAGTGTATCTGGAAGTATAAATTTCATCCTTTCTTATTCCCTCTCTCAGCAAAAATTCTCTGGCATTTCTTATTATTTTATTATTTTCATTTGCAGCCTTTGAAAGCTCTATGTCTCTTGTTTCTGCCATGGCAGTTATTGTCACAGTATCTGGTACTGCAGATACTTGTGAATTACCCTGGACATTTATGGTTCTGGTTATAGGTGTTTCACCATAGCTTAACACAAATAAACAGAACATCATCAGAACTACTATTTTCTTCATATATAACCTCCTGCTAAACATCTTTGATAAGTGTCTCCAATTTATTTCCTCGGTAAATTTTATGAAAATTTGTAACTGTAGACATAATCTCCTCATCACCCTGAATATTTTGAATAAATCCATAGTTTTCAAGAAGGTCTACAAACTCCTTTACTGTAAAAGTGTTTATATTCTTTTTTAGTTTGAACTCCCTGTCCTCAACAGGAGAAAAAAGCTCGACAACAATGTCTAACTGAAGAAGAATCTCTAGCATCTCACTTATTGTTCCTGTGGCTATAGAAAGTTTTTCAGCTATGAAGTCCGCTGTTAAGGAGGGTCCTTCCTCTTGATAATTTTTTGCCATAACATGACATATAATAAATAGTATATCCCGTTTAGAAGCAAAAGTTAAATTTACTCCTGCTATTGTATAGCTGAACTTATAAGAGTTTTGAAGTATAAAAGACAGATGAGCACCTAAAATTATTATTATCCAGACTATCTTCTGCCAAATCATAAATATGGGTATCACTGAAAAACTTCCGTATACCTTGTTGTAGTTTAAAAGTATAACCTGAAATTTTATCATGGAAAGCTGAAGCCCTTGAAAAAGTATCCCCACAACTAGCCCTGCCAACAGAGCATGGGAAAAATTAACCTTTGTATTAGGAATAATAAGGTAAAGCAAAGTGAAAAAGGATATTAACAGCAAATAAGGTATCCAGTGTATTATAAAAAACAAAGGAGACCCCTCACTTATAAAATGCATCTGAAGTGTCGTAATTACACCGTTTGAAAGCAGTAAAACCATTGGAAACATAAGAACTATGGAAAAATAGTCTGTAAATTTTCTGATTATACTTCGCTGTCTTTTTACTCCCCATATTTCATTAAAGGATTTTTCTATTAGAGTAAAAATCTTTATTACCGACCAGCCCAAAAATACAAATCCTACTCCTGCAAGTACTCCGCCTTTGGCACTAGACATTAATTTTTCAGAAAAGAGAATAAGTTTTTCCAGAGCATCCTCCTGAAGAGGAGAATTTTTTAAAATCTCATTTCTTATTAACTCTTCTACTCCTAGTCCCTTGGCTATACTAAAAGCTATTGCTAGAATGGGAACTATAGATAGGAGGGCATAATAGGATATCGAAGATGCCCATAAATTTGAACGGGTTTTTTTGTAATTTTCTGCAGTGAAAACAACCATTCTCACCAGTGAGGCCGCCTTTTTCTTACTAGAATCATATGTATAAAGACTTTCATTCATTATATTACTGTAAATACTTCTTAGATTGTTGATGAACTTCATGAAAACCACCTCATAATTGATATACTCTTGCAAATATAAAAAACCTTTTAACATTGGGATTAAATGGGGTAAAATAGAGTTGAAACATAAAATATAATCTTTTGAACAATTTTTTTGAATACCAATAGATTTTCATAATTTAAAATATTGTGGAAAAATCAAAATCTGAAAAATTAGATGTGCATTGTTTCGCGGCTTTGGTTATGGTATCATGAAATTAAGTGATTATGAAGGGGAGGAAAAATATGATTCTTTTTGCAGCGATTATGTTAATCGCAGGAATTTATACTACAATGAGCTACAACGGTTTTGTTCAGCTACAGAATATTGTAGAAGAGGCATTTTCAACAATGGATGTCTATTTAAAGAAAAGATACGATCTTATACCAAATCTGGTAGAGACGGTAAAGGGATATGCCACCCATGAAAGTAAGACCCTTGAAAATGTCATAGAAAAAAGAAATATGGCTATGAATGCGGGGAATCTCAAAGACCGTCAAAAGATGGAAGGAGAACTCACAGGGGCACTAAAAACTATCTTTGCACTGTCTGAAAGCTATCCTGATCTAAAGGCTAACGGTAACTTTATGAAACTTCAGGGACAGCTCGAAACTATAGAGGGAGATATTCTTCAGTCTAGAAAATATTATAACGGTGTGGTGAGGTCCTTTAACACAAAGTGTGAAACCTTTCCAAGCCTGATTATAGCAAAGATATTCTCTTTTACACAAAAAGAGTATTTTGAAATTACAGATGAAAAGGAGAGATCAAATGTTCAGGTCAAGTTTTAAATACATCCTTGTGCTACTACTGGTTTTGTCTATAGGAGCCTATGGACAGGAATACTTTACAATAGAAAATTATATTGTAGACATAAAGGTAAATGAAAATAACAGCTATAATATCCAAGAAGAACTACTTGTAAATTTTGACACAGAGAGACACGGAATCTACCGGGATATTCCATCTACCTATAATGGGAAAAATGTAAAAATTGACAACATAGCAGTAAAGGGATCACCTTTCAAAAAGCTACGTTCTGGAAGTAATACCCGAATAAAAATAGGAGACCCCTATAGATTTGTTTTAGGAGAGAAAAAATATATTATTTCCTATGACTATACTGTAGGAGATGACGGCAATAAAAAAATGGATGAATTTTATCACAATATTATAGGGGACAGATGGGATACAACCATAAAAAAAGTTAAATTTACCATAGAGATGCCGTCAGATTTTGACAAAAGCAAGGTAAACTTTACATCTGGAATCAGAGGAAGCACAGACAGCTCTGGTATAGACTATCGTATAGAGAAAAACACCATAAGTGGAGAGACTCTGAAACCTTTAGGTCCTAGAGAAGCTTTGACAATAGCTCTTCCCCTCCCAGAAGGGTACTACAGAAATACCTCTAAATTCAATGGGCCTCTAGATGTACTTTACTATTTAAAAAAATGGGCCGGAATTTTATTTCTCACAATCATTTCATTTGTATGGTTCTTTTTCGGAAGAGACAAAAAAATCATCGAGTCAGTTGAGTTTTATCCTCCAGAAGGTATTACTCCAGCAGAAGCTGGATACATGATAGACGGATCGGTAGATACCAAAGATGTTACTTCACTTTTATTTTATTGGGCTGAAAAAGGTTATATTGAAATAGAAGAGGAAGAAACCAATGGCATGATAAAGATGTTGTTAGGAAAGGATTATACTTTTATAAAACTAAAAGACAGAAGAGATGCACCTTATTATGAGACAATGATGTTCAACGAATTATTTTATAAATATGGTGACGGTGAAAAGGTAAAACTATCATCTCTTAGAAATAATTTTTATAAAATTACAAATAAGGTAAAAAGCATCATAAAAAAACATAAGTCTCTTAAGACTCAGACGTTATATACAAATAATAGTAAAAATCTTTCTGCTTTTATGAAGGTACTGGCAATACTTCCTGTATTTTTGGAAAGTTACACCAGATTTTATCTTCTCACCGGAGACCTCTATATCAGTATTCCATTTGCAGGAGCCATCTCCTTATTAATTTACGGTGTGACAGAAAAAACTGTTAAATTCATTATGAATTTCGAAGTTAAAAGAGAGGATATGAAACTAAGGCTCTCAAGAAAAATAATGAATATAATACCATTTTTAGTTATATTATTTGTGTCCTTTAATATATTCAGAATAGCAAATTTAAGTATTGTCTTCAACATAGTTGAGTTTGTTATAAAAGCGATAATTTTTATTATTTCATTTATCCTTGCAGAATTCACCCTTAAAAGGACAGAATACAGTACCGAAGTTTTGGGGAAATTAAAAGGATTTAGAAACTTTTTGATACATGCCGAAAAGAACCGATTGGAAACACTGGTAAAGAAAAATCCTCAATACTATTACAACATACTACCTTATGCAATAGTTCTTGGAGTTACAAATGTATGGGCGGACAAATTTGACGGTATCGCTAGCAAACCACCTCGTTGGTATAGGGGGTATAGGGGATTTACCACTCATTCCTTTATACGAGAGATAAATCAATCTGTCAACTCTATAGGAAACACAATGAGCTCAAGACCTGGGTCATCTTCTTCTAGCGGTGGTTCTTCTGGAGGAGGTTCAGGAGGCGGTGGCGGCGGAAGCTGGTAACTATGACAAAGTTTACAATAGATTTAGATATGAAAGAAGAAGAGGCCGAGTTTATAGAGGATAAACTTATTCAGCATAATTTAGAAAGAGCTCCTGTAAAAGATGGCCCAATTTTTGAAAAACTTGGCATTACTCTGAGAGGAGACGATAAAAAAATATATGGTGGACTTATCGGAAAATTTTACAGATCCTGTCTGTTTATTGATATTTTATGGGTTGAAGAAAGTCTTAGAAAACATGGATACGGATCTAAAATGTTAAAAAAAGCAGAAGAGATTGCAGCTTCAAAAAAATGTAATTTCATTCATTTAGATACATTCAGCTTCCAGGCACCTAGCTTTTACCAAAGTAATGGCTATAAAATATTCGGCATCTTAGAAGGATATCCAGACGGAGTTAAAAGATATTTCCTCAATAAAAAAATTAATTCATAAGCAAACAGGCTCCTTTGATATAGAGCTCTATATCAAAGGAGCCTGTATCAGTATTTCTATGACTTAGCTGAACTTTTTTTCACAGATTTTTACAAGTCTGAATATTTCTTCTATATTCTTTTCTACAAAAATACCGGCTCTTTCCTTATCCATTGCATCTTCGAGAGAGACAGGGTAATTGATCGTGGAGAAGAAGGCATCTAAACCATGATCATGCATAGCTCCTGCATCATCTGCTACACATCCTGCGATTGCGATGACAGGAATCCCCTTTTCTCTAGAAAGTTTGGATACACCCATAGGGGCCTTACCCATAATAGACTGGAAGTCTATTTTCCCTTCACCGGTTATTACAAAGTCGGCGCCCTCTATACTCTCAGCAAGTCCAACTTCCTGAAGAATTATATCTATCCCAGGCTTCAGTTCCCCGTCTAAGAAGGCTACAAATCCTCCTCCTAGACCTCCTGCTGCTCCTGCTCCAGGTATTTCTGCTATATCTTTACATGTCTTTTCCTTCAGAGTCAAGGCCAGCTTTTGAAGGGATGAGTCTAAATACTCCACCATTTCATCATCGGCCCCCTTTTGTCTGCTATATACATGAGCAGCGCCTCTAGGCCCATAGAAAGGATTATCCACGTCACAAGCTATATTAAATTTACACTTATCAAGACCCTCTATAGCTCCTCTAGAATCTATCTCGGCGACTTTTTCCATTATTTCTCCACCGTAACCAAGAACTTCTCCATCTTTATCCATAAATTTATATCCAAGGGCCTGCATCATTCCAAGACCTGCATCATTTGTGGCACTTCCCCCTATACCGATGATAAACTCTCTACATCCTTTTTCAACGGCATCTTTTATAAGTTCCCCTGTACCATATGTTGTAGCTTTTCTTAGATCTCTTTCCTCAGGTTTTAAAAGGGGCAGTCCAGAGGCCTCAGCCATTTCTATAACAGCCACATTATTTCCCATTATCCCGTATCTTGCATCAATAACTCTCATGAGAGGATCGTGTACTTTTATGTCTACAAATTTTCCATTTGTTCCCTCTACAAGGGCTTCTACTGTCCCCTCTCCACCATCTGCTATGGGAACTTTTTTTACTTCTGCATTTTTATATACTTTTTTTACTCCTTTTTCTATAAGCAGTCCAAGTTCAAGTGAGCTAAGGCTTCCTTTAAATGAATCTATCGCTACAACGACTTTCATTTTATCTCCTCCTAGTTTATATTTAACCTGATTTTATTGGCAAAAGGGCAGCCTTTAAGCTGCCCTTCTTTTATAGTTTTAATAATATAGTTCTAGCTTGGCAAGGTTTTAGTTTTTCTATCTTCACTTTGTTTCCGTCATAAGACAGCTCTCCTATGACCTCTTCATTTAAGTTTCCTGCCTTAACCTCTTTAAACTCTCTGTTAAATATAAGAGTCTCGTCAATTTCTCTGTCTCTGTAAGGGTTGAAAATTCTGACTACAAGATACTCATTGTTTTCAGACATTTTTACTGCACTTAGCTCTGCTTTGCCTTCTGCTTCAAACAGGCTGTAGCTTAAAGGCAGTTTGAAGTCTTCAAGGTTTAGTTTCATAGCATCGTAAGGAATCTTATTATAGATGTCATAAGATGTCGTATAGTCCTTAGCGGCTTTAAATGTTTCTCCTTCTAATGTAGGTCCCTTGTGAGTGTATAAAGAAAGCTCATAACTTTGTTTTCCAAGCATTTGAGAGTCTGGTGTAGGTAGCTTTATCCCAGAAGGTCTTCCTGGTCTGTAGTATAACTCCTCCTTACCAAGAACCCCTATACCTCTCATAAGAGTGATTGCAATGGTATCATAGCCTTCACCTATTACCTCATACTCTCTCAGTCCTTTGGTAAGAACTGCAAGTCCTTCTTCATTGTTATGAAGTCCCACTAGACTCATCATAGAATAGATACTTACAGGCATCTCTTTCCACTTCTCTTTTTCCCATACTTCCATAGCAGCGTCATGTACAGGTCTCTCTATAGATCCGAAATGCTGGTCAGCAACTGAGATAGATGACTTATAAGGAGTAGGCAGATGCATTCTCAATCTGTGATCTGAGACATTATTATCTATAGTTACTTTTACATCTACTCTCTTTTGACCTTTTTTTAGAGATACTTCTATTTCAAAGTCGTTATATGAGTTGATGATCTTCTTCTTTCTGTCCTCGAGATTTTGAGGCAGATCAAGTCTGTATTTTATTACGGCTTTTTCTTCAAGTCCAAGGCTAAATACATCTATATCAGCTTTTACACTTTCATTGGTTATGATCATCTCTTCTTCAGGTCTAAGGGGTGAGTAGTCATACTCATCTCCGTCATCTGATCCCTCTTCTAGAAGAAGCAAGTTTTTATACTCTCTGTCTAGTTCTTTATCTTCCAAGTTGATTGTACCATTTTTATTGAAGCTCACTGTATAAAACTCATTCTCAAGTGTTTCCTTAGCTTCTGGCTTTACTGGACTGTTTTCGGCATCAACTTTGGATATATACAATGTCTCATATCCCATTGCAGGGACAGCAGCTTCAAACTGAATCTCATATTCTAAAAACGGCTCATATACACCATAGTGAACGATCTGTCTGTCAATTAGACCAGGATCGATCTCCTTCTTTGAAATCACATTATATTTTACATTATTTCCTTCATAATCCTTTAAACTAAAATCATTGGATCTTATTCTTACAGTTGCGTCTACAACTCTCTTTACTTTATTAGGAAGAAGGTTATATACTACAAGTTTGTCTGCACCGTCTTTTGCCGGTGAATGATCTGCTATCTTTCTCTTATAATGAATGATAAGACTCTCTACCTTATCGCTGGCCAAGACAAATCTTTCTAAAATCTCTCTGTGAACCTTGTCACTGCAGCAGCATCCGATACTGTCATGGGCATGGTTTTTCATGATAAGTTTCCAGATATGCTCTATAAGACCGTGATGATATTCAAACCCAAGACTGCTTGCAACAGCGGCGAGGGGCTCAAGTACATTGGTAATTCTGTACTCAAGTTTTGCATGAATATCTTTTATATCCATTCTAGTAGATGAGATTGATCTATGAACCCTCATATACTTTCCATCTATGAATTCCCCTCTGATTGTGTCTAGTTGGTCTGCATTTTTTTCAATATCTTTATATACTTCATCAAAGTTACTCATAAAAAATTCATGTTGGGGATACATCTCATTTAGAGTATCCATTACCTCAAATATATTTTTTTGAAGAGGCATCTGATCGTGTCCGTTTGGTAAAATAAGGGCTTCTCCAGTTGCTCCGTGCTCTAGTACCTTTAGGTAAGTATCTAGTCTCTTTTTAAGGCCCTCTTTATCTGTAGGAAGGTATTTACCTATGGCGTACCCTAGTGGCATTACCTGGTTTAATACCTTACTTCCCTCAAGACTTTCCCAGTAAAACTCAGTTTTATCAGTTCCGTGTCTCTCAGAACACCCTCTCCAGAACATACTTTTATCAATATTGAAACCATTGAATATCTGTGGAAGCTGCTCACTTTGTCCAAAAGAATCAGGGATATAACCGATCGACATATGAGGTCCAAACTCTTTACAGTCTTTTATTCCATATAAAAGATTTCTGGTTATAGATTCTCCGTTTACAATTATAGAATCTGTCTGAGAATACCACGGACCTATAATCAGCTTTCCAGCCTGTACAAGAGCTTTGATTCTATCTTTATTTTCAGGTTTTATGGCAAAATAATCTTCCAGTACAGCTGTCTGACCGTCTAGTACATAATACTTATACTGGGGATCAGTTTCAAGCCTTTCAAGTATTTCCTCCATGTTGTTTAAGAGTAGGATTCTTGATTCTTCTGTTGTGAAGTACCATTCTCTGTCCCAGTGCATATGGGGAACTACGTGTACTTTATATTTTTTCATAATTACTCTCCTTCTTTTTTAGACAAATGTGCTTATATTGTGTGAGCATTTTCCATGTGTGCTTGCTGTTTCAATAATTTATGCTTTTTACTTCTTAAAACTGTCAAAACCACAGTGGATATTGCTGTACCAACTAAAGCTGCACCTAGCCATATTCCAGCCTCTGTTAATTTTGATAGTTTTCCAGCTTCTAATACAAACATAGAGATTATTCCAGCTCCAGGAACCTGTAGTCCTATTCCTGTTGATGCTACCATAGCACCTGTAACTGCAGTTCCTACTACAAATGAAGGAATAACTCTAAATGGATCTTCTATCATAAGTGGGATAGCTCCCTCTGTGATTCCTGCTAATCCTAAAATCCAAGTTGAGTTTCCGCACTGAATCTCCTCTTCAGAATAAAGATGTGGCCTGAGTTTTGTAGCTAAAGTTGTTGTGAAAGCCGATACCATTTTACAAGAAGCAAATGTTGCATAAGGCATAAAGTTTCCGTTTGCCATAGATCCTACACAGAATGCGTAAGCTGCCTTGTTTACAGGTCCCCCAAGGTCAAATGAAACCATTGCTCCGATTATTGCTCCTAGAAGCATAGCGTTTCCACCAGACAGACCGTTAAGGTAATTTGTAAGACCAGTATTCAGAGCCGCCACAGGCTTTCCTACTACGAACAACATAAGTGAACCTGCTACCAATGTACCAATTACAGGGTAAAGATAGAAAGTAAAGAATCCGTTTAAATGCTGAGGACCTCTTACGTTTTTCTTAACCCATTTCATTGTGTAACCTGCGATGAAACCTCCTGCGATACCGCCTAGGAATCCACTACTGATGAGATTAGCTGCAAGTCCAGCTGCAAATCCAGGCCCAAGTCCAGGTTTATCTGCTAAAGAGAAAGACACATAAGCTGCTAGTACAGGAACCATTAGTGTTCCTAACATTCCACCTGAAAGTTTTCTATACATCCATAGCCAAGATCCTTCCTGACCATAAAGTTCCTGAAGACCAAATATCTCCTTTATAAGAACTGCTATTGCAAGTACAGTACCTCCTGCTACGATTAGAGGAACTATATGTGATATCCCGTTTAGAAGTGCTTTCTTAGCCTCTTCTCCTGCTGACATCTCTTTTCTAGGAGTAGAAGTTCTTTTCGCTGCAGTTCTACCATCTTTTCCAGCTTCTAGAGCTTCTTTTATTATCCCTTCTGCTCTTTTTAGAGGATCTGCTACTGCAGTTTCCACTGCAGGAATTCCGTCAAATCTTTCTGCTTCTTTTACTGCTACTTCCACAGCAAATATAGCTGCATGAGCATTATTTAGATCTTCATCTGTTATCCTGTCCTCTATACCCATTGCCCCTTGTTTTTCTACCTTTACTCTTACTCCTAGCTTTCTACCCGCCTTTTCTAAGGCCTCTGCTGCCATATAAGTATGAGCTATTCCTGCAGGACAGGCTGTTACTGCTACTATTGTCTTGGCATCCTCAGCCATTACTTCTTCTGACTTTTCTGTATCTTCACCTATGTTAAGTTTATCTATAAATTCTTTTTGGTCTTTTGATTTTACCAGTTCTTCTCTAAAGTCATCATCTGCTAACTTTGTAGTAAGCTTGGCCAGCAGGTCAACATGAGTGCTTCCTTCTTCAGATTTTGGTATAGCCAGTAAAATTACAAGATTTACAGGTTCCTCATCTAGGGTTTCCCATTCCATTTCATTATTAAGAGTTGCAACTACAAATGATGCCTCTTTTACTGCATCTGATTTACCATGAGGAATAGCCAATCCCTCTCCTATCCCTGTTGCCCCTATAGCCTCTCTCTCCATAACTGCAGAATAGAATTCTTCCTTTGATGTTATTTTACCCTCGTCATAAAGTTTTTGGATAAAAACATCCAGTATCTCTTTTTTGTTTTTAAAATCAGAGTTCAAAAATATCAGATTCTCATTTGTTAACTTTCTTAAATCCATGGTCTCCTCCTTATTTTTACATGTATATACAAGGTAAAGGCTTAAAAAAATATTGCTTCAGTTAGTTGTATATACAACAATCATTGTTAAAAAAAATGACCTCTTTCCGTTCTACTAGTTTGCTTTGTTAACACAATGATATATTCTATTTCTTTATTTGTCAATATATATTTTAAAAAATTTTAAGATTTTTTGATTTTCAGAAAAAAACACCAGAAGATTAAAAACTCTTTCCGGTGTTTTTTGTTATCTGAAGAAATCTGTATTTATTTTGATTATAGTACAATTTAGTATACTCAAATATACTCCTGTCCTCTAATATAGAAATAAGTTCTATTTTAAATACAGTCATATTTTTATCTAAAGAAAGATCCTCCCTTACTTTAGATTCAGGAATTACCGGGATATATTCTTTGACCATCTCTTCTATCCGGTGCCCTTTTGCTCTTAGGTAATCATATTTTGACTTTTGTACATGATCTATTGTGAGATCAGGAGATATATAAGCAGGCATATAAGTCACCTCTAAAATAACGGGCTCATTATCTATATTACGGATTCTTTCGATATAATACACATCATCTTTAGTTGTAATTCCAAGCCTAGCTGCTATATCTTCACTTGGCTTTATTAGTTCAAAGGCTTTTACGTCTGTTCGTGGAACTTTTCCTGTTCTCCTTACCCTTTTCGTAAAACCTATCATCTCGTCTAGATAGATTATATCCCTGTTCTCCCTGTCTTTTACATAGGTTCCCTTACCCTTGATCTTGTATAAATAACCCTTGGTTACCAGGGTATCAAGGGCTTTTCTGGCTGTCATCCTGCTTACAGAAAAACTTTCAGCCAGCTGATTTTCCGAAGGCACCTTCTCATCGGGTTTGTAATTTCCTTTAATTACTCCATTTAATATAAATTTTTCTATCTCTTCATGTTTTGTTAGCATTATTTTCCCCCTTTACAGAAAGGATTTCAGTATATCCAATTTTCCCTCTATACTCACATCTAGTCCTGCCGGAATAAAATATGTATCCCCCTTTTTAGCAGAATACTCTTTTCCAGAGTGAACAATCTTACCCTCGCCCTCAAGGATGGAGTATACTCTAAAACTCGGACTCACCTGGTCATCATAGACTCCTTCTACTTGAAGTCTGTCAATATTAAAGTACTGGCATCTAACTACCTCTTCCTTCACTGCCCCTTCTAGTCTGATACTTTTTCTGGTATCTACAGTGGTTATCTCTGGATGTTCATCAAAATTTATAACATCTGCTGCCTTGTCTATATGAAGTTCTCTCTTCTTTCCGTCTGTCACCCTGTCAAAGTCATATATTCTGTACGTGGTGTCTGAATTTTGCTGAACTTCACAGATCACTACAGACCCCTCTAGACTTGCATGAACTAGACCTGGTTTCACATAGATGCAGTCACCTTTATTTACTGATATTATATTAAACATATCTTCAAAGTTTCCAGCCTTGGCTTTTTCTGTAAACTCTTCTTTTGTCATTCCTTCCTTAAGTCCCATTATAAGTTTGGCATCAGGGCTGGCATCTATTATATACCAAGCTTCAGACTTACCGAATTCTTTTTCTACTCTCAGGGCGTATTCGTCACTAGGATGAACCTGTACAGAAAGTCTGTCATTTACATCAAGATACTTTATAAGAACAGGAAATTTTCCCTTAAACCTGTTATAGACTTCTTTTCCTAGAAGTTCTTCACCTGAACTCTCCATTAGTTCTTCGAGGCTTTTACCTGCTAAATCTCCATTTTCAACATAAGACATCCCGTTTTTATGAGAACTTACTTCCCACAACTCACCTATTTTTTTATTTTCAGGAAGCTTTATATCGAGGACGCTTTCAAAGGCTCTTCCCCCCCATATTTTTTCGATAAAACATTTTTTAAATTTTAACGGATACATTTTATCCCTCCTTTTTAATTCTATTATACTTAAATTCAGTCGGCTTGTCTATACAAGATTCTTTTTATTTCCTCATTTGGGTAAAAAGGAAAACCTTCTTAAAATCTAATCTATATAAACAAGAGGTGGTTGCATGGAATGGAAAAATATCGAGTTAGACGACAGAGAAAGACTCAATGAATTTTTACTAGGAAGGTTTCAGACAGGTGACCTTACCTTTACAAACCTTTTTATATGGAGAATAGGAAAAAATCTAAAATACAAAATCAATGACGATATATTATATATAAAAGGAACTGAAGATAAAAGTGAATTTTATTATATCCCGCTACCTAAACATGGGGATTTCAGAAAAATAAAAAAACAAATATCAGAGCTCTTAAAAGTCAATACAGTGATACGTGCTGTTCCTGAGGGAGTGAGAATACTTCTTGAAGATTACTTTTCATTTCAAGAGGAAAGAGACAGATTTGATTACCTTTATAAGGTGGAAAAACTTATAGAGTTAAAAGGAAGAAAATTTCACAATAAAAAAAACCAGGTAAACAGATTTGAAAAAATATATGATTTTTCATATGAAAAAATAGACAGTACAAATATAAAAGAGGTAATGGACTTTGAAGACAAATGGTGTCAAGACAGAGAATGCAGTATCTATAAGGGGCTAGACAAAGAAAGCCTTGGGATAAGAGAAATCTTTGAAAATTATGAATCTCTTTATCTCAAGGGGGGACTTCTTAGGGTGCAGGGAGATATAGTCGCTTTTTCCATAGGAGAAGAGATTACACCAAATACAGGGCTCATACATATAGAAAAAGGAGATATAAAATACCAAGGAGTATATCAGGAGATGAACAAAATTTTTCTAAAAAAAGAATTTTCACATCTAGAATATGTAAACAGAGAGGAGGATCTAGGTATAGACGGAATCAAAAAAGCAAAAGAATCCTACAACCCTGCAATGTTATTAAAAAAATATATAATTACAGGTGAAAAAGATCTCAAAATTGAAAAATCAGTCAAAAAATGTTAAAATACCTGGTAAATTCTAAAATCGGAGGATAAAATAAATGGTTATAAAGCCTAAAATCAAGGGAAGTCTTGCACTTAACTGCCATCCTGTAGGATGTAAAGAGGAAGTTTTAAATCAGATAAAATATGTGGAAAATTCTAAAAAATACAAGGGTGCCAAAAAAGTACTGATAATCGGTGCCTCATCAGGATACGGACTGGCCACAAGGATATCTTTGGCTTTCGGAGGTTCAGATTCCGATACTATAGGGGTTTCCTTCGAAAGAGAGGGTTCAAAGAGAAAAGTAGGAAGTGCCGGATGGTACAGTAATATCTGGTTTAGAGAAGAAGCAGAGAAAAAAGGTCTTATTGCAAAAAATATCCTCGGTGATGCTTTTTCCCACAACATGAAAGAAGAAGTAATAAAATATATAAAAGAGGAATTCGGAGGAAAGATAGACCTTCTGGTTTATTCTCTGGCCTCTGGTATGAGAACTGATCCTGACACAAACAAAATCTATAAGTCAAATCTCAGACCTCAGGGGGAGTCACTCACTGGATTTACTTTTAATGTGGAAAAAGAAAGTATGGAAGAGGTAACTCTATCTCCTGCCACAGAAGAGGACCTTACCAATACCGTAAAAGTAATGGGAGGAGAAGACTGGGAGCTATGGGTAAAGGCCCTTATAGAAGCAAATGTTGTCTCTGAAGGATTTAAAACCATGGCTTACTCCTATATAGGCCCTGCTGTAATGGAGGGAATTTATAGACATGGAACTATCGGTTCTGCCAAAGAACATCTTGAAAAAACTGCACGTGACCTTGATGAAGTTTTAAAAGATGAAAAATCAGGAGAGGCCTATGTAGCTGTAAACAAGGCAATCGTAACAAAGGCCAGCGCCTATATACCTATATTTCCATTGTATGCCTCTGCACTTATGAGAGTCATGGAGGAAAAAGGTATCGAAGAAAATGCCATTGAGCACACTCACCGACTCTTTGCAGACATGGTTTACGGAGATAAACCAGAATTTGATTCTGAAAAAAGAATGAGACCGGATTCTTGGGAGCTTAGAGACGATGTGCAAGAAGAGGTTCTAGAGATCTATAAAAAAGTTACAGAAAACAATTTTAAAGAACTTACAGATTTTGATAAATATAAGACTGAATTTTTAAAATTAAACGGCTTTAAGGTTGAAGGAGTCAATTACGAAGAAGATGTCGATCTAGAAGAACTGTCAAAACTTAAACCTTAATTATTTTCTAAAAAAAGTCCCTACTGGGACTTTTTTTATTTTTTTCTAATATTTTTTTAAAATAACAAAAGGATAATAAAAAAAGTATGGTATATTTACTATTGGACTTTTAAAAATTGATTTCTATAGGGGAGGTGGAAAGTATAAAAATACACTGCGTCAGATTAAATAAGGGAGATGATATAAAAAATTTCATAACTAATTATTTGGCAGAAAAAAGTATCCAGGCAGGAGTGGTACTATCCTCTGTAGGTTGCGTTATAAATGGAAGAATAAGACTGGCAGATGGAAAAAGTATAAGAGAATTAGAAGAAAGGTTAGAGATTATATCTATCAACGGCACCCTTTCTCCAGACGGAAACCATCTTCATATCTCTTACAGTGATGTGAAAGGGAATGTCTTTGGAGGACACCTAGTTGAAGGAAATATAATAAATACAACATGTGAACTTGTTATAGGGGAGTTCAGCCAGTATTCTTTTAAGAGGAATTTTGACAAAAAAACAGGATACAAAGAAATCGAGATAACAAAAGGGGAGTGAGCATTATGTCTAGTAAAAGACATGTCACAAAACATGATATAGAAATGTATATGTGTGAAAAAATATCTAAAAGAAAATTAAAAGCACTTAAGGATAAATTTAAAAAAGAGATTTTACTGGAAAAAGAGGAGTTAGAAAAATACCGACTGACCTATGAAAAATATGTTTATGAAGATGAATTAAAAATTTATAATGAGAGAAATGAAAAAAACATAGAAATTTTAGATGCACTTCAGAAAATATTTCCTGAAGATATAGAATTATCCCAATTAAGTATTTAAGCTGTGGCCGAAGCCACAGCTTTTTTTATAATATTATTTTGTCTTTATCTATAGCCTCTATACTATGTGAACCTGTCAGAATCATTCCCTGATAAAGCTGAGATTTTATAGTTTCCAGTATAGTTTTTACACCTTCCTGTCTACCCCCTATAGATCCCCATATCACCGGTCTTCCTATAAGAACTCCTTTAGCACCTAATGCTATGTACTTTATGACATCAGCTCCCTCTCTGACATTTCCGTCAGCAAGAACTATAATATCATCTCCTACAGCTTTGACTATATCTTTTAAAACTTCACATGGAGCCAGAGTATGGTTTAAGACTCGCCCTCCGTGGTTTGAAACTACTATTGCTGAAGCTCCTGCCTTTACACAAATCTTAGCTTCTTCCACTGAAAGAACACCCTTTACTATAAAAGGAAGCTCTGTAGATTCAATAAGCTCTTTTAACTCTTCCGGAGTTTTAGGGCCTACAGGCTGACCGAAAAGTTTCATTGTCACAAGTCCAGCTCCATCTATATCAACACCTACAGCCAAAGCACCTGCTTCTTCTGCCATTTTTATTCTGTAGATAATCTCACTATTTTCTCTGGGTTTTATTATGGCTATTCCTTTTCCTTTTGATTTTTTCAGGGCCTCTATACCATGTACATAGCAGCTCGAATCCCCGGTATCTCCTATCATGGCTATTGTTCCTGCATCTATAGACCCAAATACAACATCATTTATATATTCTTCATCAGTTACACTTCCACCCATGTTAAATTTTGTTCCTGTGATAGGAGCTGTTATAACAGGAATGGATAATTTTTCACCAAAAATAGAAAAAGAAGTGTTCGGATTTGTTGCACTGTGAAGAGTTTTCATGGACAATTTTATATTCTTCAATTTTTCAAAGCTTCTCTTGAAAGATTCTCCTGTTCCTGCTCCTCCCATTCCCGGAACTTGACCAGCACACCAAACCCCGTTGCACTCGGTACATAAATTACAAAACCCCTTCATCTTCCCTCTAGCGTTTGATCTTACTTCTCTTAGTTCCATATAACCTCCCTAAATTAATGTTGAAACACTGTTAAAAATTTTCCAAAATTAAAAACATATCCTTAAAAAAAGTCTATCTCACATAATAAATTATGTCAAATAACAAAAAAAAATAATAAAAAATACCTTTAATATACATAGTAAATTTATAGTTTTGAGCTTAATTGTGTCCTAATGAAGCGCACCTGTTCAAAAAAAATACGTTGACAAATTTTACTCTATGATGTAGTGTTAAATTAGCGTTGTGATTAATTTTTGCAACATTTAAATATTTAACTATAATATTAAGAAGCTAAATTTTTTATCCAGGCTTCGACTTAGTTAAAAATTTAATTTTACACTTAAAAATATTATAAAATAATTTTAAAAGGAGAGTGATTTTTAAAATGGTAAGCAGAACGGTGGAGATTAAAAATGAAACTGGTTTACATACAAGACCTGGTAATGAATTCGTAACTATGGCAAAAACTTTCGATTCAAAGGTAGAGGTTGAAAATGAAGCTGGTAAAGTTGTAAAGGCAACATCTCTTCTAAAAGTTCTTTCTCTTGGTATAAAAAAAGGAGCTAAAATAACTGTTCACGCTGAAGGATCAGACGCTGATGAAGCTGTTGAAAAACTAGCAACTCTTTTAGCAAACTTAAGAGACTAATTAATAGACAATTAAAATTAGAGGGTACTATGTACCTTCTAATTTTTAGATAATATCGCTGATAACTTGATGAAGAAGGAGAATTTACAGATGAGAAAATTTATCAAAGGAATAGATGCTTCCCCGGGAGTTGCGATAGGTAAGGTATACCTTCATAAAGAAATAGAGCTAGTGATCAATACTGGAGATATAGAGGATACAGAAAAAGAAAAAGAAAGACTAATCACTTCTAGAGACAAATCAAAAGAACAGCTTACTGAGATAAGAAAAAAGACTGCTGTTAAATTAGGAGAAGACAAGGCAGCTATTTTTGATGGTCATATTACTCTTTTAGAAGATGAGGATCTATTTGACGAAGTTGTAGAACTTATAGAAGATGAGGAAATCTCTGCAGAGAATGCTTTGTCACGTGGGATAGAATCTTATTGTGAAATGCTCGGAAACCTTGAAGACGAGTACCTTAGAGAAAGAGCTGCAGATTTGAGAGATATAGGTAACAGATGGCTGCACAATTTATTGGGACATGATATAGGAGACCTTAGTTCACTAGAGCCTAATACAGTTATCATAGCCAAAGACCTTACCCCTTCTGACACTGCTCAGATTGACCTTGAAAATGTCCTAGCATTTGTTACAGAGATAGGTGGAAGAACAGCTCACTCATCTATCATGGCCAGATCATTAGAAATCCCTGCCGTTGTAGGAACTGGAGATGTATGTAGTCATGTAGAAGGCGGAGAGACTATCATAGTAGATGCCACTACAGGAGATATAATAATCCATCCTTATGATGAGGAGATCTCTCAATACGAAAAGAAAAGAGAAGCTTTTATAGCTGAAAAAGAAGAACTTAAAATGCTTATAGATAAAGAGGCCGTTTCTATTGACGGTGTAAAAGCCAATATGTGGGGAAATATAGGAAGTCCAAATGATGTAGCAGGACTGCACAGAAATGGTGCCGAAGGAATCGGACTTTACAGAACTGAATTTCTTTTCATGAATAACGATAGATTTCCTACTGAGGATGAACAGTTTGAAGCATATAAAACTGTTGTAGAATCACTTGAAGGTAAGCCTGTAACAATCAGAACTATGGATATTGGCGGAGATAAGGCTCTTAGCTATATGGATCTTCCAAAAGAAGAAAATCCATTTTTAGGATGGAGAGCACTAAGAGTATGTCTAGACAGAAAAGATATATTAAAAACTCAGTTTAGAGCACTTCTCAGAGCATCTGCTTTTGGATATGTTAAAATCATGCTTCCTATGATAATCTCTCTTGTTGAAGTGAGACAAGCAAAAGTTATTTTAGAAGAGTGTAAGACAGAATTAAGAGAAGAAGGAATAAAATTTGACGAAGATATTCAGTTCGGTATAATGGTAGAAACTCCTGCCGTTGCCATGAGAGCTAAACATTTTGCAAGAGAGGTTGATTTCTTCTCTATCGGTACAAATGACCTCACTCAGTATACTCTTGCTGTAGACAGAGGAAATGAAAATATTGCACATCTGTATGATCCATTTAATCCTGCTGTACTTCAGGCGATAAAAATGGCTATTGACGGAGCTCATGAAGAGGGTATCACAATATCTATGTGTGGTGAATTTGCCGGAGATGAAAAAGCTACTCCAGTTTTATTAGGAATGGGACTAGATGCATTTTCAATGTCTGCCATTTCTATACCTAGAGTAAAGAAAAACATTATGAAATTAAATAAAAAAGAATGCGAATCTTTAGTTGAAAAACTTTTGGATATGGGTACTGCTGAAGAGATAAAAATGGTTCTCGAAGAGTTTATTTCAAATAAATAATTTTAATCAATTTTTCCTCCCTGAAAAGGGAGGATTTTTTAATTTCACTTCAAGTATTTGTGCTTTTTTTTGAAGCTTTATGTATTTTTGATGACTATTTTTGATTGTTTTTGAATTATTTTGGTTGATTTTTTTTAGAAGTTAGTGTATATTTTAAATGAGGAGTTGATAAAATGTTAAGTCAAGAAAGGTATGACATAATATTAAATCTTTTAAAAAATAAAGAGATTGTAAAAATGAAAGAGATCGTTGACACTTTAAATATTTCAGAATCAACGATCAGACGTGATTTAAGTTATTTAGAAAAAAACGGACTTCTTAAAAGAGTCCACGGTGGAGCTACCTTACCTGAAAATTCTTATGAAGCTGATTTCGACACTAAAAATATACAAAATAAATTTGAGAAGGATAAAATAGGTGAATCTGCTTCTAAAATCGTTTTAGATGGTGAATGCATCTTTATCGATGCAGGAACAACCACAGAAAGAATCATAAAATACCTCCATGGTAAAAATGTCACTGTGGTAACAAATGGTGTCACCCATATACCTGAGCTCATGAAATACAATATAAGAGCTTATCTAACAGGTGGAAAAATAAAAAATAATACAGGGGCTCTCGTAGGAGTAGAAACCGTCGAATCCCTGAGAAAATACAACTTCAACAAATGTTTTATAGGGGTCAACGGAATAACCTTAAAGACTGGTTATACAACACCAGATATAGAAGAAGCAGAGATAAAAAGAGAGGTAATAAAACAATCTCAGAAATCTTATATCTTAGCTGACTTCAATAAATTCGGAAAGACCTCTTTCGTTTCATTTGCCCAACTAAAAGAATGTACAATAATAACAGATAAGCTTCCCCCAGAGGAGTATCGAAAAAAAACTAAAATAAAGGAGTGTTAGTATGATATATACCCTTACTCTCAACCCATCTTTAGATTATATAATCCAATTAAAATCCTTTCAGGAGGGAAAAGTAAACTTAAGTGAAAGTGAACACAAACTTCCAGGCGGAAAAGGAATAAACGTTAGCCAAGTTTTAAAAAACTTGGGGCACGAGTCTGTCGCCCTTGGATTTTTAGGAGGATTTACAGGAGATTTTATACACAAAGAACTTCTGAAAAAAGATATAAAATGTGATTTTATACAGTTAAAAGAGGATACCCGTATAAACGTAAAAATGAAAAACAAAAATGTAGAAACTGAGATAAACGGGAATTCCCCTAAAATAGGCGAGGATAAAAAAGAAGAGCTTTTTAAACAGCTAGAAAAACTGGAAAAAGGCGATATCCTAGTAATGGCAGGAAGTGTTCCTTTGTCTTTTGAAAGTGATATCTATGAGAAAATCCTGGCAGCTCTCCCAGAAGGCGTAAAAGTAATACTGGATACAAAGGGTAAAGCTTTGGAATCTGCAGTTAAAGCAAAACCATATTTAATAAAACCAAATCACCATGAGCTCGAAGAACTTTTTGATGTAAAAATACAAAATAAAAATGAGCTAATAGAGTACGGACAAAAACTCCAGAAAATGGGGGCAAAAAATGTGGCTATCTCCATGGCTGGTGACGGTGCCTTCCTTATTACTGAAGATGCAGTTTACTTTGGGAATGTCCCAAAGGGAGTAGTTATAAATTCTGTAGGTGCCGGGGACTCCATGGTGGGAGGATTTACTGCCGGGATAGCAGAGGGCTTAAGTATAGGGGATTGTTTTAGCAGAGGGATAGCAGCTGGAAGTGCTTCAGCCTTTTCAAAAAATTTATGCACTCTTTCAGAAGTAGAAAATTTAATAAATGAGATAAAAATAGAAAAAATAAACTAGTGAGGTGAAAAAATGAAAATTTTAGATTTATTAGAAAAAAATACCATGGTTATGGATCTAAAGGGCGATACAAAAGAAGCTGTTATTGACGAACTTATAGAGGCTCTAGATAAATCCGGAAAATTATCTGATAAAAATGCCTATCGAGAAGCAATATTAAAAAGAGAATCCCAGTCCTCTACAGGACTCGAAGAAGGAATAGCTATTCCCCATGCAAAAGTGGCGGCAGTTAAAACACCTGCTCTTGCCTTTGGTCTTCACAGATCAGGAGTAGATTATGATGCTCTTGACGGTGAACCTTCTCAGTTATTTTTCATGATAGCTGCATCAGAAGGAGCTAGTGATTCTCATATAGAAACTCTTACAAAATTAACCACTTCACTTCTTGATGATGATTTCAGAGAAGCCTTGTTAAAAGCTGAAACAAAAGAAGAGGTAGTATCAATAATTTCCAAAAAAGATTCAGAAGAAGAAAGTTCAGAAGAAAACAATGTAATGGATTCAGAGGAAAAAGGATTTTTACTGGCAGTAACTGCCTGCCCTACGGGAATTGCACACACATACATGGCTGCTGATTCCCTCAAGAAGAAAGCCCAAGAGATGGGAATAAATATAAAAGTTGAGACTAACGGATCAACTGGTATAAAAAATCCTCTGACTAAAGAAGAGATAGACAATGCAGCGGCTATAATTATTGCAGCTGACAAAAAAGTAGAAATGGATCGATTTGATGGAAAATTTCTTCTAGAAGTTCCTGTAAAAGAGGGTATAAGAGACCCTGAAGGTCTTATAAAAAAAGCTTTAAATAAAGAAGCTCCTGTGTACAAGGCATCAGGTGAAAAAAGCAACAGCTCTTCGTCTGGTGAAAGAAAAGGTTTCTATAAACACCTTATGAACGGAGTTTCTAACATGCTTCCTTTCGTTGTTGCTGGTGGAATCCTGATTGCCATATCCTTTATGTTTGGAATAAAGGCATTTGATCCAAATGATCCTACATTTAGTCCTATAGCAAAATTCCTTATGGATGTCGGTGGGGGAGGAGCTTTTGCTCTTATGATACCTATCCTTGCAGGATTTATCGGTATGTCTATAGCTGACAGACCTGGATTCATGCCTGCTATGGTCGGTGGTTTTATGGCTGCCAACCAAGGTGGAGGTTTCTTAGGTGGTCTAATTGCCGGTTTCATAGGTGGATATATAGTTCGTGCAGTAAAAAAAGCTACAAGTGGAATGCCACAAACATTAGAAGGCTTAAAACCTGTCCTTATTTTCCCTATTTTAGGACTTCTCTTTACTGGACTTGCTATGAAAATTATATTGATACCTGTAGTTTCTATTAATGCAGCTATGGCAAACTTCCTGACTAATATGGGTACAGGAAACCTTGTTCTTATGGGAATAGTCCTTGGTGGAATGATGGCTGTAGATATGGGCGGACCTGTAAACAAAGCAGCATTTACATTTGGTATAGCCGCCATCGAATCTGGAAACCTCGCTCCTCATGCTGCTGTTATGGCAGGAGGAATGGTTCCCCCTATAGCCATTGCACTGGCAACTACATTCTTTAAAAATAAGTTCTCTCTTCAAGAGAGGGAATCTGGACTCACAAATTACATCATGGGTGCTTCATTCATAACTGAAGGGGCAATTCCTTTTGCCGCTGCAGATCCTGGAAGAGTTATCCCGGCGTGCATATTAGGTTCGGCTGTAGCAGGTGGATTAGCGATGATGTTTGGTTGTGAATTACCTGCTCCTCACGGAGGTTTATTTGTTATCCCTCTTGTAAAAAATGCAGCGATGTATTTAGTTGCCATTATAGCCGGTTCTTCACTAGCGGCACTTCTTATCGGTACTCTCAAGAAACCTTTAGAGAAATAACATTAGTGATTTAACTATAAAAGCCGTGGTCATTACCACGGCTTTTATTATACTTTTACACTTTTTGCAGCTAAAACTCCCGTAGAACACGCAGCCTGTATGTTAAATCCTCCTGTGTCTCCATCAATATCAAGAAGTTCCCCTGCAAAATAGAGCTTTTTTACAAGTTTTGACTCCATAGTTTTCTGATTCACCTCTTTTAGTGAGACCCCTCCTGCTGTAGCCATAGCCACATCAAAATTACCAAGTCTAGATATTAAGAATTCATGTTTTGACAGTTTCTTTGTTAGAAGAACTCTATCTGCTTTAGAAAGTTCCCCGAGTTTTACATTTTCATCAATATCATGCATCTTAAATAACTTTTTCAAAAATCTCTCAGGAATATTATACCTAGAAAAAAATCTTTTTATACTTTGCTTGCCATTTGTTTTAGAAGCCTCTATAATCTCCTCTGAGATATCTTCCAGTTCTTTTCCTGTAAAGTTAATAAAAAGAGTATCCCCCTTTAGAAAATATCGTGAAAAATCAATAATTCCAGGTCCACTCAGGTTACTATGGGTGAAAAGTACGTCTCCGCAATGCTCCTTAACCTTCTTATTTTCCCTGTAAAGTTCTATTTTTACCTTTTGAAAAGATACACCTGAAAGATCTGCATATGGGTAATCATTTACATATACAGTTGTTAAGGCAGGTCTAGGAGCCTCTATACTGTGCCCAAACATCTGAGCTAACTTGTAGCCATCTCCCTCTGATCCCGTTGCCGGGTATGACTTCCCTCCTGTAGATATAAGTAAATTTTTTCCAGAAAACATCTCTTTATCAGTTTCAATTTTAAAAGTCTCACTTTTTTTCTCTGATGAAATCACCGAATTATTAGTAAAAATATCCACCTTTAATTTTTTCAGCTCTTTAATCAAAAGATTCAGAACATCTGTAGATCTCATGGTTTCAGGAAATATTTTACCATTTTCCAGAGCCTGCATCTTCAGTCCCTTTGATTCTATAAAATCAATTAAATCTTCTGGCTTATAATTGTATAAGGCATTTTTTAAAAATTTCCCGTGGTCGCCGTATCTATTTAAAAAATAGTTAATTTCACCCTGATGTGTTACATTACATTTTCCAGAACCTGCCACGAGTATTTTTTTACCTATATTATTTTTTTTCTCAATAATGGCCACACTCATATTTTTCTTTGCAGCGTATATGGCGGAAAAAATCCCAGCCGGACCTCCACCTATTACAATTAAATCATATATTTTCAACTTTAGCCTCCGCTTATAAAATATTCAAACAAAATTATACCCTTTTAACCAAAAAAATTCAATATTATAGTTTTTCCTGGGACAAATTTAATTTTCCAACGGGTTATCAAAAGAAAATCAGGCTCAAGCCTTTTATTTGAAAAGACGTGAGCCTGATAAAATTTATTTATATTTAGTCGTTTAATTTTAAGACAGATACAAAGGCTTCCTGAGGAATTTCAACATTTCCTATTTGCTTCATTCTCTTTTTACCCTCTTTTTGTTTTTCTAAGAGTTTTTTCTTTCTTGTGATATCTCCACCATAACATTTTGCAGTTACATTTTTTCTAAATGCTCTGATAGTTTCTCTAGCTATAATCTTTGCCCCTAGTGCTGCCTGTATAGGTATCTCAAACTGCTGTCTAGGAATAATTTCTTTTAGTTTTTCACATATCGCCCTTCCTCTAGAAGATGCGTGATCTGCATGGGATATGAATGAAAAGGCATCTACCGGGTTACCTGATACCAGTATGTCCACTTTTACAAGTTTAGATTCTTTATATCCTATCATCTCATATTCAAAAGATGCATAACCTCTTGTTCTAGATTTTAACTTATCGTAAAAATCTATTACTATTTCTGCCAAAGGCAGTTCGTAGGTTATCATGGCTCTGTTTTCGTCGATATAATTCATATCGATAAAAACTCCTCTTTTCTCCTGGCAAAGTTCCATTACGTTACCTACATAATCTTTTGGAACAAGGATGTTTCCTTTTATAAAAGGCTCTTCTACAGCTTTTTTACCGCTTCCTGCCTCTGGAAATTCGCAAGGGTTATCAATGGTATATGAACTTCCGTTTTCCATATGAACCCTGTATTCAACTGACGGAGATGTAGATATAAGATCTATGTTATACTCTCTTCTCAGTCTCTCTACTATAATCTCCATATGAAGTAATCCTAAGAATCCACATCTGAAACCAAATCCTAGAGCCAGTGAAGTTTCCGGTACAAAGGAAAGAGAAGCATCATTTAGCTGAAGTTTTTCAAGGGCATCCCTTAAATCAGAATAATCATCTGTTGATATAGGATACAATCCTGCATAAACCATCGACTGGGCAGGTCTATAGCCCTGTAGAGGTTCTGCACAAGGTTTCTTGGCATGGGTAATAGTATCTCCCACTTGAGTATCCTGTATTGTTTTTACCCCTGTAATTATATATCCTACTGAACCTGAGCTTAGTTCACCTGTAGATTTCATAACAGGTGAGAAAACTCCACATTCTAGTATTTCCAATTCTTTTCCAGTTGACCAGATTTTTATTTTATCACCTTTTTTGATACAACCGTCAAGTACTCTCACATAGGTGATTACACCTCTATAGTCATCAAAATGTGAATCAAAGATAAGAGCCTTTAAGGGTCCTTCCTCTTGATGTTCAGGAGCAGGTATTCTCTCTATTATCGCTTCTAAAAGCTCCTCTATACCAATTCCCGCCTTTGCAGAAGTAAGAACAGCATCGTCAGCAGGTAAACCTATAACATCCTCTATCTCATTTTTTACTTTATCCACGTCAGCTGCAGGAAGATCTATTTTATTTATTACAGGTACTACCTCTAGGTCATTTTCAAGAGCCAGATAAACATTGGCAAGAGTCTGAGCCTCTACTCCCTGGGCAGCATCAACAACTAGAATTGCCCCTTCACATGCCGCAAGGGATCTTGAAACTTCATAAATGAAATCTACGTGCCCCGGAGTATCTATTAGATTTAATTCATATCTATTTCCATCTTTTGCATCATAATAAAGAGTAACAGCCTGAGCCTTGATAGTGATTCCCTTTTCTCTCTCAAGATCCATAGAATCTAAAACCTGAGCCTTCATATCACGTTCTGATACAGTTCCGGTTACTTGTAGCAATCTGTCAGCTATTGTAGACTTACCATGATCTATATGTGCAATTATCGAGAAATTCCTCTTAAACTTTTGTAACACCTTAAGTCCTCCTATCAAAATCTAAATTTTCACACCATATTATAAAGGAAACTATGAAAAAATGCAAATAAAAGTAAAGCTTCAACCCTTTACTAAAATCAAAAATACTCTTCTTTTTTGATGAGAATTTTCAATTTAATAAATTATTAGTTCTTTTTCAGATTTAAAAGGCTTAATTTTGAAATAAGTGTTGATTTTTGATATGTGTTGGTTTATACTATTATTACCAGTTATGAATATGGCAATGATATGTCTTAGCCGCAGTTTTTAATTCCCCATTTTAAACTAAAAAGACTTTGCCATAAGTTTTTACCCCAAAAAAGGAACCTTCGGGTTCCTTTTTTGATTCTTATCTATTTTTTAATTCTAATATCCATTTGAAAAAAATTTTGATAAATTACTGACTTTATCCAAAGTTCCGTTACTTTTCCTTGATGAAAAGCACCCCAAGGGCATTTCCTCCCTTCGGTCAGGGCATAACCAAAAATCAAGGCCTGTGAAAAATAAGCTAAATGCCTTCGGAAATCTAAGTAAAGTAATGATACTCAGAAAGCAAGTTTCTGAGAACCAGAAAATATACTCGTATAACTCGTTATTTTTTGGCTACTCGCTACGCTCAAACAGTTGATTTTTTCTAGAGATTTCTTTCAGTCATTCTTAACGCTTATTTTATCAATGGCCGAAAGAATTTCAAAAGATTTAAAAAAATTATTTAAAGATTTTAAATTCCCCTTTAAAAAATACCGTTGAGAAATCATCTTGTGAAATCCACTTTCATTGAAATAAGGAGGTTTACCGAATGTATTTCAATAGAAAGTTAGTTCAGAAGGGATTTTAGGGATTTTTTAGGGGTGCCTTTTCTTTGGTTACTTTCTTTGGGCAAGCAAAGAAAGTAACACAGCTTTTGGATAAAGTCAATACTTTAATTTGAAAAAAAATACAACTTATATTATTTGAATTCACGAGCCCTTTCTTCACCTTTTATGACTCTTAAGGCACCGTAAGCTAATGCTTCTAGTTCCTTTTCCCCGGGAAATATCTCAACAGGGGCTACCCATTCTACCCTTTCTTTGATCCAGGAAGTTATCAAATCAGAATATGCAATCCCTCCTGTGATTATAATCCTGTCTACCTTTCCCTTTACAACAGCAGTAAGCTCACATATTCCTTTAGAAACCTGATATGCCATTGCTTCATAGATAAGTTTTGCATATTCGTCACCATTTTTTATTCTTTTTTCCACTTCAAGAGTGCTTATGGTTCCCAGATAAGAGATCAGTCCCCCTTTTCCTCTGAGCTTTTTTTCCATCTCATCCTTATCATATAAATAACACATAGCGACCAAGTCCTTTCCCGGGATTCTCCCTGCCCTTTCAGGAGAAAAAGGACCTTCGTCATCTGATACAAGGTCAGTCATCCTTCCCTTTTCATGAACAGCAATGGTTATCCCTCCACCTAGATGAGCAATTATAAGATTCACATCATCATAATTTTTATCCATATTTTCGGCACATTTCATTCCTACCGCCCTCATGTTCAGAGCATGGACAAGGCTTTTTCTGCTTATATCCTTCATGCCGGAAATCCTCGCAATATCTGTCATCTGATCTGTTGAAACTGCGTCATAGATAAATGCCGGTATATTTTGTGGTTCAGCCAGTTTAAAAGCTATTACTCCCCCCAAATTTGATGCATGGTCCACCAAGGGATTATTCATCAGCTTTTCCACCATGGCCTCATTTATTCTGTATGCACCAGGTTCTAAAACAGAAACTGGTCCGCCTCTGGCAACAATTGCAGAAAAAATATCTAACTGGAAATTATTTTCACACAGCATCTTTTCGATCTCTTTATATCTCATCTCATATTGATCTGTAATTTTTTCAAACTTAGACAACTCTTTTGATGAATGTTCAATATTTTTTTCCAATAAATTTTTTTTATCTTTATACACTGCTACCTTTGTCGAAGTTGAACCGGGATTTATAGCCAGTATATATTTCCCCATATCTTCCTCCCAACTTACAAATTAAAAGTCAATTTAAAACATAGCCGAACATATAACCAGAGATAAATATTTTTGCTCTGAAGATGCACCTCTAGAAGTAAGAGCTATAGGAACTTTTGCTCCAATTATAAACCCTGCCATCCTTGCCTTTCCAGAATAAACCAAAGATTTTGACAAAATGTTTCCTGTGGTAATATCCGGTGCTAAAAGAATATCAGCATCACCTGCTACAGGACTTTTGTATCCCTTTATATTGGCTGATTCCATCGATATTGCCAGATCGTAAGAAATAGGTCCTTCGATTATACAGTTTTCTATCTCTTTATTTATGTACATATTTTTCAAGGCTTCTCCGTCAAGAGTTTCTTTCATTTTAGGATTTACTTTTTCAATTGCTGCAAGCACTGCTACTTTTGGATTTTCATAACCTAAAGACAAAAAAACCTCAAGGGTATTCTCTAATATCTGTTTTTTTTCTTCTAAACTGGGACAGATTACCATACCACCGTCACTTACAGCCAAAATTTTATGATATGTAGGTATTTCCAAAATAGAGACATGAGACATTATTCGACTTTTACCAAGTCCGTTTTTTTTGTCAACCACAGCTTTCAAGAGATCGGATGTCTGAATTTTCCCTTTCATCATAAAGTCCGCCTTCTTACCTATTATTATCTCTACACCTTTAGATGCTGCAAAAGTATCTGATTCTGCGTCAATAATCTCATTTTCTTTTTTTTCAAAGGATATTTTTTTAAAAGTTTTTTTATTTTATTTTTATTTCCTATTAAAACAGACTTTAATATCCCGTCTTTTTCAGCTTTTTTTCAGAGCTTCTAATGTATGCAGATCGTCTGCACAGACAACAACAACTCTTTTGGGTTTGTGACCTTTTTTTATTTTTTCTATGAGTTCTTCAAAATTTTTAATGACCATAGACTCTCCTTTTTTTTATTTTCAATCATAAAAAAATTCCTGCACCAATAGATTATATATCTAATGATACAGGAAAGAATATTAAATTACTGCTAAATTTTACAAAATAATTAAACTTTTATTTTATCTTATGAAACTCTTTTTCCCTTTTAGAGAAAGTAGTCACATATTTGAATCCTGCTGTATCTAGAGCCTCTATAGCCTTTGAATAGTTACTCATTACCCTCTCAGCAACATGGGCATCACTTCCTATGGTGATTATCTCTCCTCCCATTTCCCTATATAACTTTAATATATCTAGAGTGGGATTTATATTTGCAGACTTATAAAAAAGACCTCCGGTATTTATCTCAATACCTTTGCCGTTGTTTATCACATGAGATAAAAGTTCCCTTAAAACATCTTGAGATTTCTCCAACTTATGATCATGGGCCTTGAGGAAATATCTTCTTATAAGGTCTATGTGTCCTACCACATCATAATCATTGTATTGTTTGAAAACACTTAGCATCTCATGAAAATATCTTGTAAAAAACTCATCTATATTCTGAGTCTCAGGATCCATACTGTATAAATCTTCGCCTTCTAGACAGTGGGCAGATGCTATGATAAAGTCAAACTCATGGTTTTTGGCGTATTTTATAGTTTCCTTTATCTCTCTGTCATTTCCCTGAATACCCATCTCAACACCCATATATAGGTCTATTTTTTTACCATAAATTGATTTTATTCTCTCAAACTCACTCTTATAAGCATCATAATCTAATTCAAACTTCAACTCTTCATGGGGATAGTTAAACTCCATATGTTCCGTAAAACAAAGTTTTTTACCGCCCTTTTTTATGGCCTCCTCTACTATATTACTCATCTTTTCAGTTGAATCATCTGAAAACTCCGAATGTATATGATAATCAAACATATTAGTTCTCCTCCCTAAGGTATATAGTATAATTCACAGTCTGAAACAATTTTTAAATTATAATAAAATAACATTTTTTTTCAAATATGTCCACCCTACAGTGGTTTCAGGCAGATATTCAATAAATAAATACAAACTAATCATTTTTTTAAATTGACACATATAAATTTAAGAGATAGAATTATGTTTAGGCAGAAGTTTTTTTATTTAGATTTAAGTATGATAATAATTTAATTTGAAATCACATAGAGTTTGGAGGATAAAAATGATCGTTAGACTTGGAAAGATTGAAGATGTAGAGGGAATAAAAAATCTCTATAAAAATGCCGCCTATGAAGGAAGCGGACTTCCTATATTAAAAAATGAAATAACCCGTGAATATGTAGAAGGATTTGTGAAAAAAGCCATAGACAGCGGAATCATAGTGGTAGCAGAAGTAGAAGGAAAAATAATCGGTGAACTACACGGTTGCAGAGAAAACTTTTATCTTTTTGACCACGTAATAAGTGATATCAATATAGCAGTACTTCGGGAGTATAGGGGCATGGGATTAGGAAAATCTCTTTTTAAATATTTTTTTAAAAAGGTAAACAAGATGAAAGATATTATGAGACTTGAAGTTTTAGTCCGTGAATCCAATCCAAGAGCTATTTATTTTTATGAAAAAGTCGGGTTTATAAAAGAAGGCCGTTTAAGAGGAAGAATCAAAAATTTCCGAGACGAACTAGAATCGGATATTATGATGGGATGGGTGAAAATATAGTAGGCATAAGCCTACTTTTTTTATATCTATTTTATTAAAATAAGATTAAATATAAATTAATTGTATAAGCTTATTAAAAACATTTTTATACAAAATAATGAAAAAATATTTCTAAATAATCTGTGATAATTTAATTGTATTAAAAAAAAGTACTTAATTCCATATATTTCCTAATAAATAATACAGTGTTTTTTTGAAAAATTTATGAAAAAAATTACTTAAATATATTTTCAGGTTATTTTGTATTGATATTGTATATTAATTTCGACTTTCTCAGGAATAACAAACCTTTTATTTAAAAGCTCTACAGAAGTGATGTCCAATTAGGCATATAAAAATAGTATTGACATAACAAAAAAATGATATATAATATGTAACCATAAGTGAAAAATAAATTTTACATTAAATTATAAAAGTTCATTAAGCGTGAAATTTAATTTTTAATTTAATATAAATTAATTTTTTAAAATTTTAGAAAGAGGTGGTTACAGTGAGTAAAAAAAATAGAGGAGAGTGGGGCTCGCGTGTTGGTTTTATAATGGCTGCGATAGGCTCTGCTGTTGGACTTGGTAACATATGGAGGTTCCCATATACAGCTGCAAGCAATGGTGGAGGAGCATTTCTGATTCCTTATATGGTCGCACTTCTTACTGCGGGAATTCCTATTTTGATCTTAGAGTTTGGATTAGGGCACAAGATCAGAAGTAGTGCACCTGGGGTATTTAGATCTCTTAACAAAAAATGGCAAGCTTTCGGATGGTGGCAGACAGCTATATCCTTCGCTATAACTGTTTATTATATGGTAGTAATAGCATGGGCGATGAGTTATCTAAAATTTGCATTTACAACTGGATGGGGTGAAGACACAAAGGGATTCCTGTTTGGAACTTATCTTAACCTTTCAGATTCCCCTCTGCATTTAGGAGGACTTAACCTTAAAGTTGTTATACCTCTTCTTATAATCTGGGGAATTAATTTCATTGTACTAAGAATGGGTATCAAAGGCGGAATAGAAAAAGCAAGTAAAATCTTCATGCCTTTACTTGTACTTAGTCTTATCGCTATCACAGTAAGAGGAGTAACTCTTCCTGGAGCTGCAAAAGGACTAGAGTATTTCTTTAAACCTGATTTCAGCAGACTGGCAGATCCAAAAGTTTGGGTCGCTGCATACGGTCAGATATTTTATTCTTTAAGTATCGCTTTTGGAATAATGCTTGCTTACTCAAGCTATCTTCCTAAAGATTCTGATATCGTTAACAACGCATTTATAACAGGACTTGGAAACTGTAGTTTCAGTATTCTTTCCGGTATAGGGGTATTTAGTATCTTAGGATACATGGCTCATACTCAGGGAGTAGAAGTTAGTGAAGTTGCAAGTGCAGGAGTAGGACTTGCATTTATTGTTTTCCCAAAAGCAATCAGTGCTCTACCTGGAATGAACTCTCTGTTTGGAGTGACTTTCTTCCTTTCACTATTATTTGCAGGTATATCTTCTAGTATTTCTCTTGTTGAGACAGTACTTTCTGCTATAATCGACAACTTTGGTATGGAGCGTAGAAAGGCCCTTAATATAGTGGTTTTAGTAGGTCTTTGCACATCACTTATATTTGCAACTGGAGCCGGTCTTTACATCTTAGACATAGTTGATCACTATATCAATAACTACGGTGTTGCCGTTGCCGGTCTTATAGAGATAATCCTTCTTTCTTGGTTCTTTAACCTTGAAAGTATAAGAGAATATGTTAACCCTTTATCAGATTTCAAAATCGGTAAATGGTGGAACTTCTGTTTGAAATTCCTGACTCCTGCTATCCTTGGAGTTATGACAGTTAAAAATATCATCGGTGATATTTCTTCTCCTTATGAAGGATATTCTATGAATGCTATTGCTTTATACGGAGGCGGATTTATGCTTGGAACAATTTTACTTGCTGTAATCCTACCTAAGTTTGTAAAAGTAAATGACAAAACAGAAACTGAGAAGGAGGTATAATTATGAGTACTAGTTCTATAATAACTGCTGCAGTAAGTATCTCTATCCTTTGGGGTGGTTTCGGTTACTGTCTCTATATCGCTATGAAGAAATAATTAAATAACACAAAAATAAATCCCCCTCTGTATACAGAGGGGGATTTATTTAAATTTCAAAAAAACTTTCTAAAAATCTCCCTACTCCGTCTTCATCATTGGAAAGAGCCTTGTGCATAAAATGCTTTTTAAGCTCTTCAGGAGCATTTTCCATAATAACCCCTATACCCGCCATGGAAAGCATCTCAAAATCATTATACCCGTCTCCTATAGCCAATAAGTTATCTGAAGTCAGATTGTTTTCCTCTAAGAGGAAGGAAAGTGCTTTAGCCTTAGATGAGTCTCTGTGCATTATCTCCAAAAACATAGGATTTGAAAATGCCTTATAAAGCTGGTCCCCAAATTTATCATCTAGAACATTGTATATATCCATAAGTATCTCATTTTCCCCTATATACATCATCTTGGTAAAGGCGATATTTTCTAGCTGATGAAAATCAACCAGAGTTTCATTTAGTCCGGTTCTATTTTTGTATTCTCTTGCTATATCTGTCATCTCTGGAAGAACCCATTTATTGTCGATAAAACCATGATGATAGGTGTTAAATTCTTCTCCCACTTTTACCAGTTCAAGGCCTGTCTCATGGTCTAGTGTGTTTTTCCATACAGGATTATGATCTTTATCATAGACAACTGCCCCGTTATAGCAGATTGCCTCACCATTCAACCCTATTTCCTTATAGAATCTTATCATGGCCTCATAGGCCCTGCCAGTTGTAATTACAACCTTAATTCCATTTTTTTCCAGTTTTCTTAAAACATCGGCATTTTTAGGGGAAACCTCATGATTTGAATTAAGAAGAGTTCCGTCTAAATCAATTGCCACAATTTTTATCTTATTTTTAACATCCAAAATATATCCTCCTATTTATTACAAATATATAAATAACCTAAGTTACTCTTTTATTTCAATTAAACTATTGAATTTATAAGGATTCGTTACTTTTCTCTTGAAAGAAAAGTAACCAAAAGTTCAAGCCTGTGAAAAATCAGCTAAATAACCTTGAAAATCCAAGAAAAACTCGAAACTCGCTACGCTCAGACAGTCGATTTTTTCTAAGGATTTCACTACGGTTATTCTTAACGCTGATTTTGTCAATGGCAAGGGAAAAGAGACCGAAAACCTCTCGCAAAAGAAAGCGTATATAGTTTGGTTTTAACTCTGTGAAACTCTCTCTTTTTCTCTGTGCAACATACACTTTTATGATCCTCTGTGGCCAAAAGGTTTATCCTTATTCGTGTTAATTTTTTTTGAATTTTATCGGTTTTCATTCGTGACAAAATCCTTTGACTCTAATATTCTTATAAATTCAGTAATTTATCAGCAATAACTTCAAATAGCCGCTTAACTTAAATACTAATATATAAGAGTAAAGTTTTCAAGCTTCTTCACAAATTTATAATAAAATCCAAAAATAAAAGCCACTGTTACAGAAATCTCATCTATAACAATGGCTTTATTTTTATCTTAATATAGTTCATATACTCAGTTACTTAGAGTTTTTTAGAAAAAATGTCTGAAAAAAAGTCTGGACTTTTTTTTCTTACTTTTCTCTCCGTCTTCATTCTCTTCGTCTTCTACTTGATCATCCTTATTCCCAAACATATTTTTGATTCCCCAGTAAAGATTATCAGTAAATCCGTCAGGAACCTGTCCCTTCTTGAAAAGAGCAGTTCTCTTATACTCTCTTGAAGGAGACCCCAATTCTCCGGTTCTCAGATCGATAGTTCTAGATACTAGAGTTTTGTTTTTTAGGTTTTCATTAATGAATCCAAAGTCTCCTGGAGTGTATACACCTCTGTTGATCATAGCCTGATAATATTCACCCCATAAAGGTGCAGCTATAGATCCTCCGCTTGCATATGATGGCATAGATGTATTATCATCATATCCTATATATACAGTAGTTGCATATTCCGGGGTTACACCTGCAAACCAAGCAGATTTGTTGTCATTTGTAGTTCCTGTCTTTCCACCCTGTTCTGCATATTTCCCATTTGCAGTTCTTACTCTTGCACGCCTTCCAGATCCATAACTTACAACATCTTTTAGCATATGTGTAATAAGTGATATATTTTCACTGTCTAAAACCTGTTTTTTCACTACAGACTGTTCATACAATACATTTCCATCTCTGTCTTCTATCTTTGTAATGAATATAGGCTGCACTGAATATCCTCCATTTGAAAAGGGAGCATAAGATGTTGCCAATTCCATAGGAGTAATACTCATAGTTCCTAAAGCTATAGAAAGATCTTTGGGTATATCTATGGAAACTCCTGTCTTTTTAAAATTACTTATAACACTTGATATACCAACTTCTTTTAAAAGTTTTACAGCTATTGTGTTTACAGAATTTTCAATGGCCTGGAGTATTGTTATCTCTCCATAACTTTTATTACCATAGTTTTTCGGCTGCCAGTCTCCGTATTTTTCAGCAGAGTCATCCCTCAATTCATTCATAGCTATTCCCTTTTCCAAGGCTGTATAATATACAAAAGGCTTGAATGCAGATCCAGGCTGTCTCTTGGCACTAATTGCCCTGTTAAAATTTCCTGAACGGAAATTTTTTCCACCTACAATACTTTTTACATAACCGGTTTCAGTGTCTATTGTTACAAGTGCTCCCTGAAGTTTTGAATTATTTGTAAAGGGTTTATAATTGTTAAAGGTCTCAAGGGCAATTTTTTGCATATCTGCATCAAGTCCTGTGTAGACCTTTAAGCCCCCTTCATAAACTGTTTTTTCGTCAAACATTTCAACTAATTCGTCTTCCACTATGTCTGTAAATTCAGGTGATTTAAAGTATCTTTTACTTCTTTTGTCCAATATTGCAGACACATACTTACTCTTTCCGCTGTTTTTAAGATCTTTTTCATAGACAAATTTATGATTCATAGCTCTCTCATACTCTAGCTCAGTTATGAACTCCTGCTTTAACATTAGTTTCAGAACCAGCTGACCTCTTTCTATGGCCTTATCCAAATTCTTTCTAGGGTCATATTTAGAAGGCCTGTTTGGAACACCTGCAAGAATAGCGACCTCAGCCAGATTTATTTTAGACACATCTTTATCAAATATCGACCTTGAAGCTTCTTTTATTCCATAGGATCCTGATCCAAAATATATTTCATTCAGATACTTTTCAAGGATCTCGTCTTTTTCATATCTTTTCTCTATTTCCAGAGTTATCAAGGCTTCTTTCACTTTTCTGAGAAAAGTTTTTTCATTGCTCAGAAATGCATTTTTTGCCAGCTGCTGGGTAATGGTACTTCCTCCCTGGACCGCTCTTCCCCTTGATAGATTTACCAAAACTGCTTTCCCTAGTCTTCTCATATCAAAGCCGTGATGAGTATAAAACCTTTTATCCTCTATAGCAATAACAGCATTTTTCATGTTTTCAGGAATCTCATCAATATGTATAGGTTCTCCCCTACGTTTGGTTATAAGATCCACCTGTTTCCCTTTGCTGTCATAGATTATTGTTGGCTCCGAGTCCTTATAGGATTTTACCAGTTCCTCTATATCCGGAAGGCTCCTATAGGCAGAAAACAGTAAAATTAGTCCCGTAGCAAAAGCCACTGCTGCACCGGCTCCGACAAATAAAAATAAATACTTGAATATTTTTTTCATAATAGTTTACACCTCTTAGTTTTTTTAAGTCTGTAGTTTTTATTTTACATTGTTTTTATTGTGCCATATTATTTCATATTTATGTGATGTAATTATGAAGCTTCTTTGATATAAGAGATTAATTATTCAGATTACTAATTCTCTAATAACATTATTCTTTATGGGGAAACTAATTTGATCAAGGTTTTTCTTTTGAAAAATACAGCTTTAAAAATATTGACTAAATACAATATTTAGTTTATAGTATTCTCAAATAAAAAAAATATTTTGATTTTTTGGCATATCTATGTCATTTTATTTTAGCCTCATATGTAACAGTTTACATATGAGTATGAAAATTATTACAAAGTGAAGAAAGGTGTTGATTTATGTCCAACATAAAAGAGGTTGCTAAATTGGCAAAAACTTCTACTGCCACAGTATCTAGAGTCATCAACAGATCTGGATATGTCAGTGATGAAATGAAGGCTAGGGTTCTCAAGGCAATCAATGAACTAGATTATAAACCACTGCAAAGAAACGTTGAAAACAGAAAAACACGAACATTAGCTTTGGTCGTTCCTGATATTGAAAACCCATTTTTTGCAAAATTAACCAAAGAAATAAGTGAAATTGCCAATACATTGGACTATAATATTCTGCTTATCAATTTGAGCGGACTAAAAAATGACGGAGGATCTTTTCTTCTAAATCTTATAGGAACAGGTATTGACGGGATTATTTATACATCATCCTTTCGTTTGGAAGATGTCATAAATAAAGCAAAGGAGATCAAAATTCCAATTGTAGTTTTAGACCGGGAACTTAAAAACATTCAGGTAGATTCAGTATCGGTAAATAATGAAAATGCAGCATATTTGGCAACAGAGTACCTGATCAAATTGGGACATAAAAAAATCGCTTTTATCGGCGGTACAGAAAATATGGAAATTTCCTTTTACAGACACAAGGGTTACAAAATGGCATTGGAAAAACACAAGCTAGATTATAATAAAAACATTGTAGAACACGGTGATTTCAGTTTGGAATCTGGATACAAGTCTATAAAAAAACTGATGAATTCGTCTAAAGATATTACCGGTATTGTAGCCGGAAATGACTTAATGGCAATAGGAGCCATAAATTATCTAAACTTTAAGGGATACAAGATACCTGAAGACATTTCAATTGTTGGTTTTGATGATATAGAGCTGGCTTCATCTATTACTCCGAAGCTTACAACAATTGCTTATCCACTTGTAAAAATGAGTAAACTTGCCATAGAAGCTGTAATACAAAGTATCTCAGGATCAGAAAGAGATTATATGAGCAGCTGTCTTTTTGCAAGACTCATTGAACGTGAATCTGCAGATTTTGTGAATAAAAAGAAAATATAAACTTTTATATTTAAATTTTAAACTGAAAAAGGAGATTTTTATGAAGAAAAAATGGCTCTATGCCCTGTTACTCCCCGGATTGATTCTGATAGTCTTGTTTTTACTGGTTCCATTAGTTTATACAACGAGCTCTACTGTCATTGATGGAAGTAAACTCACTTTAGAACGATATCTGGTTTTTTTTAAAGATGAGTATTACCTGAAGATATATAACAGGACTCTCAAAATAGCACTTATTACGGCAGTTATTTCTATGATACTGGGGACTCCAGTTGCTTATTTTATATCCCGAAGTAAAAAAAGCCTAAGGGGAATATTTATCGCCTGTACAGTTTTCCCTCTTCTGACCAATTCAGTTGTCCGGTCTTTTGCCTGGATGACGATTTTAGGTAAAAACGGAGTCTTCAACAATATATTTATGGCCCTACATCTAGTTGATAAACCGGTAAAACTTCTATATACAGAGTTTGCGATTATAATCGGTTCTGTTTATCTTTTTTTACCCCTCATGGTAGTTTCATTGGTAGGAGTCATGGAAAATATCGAAGATGATCTCCTAGAGGCTGCAGAAAGCCTCGGAGCAAATAAATTTACTGCTTTTTTTAAAGTTATATTCCCTTTAAGTATGCCAGGACTTATAGTGGGAAGTGTCCTTGTTTTTACCGGAGCCTTTACAGCATATACGACTCCTCAGCTTTTAGGTGGAAATCAAAATATGGTTTTAGCTACTCTTGTTTATCAACGGGCAATGACTTTGGGAGACTGGACCGGAGCCTCTGTTGTGGCTACAGTAATGATAATTACCACTCTGACTGTTATTGGAATTATAAATAAACTAGCCGGTAAATTAAATGAAAGGGGAGTTTAGTATGAAAAAGAATAAGTGGCTGACATTTTTTACTTTCTGTGTATATTTTTTCCTATTTGCCCCTATAGTTATTATCATAATGACGGCATTTGGTCCAGATGAGGTTATTGCTTTTCCACCAAAGGGATTTAGCCTTAAGTGGTTTAACAACATCTTTACATCAGATATGTTTATGAATACCTTTAAGATAAGTATTCAGATTGCAGTTATTGCTACAGTCATTGCACTGATTATCGGAATCCCAGCTGCCTATGCCATGAGCAGAAATGATTTCAAAGGAAAAAATGTTATTAAAAATTTGTTTTTCTCGTCAATTATAGTTCCTGGGATAGTTTTTGGTTTCTCACTTTTCAATTTTGTCATTATAAAACTGAGATTGCCTGTCTATACAAGCTTATTAATAGGACACACTATCGTTATACTGCCATATATTATAAGAGTTGTAGCTTCTAGTTTAGAGGGCTTTGACTATTCTATAGAAGAAGCGGCAGTGAGTTTAGGGGCGAGTAGATTAAAAACATTCTTCCTGGTTGTATTCCCAAATATAACATCAGGTGTCATAGCTGCCTTTATGCTGGCTTTCATAAATTCATTTAATAATGTTCCGATATCTATTTTCCTTACGGGACCTGGAGTAAGTACTCTTCCTATCAGAATGATGAGTTATGTTGAATATTATTACGATCCCACAATTTCAGCCTTGTCAGTTACATTGATGTTTATGACAATAGGAATTATGTTTATTGTGGAAAAAACATTAGGACTTAGTTATTTTTCAAAATAAAAAGCTGGAGGTTAGTATGTCACTGATAAATTTAAAGGATATTGTCGTTTCTTATGACGGCAGTACAAATATATTAAAAAACTTAAATATCGATATAGAAAAAGGACAACTGGTTTCTCTACTGGGACCAAGTGGATGCGGTAAGACTACCACCCTTAGGGTAATCGCAGGTTTTATAGATGCAAAAAGCGGTCAGTTTGTATTTGATGAAGATGATTACACACATATTCCTGTGCATAAAAGAAATTTTGGCTTGGTTTTTCAAAGTTATGCATTATTCCCACATCTCACTGTTTTTGATAATGTGGCATTTGGACTCAAGATGAAAAAGACAAATAAAAAAGATATAAAAGAAGATGTGGAAAAAATACTGAAGCTTGTTGACTTAGACGGTTTCGGTTCCCGTTATCCAAAGGAGCTTTCTGGTGGTCAGAGACAGAGGGTCGCACTTGCTAGAGCCTTGGTTATCAAACCAAAGTTGTTGTTATTAGATGAACCTCTCAGTAATCTGGATGCAAAATTAAGATTGAAAATGAGAGTGGAAATAAGAAGACTTCAGCAAAAGCTGGGTATTACAACAGTTTTTGTAACTCACGATCAGGAAGAATGTTTTTCCATATCAGATAAAGTAGCTGTAATGAATGCAGGTATAATAGAGCAATACGACACACCTGAAAAAATATACTCAAATCCTGCAAGTGAATTTGTGGCAAGGTTTGTAGGTTTTGAAAACTTTTTAGATCTGAGTAAAACCAGTGATAATTTATATGTTGCAAAATCAGGAATAAATTTTGCCAGTGACTACGACAGTGAGAATATATCTGTAAATGACAAAAAAGTAGGTACAATAAGACCAGATGATATTCAAATTCATGATTGTGAAACTACCAAGGAAAACAATACAATAGACGGAACTATAGAAGTCAGAACTTATCTGGGGAAGGAATATCAGTATTCTGTAAATACAGAGATAGGGAATATACTGGTAACTGCCGGCAATGATAAAAAATTTAGTAAGGGCAACAGGGTAAGGTTATACATGCCATCAAATAAATTAATATTAGTATAAAAAAAGGGAGGGATATTATGAAAAAATTATCGATTATTTTAACTTTAATACTGACACTGGCGGCTCTAACAGGGTGCGGAGGAAAAAAAGAAGTAGAAGAAGCAAAGGGTGATGCTCCAACTGAATTAGTTATTTCTACATGGGGATACAGTGAGGACTTGCTGTGGGAAAATGTTTTTACACCATTTGAAAAAGAAAACAATGTAAAAATAATTTTGGAAACAGGAAATAACTCAGAAAGACTGACAAAATTAAAGAGCAACCCTAACAGTAACATTGATATTATCTATTTGGCAGAGGCCTTTGCTCAAGAAGGTATAGAAGCCGGATTATTTGAAAAAATTGATTACAGCAAAATTCCTAATGCAGAAAATCTAGATAAAAAAGCAAAAAAATTAACAGAATCTGGGTACGGTCCTGCTTATACTTTAAATCGTGCAGCGATTGCCTATGATCCAAATAAAACAGGTTTTGAGATCAAATCATGGAACGACCTATGGAACTCTAGCTTAGAAGGAAAAATATCAATTCCTGATGTTACAACAACTTTTGGACCTGCTACTATGTATATTGCTTCTAATTATAAAAACACTGATATAAGCTCTGATAACGGAGATGCAGCTTTTAAAGCTCTAGAAGAATTAAAACCAAACCTGGTTAAAACTTATAGTAGATCATCAGACCTGGCAAATATGTTTGCTAACAATGAGATAGCTGCAGCTATCACTGCTGATTTTGCCTATGGAAGAGTCAAAGGCGGAGCACCAGATGTAATATTTGTAGATCCATCAGAAGGGGCATTTATAAACTTTAATACTATAAACATATTAAAATCTTCTAAGAACAAGGAATTAGCTACAAAGTTTATAAATTATGCACTAAGCAAAGAAGTTCAGAGCAGAACTGCCAAGGCACTGGGAGAATCCCCTGTGAATTCTCAGGTAGAATTGACTGAAGAAGAATCAGCAAGCCTGACTTATGGCGACGTAGTTGAAAAATCTAACACTGTTGATCATGCTTTTGTAAATTCAGTTAAATTTAAGTGGATAGATAGCTGGAACAGAACTTTAAACCAATAAATTACTTTGGTTAAACTATAGATTTATATATGAAAATTAAAGAGGGAGATTGTTATGGAGCTGGATTTAATAATAAAAAATGTACAGGTTTATAATTCTTATCTGAAAAAATTTATTCACGGAGATGTAGCCATATTAGATGGCAAGTTTTTATATATCGGAAACGTTTCTCAAGTGCAAGATGAAGAATTAAAAGCTAAAAAAGTTATTGACGGGCATTCTAAATATATGATCCCGGGACTTATAGATATTCATATGCATGTAGAAAGCTCTATGACAACTCCTTTTCAGTTTTCTCAGGGAGTTGTTCCCCACGGGGTTACCACGCTAGTTGCCGATCCTCACGAAATGGCAAATGTTTTTGGCGTGGACGGTATAAGAGAAATGATCAATAATTCTAAAAATAGTACCGTAGATTTTTTTTACGGCATCCCCAGTTCGGTACCCTCTACAAACAAGGAACTAGAAACCACAGGAGCCAGTATAAAGGCAGAAGATGTGGAAAAACTCCTGGATATAGAGGATGTATGCTGTCTGGGAGAGGTTATGAATTTCAAGGATTTAGTTGGTGATCAAGAGTCCACCATCAATAAAATAATTCAAAAAATAAAAAATAAAAAATCTCACATGAGAATAGAGGGGCACTGCCCAAAAATATCCGGTTTAGACTTGGCTAAATTTATTTATCAGGGAGTTGATGCTGATCATACTCAGCAAACACCGGCTTCTCTCGAGGAAAAAATTAAAAATGGAATGTTTATGGAGATTCAGGAAAAATCCATGACAGAAGAAAATATAAACTTTCTTGTTGAAAATGAGTTATATGAACATTTCTGTCTTGTGACAGACGATACTATGGCCGACAAACTTGTGAAAGGACATCTAAATAAGCTTGTAAAAAAGGCAATCAGTATGGGAGTTCCTAAAGAGATGGCAGTATACGTAAGCACATATACTCCTGCAAGGAGAATGCTATTAGACGACCGAGGAAGTATCGCTCCAGGAAAAATCGCAGATTTTGTACTTTTAGAAAGTATAGAGGAGTTTCATATTGAAAAAGTATATAAAAACGGTAAATTGATATTTGACGGTAAGGTGAAATACAAAGAATCAGAAAAAAAATTCCCAGAAAAATTTTATAACAGTATAAAATTAAATTTTTTAAAAGAAACAGATTTTCAAGTACAGGCTCCTATAGAAGGTGGTCTGGTGAAATGCAGAGCAATAGAAGTGATACCTGAAAGCACCTTTACAATCGAGAAAGAAACTACTCTCAATGTAGAAAATAATAAGTTACAGTGGGAAAAGTCTGATTATTGTCTGATATCGGTGTTTGACAGATACGGAAAAAGTAAAAATCAATCTTTTGGATTAGTGACGGGAAGTATAATAAAAAAAGGTGCCATTGCCACTAGCTATGCTCACGATCACCATAATCTTATGGTCATGGGTAGAAATGCAAAGGACATGGTAACTGCTTCTAACTGGATCATTGAAAACGGTGGAGGCTACTGTGTAATTAAGGACGGAAAGATTATTGCCGGTGTAGAGCTTCCTATAGGGGGTATCATATCAGATGAAAGAATCGATCTGCTGGCAGAAAAGGTAAAAACTGTAAGTGACTGCATGAGTAAATTGGGCTATGTTCATCACAATAAATTAATGTCTTTTAGTACTCTTTCTCTACCAGTTAGTCCAAGCCTAAAAATATCCGATAAAGGATTAATTGATGTTGTTAAACAGGAAATAGTCCCTTTATTTTACAAGGGTTTATAATAGATTATGAACAGGAGATAACTATATGGTTTCAATGATTATAAAAAATATCAATATCCTCACCATGAATAAAGATAAAGATATTATAGAAAATGGAGTCTTAGTAATCAAGGATAATCTTATATTTGATATCGGTGACAAAACTCTTCTAGCAAAATATTCATGTGATAATATTATTGACGGAAAAAACGGAATTATGATTCCTGGAATGATAAATACTCATACTCATACTTCTATGGTTGTATTTAGAAGTCTTGCAGACGATGTCCAGGACCGCCTTAAGAGGTACTTATTTCCTTTGGAAAAAATGCTGGTTGATAAGGAGTTGGTATATCTAGGAGCAAAATACGGAATTATGGAGATGCTCTTGGGCGGTGTAACTACTTTTACAGATATGTATTATTATGAAGACCAGGTTGCCAGGGCAGCAAAAGAGTTTGGTATAAGAGGGGTACTAGGAGAAACCATCGTTGATTTCCCTTCTCCCGACTCAAATGAACCCTATGGGGGACTTGAATATAGCAAATGGTTTATAGAAAAATGGATAGATGACAAACTCATAACTCCCGCAGTGGCTCCACATGCTATTTATACCAATGACACAGAGGCTTTACAAAAGACTGCTGAATTATCAAAAAAATATAACATCCCTATGATGATGCATGTTGCAGAGATGGACTATGAGTTTGAAGAATGTGAAAAAAAATATAATATGACGCCGGTAGAATATCTAGACAGTATAGGGGTACTTAGTGAAAGATTTATTTCTGCTCACTCAATACTGGTAACAGAAAAAGATATCGAATTACTGAACAAAAAAAGTGTTGGAATTTCACATAATATGGGAGCAAATTCCAAAGGCGCCAAAGGGGTTGCCCCAATTTCAGCTATGTATAAAAAAAATATGAAGATCGGTCTAGGAACAGACGGACCAATGAGTGGTAACACTTTAGATATTCTGACCCAGATGCCCTTGGTAGGAAAAATACACAAACTCTTTAATCAAGATCGTAGCATATTTCCCGCCAAAGAAATTTTGGAATTGGCCACAATAGGAGGTGCCAGAGTATTAAATTTAGATCATGAGATCGGTTCTATAGAAATTGGTAAAAAAGCAGATTTGGTTTTATTTGAAACAGATTCCATAAACATGCAGCCGATTTATGACTTTTATTCTGTTTTGGTATACTCTTCAAACCCTGGTAATGTTGATACAGTTATAGTTGATGGTGAAATCTTGGTAAAAAATAAAAAACTATTCCAAGAAAAAAATAATCCTGAAAAGATAATAGAAAATTTAAAATCCATTAAAAATAAGATACTAGAAACAGCAAATAAATTATAAATAATATTTATTATTCTGATTGCATTACCTATGATTTCACAGATAAATAAAAAAAGGAACTTAACAAAATAGATAGTTAGGTTCCTTTTTCAACTTATTTTTTTATCCATTTCAGAAGCTTTTCATAGTGCTTTTCACCGTCTTTAATCCCTAGATTATACAGTTCTTTTATTTTATTTAAATCTGTTTCCAATCTTGCAACATTCAATTTTTCATCTGGTCTGATCACATAGACATCACCTGATTTTTCAAGTTTTTCCAGTATTTTAATGGATTCATTATAGACCTTATGTCTGTTTATGAGGGCCGAGGCAACTTTGGGATATTTTCTGTAAAAAATCTTGGTCATGCCCCTATACCTGAGTGGCCTTTTCTCATAGGAGGTGTCCTGAGTCAAAATAGCAACGTGCTTACAGTTCCCGTCTTCTATAGATTTCTTGATGGGAATGGGACTGGCTATTCCTCCGTCAAGATAAGGCTCCCCCTCTATAAAGACCTCTTTTGAGATAAAAGGAAGACTTCCCGAAGCAATTAATATTTCCAAGACTTTTTCTTTACTCAGAAAATCCTCATTGGAAAAATAATCTGTTTTCCCGGTTCTGCAGTTAAAGGCCCCTATCTTGAAATCAACTTTGGAATTCATAAAAGCATGAAAATCAAAGGGAACCAGCTCATAGGCCATTTTTCTATAGGTAAAGTCTATATTTATATAGCTCCCTGTAGTCAACAGATATTTCAGACCCATATATCTCTTGTCATTTAGATATTTCATCTGGGTATAGAAATTTCTTTTCTTTTGTTTGGATACATATGAGGCTGGATATATTGCACCTGCAGATACTCCCACAGCATAGTTGAATTCCAGATTTTTCTCTAAGAAAAAATCTAAAACCCCTGCAGTATACATACCTCTCAAACCTCCTCCTTCAAGAACCAAACCTATACCTTTCACCTGAAAACCCTCCTTTTTTTATTTGTTTCTATTCGTGCAATTCTTGACCAAAAATTATTCCCGACTGCTCCCTCGCCTCTTCCAAAACATTTGCAACCTTCTGAGCAAGACGGTGGGAATTTCTTTTAGACTCTTTTTTACCCTTCATAGCAAGGGAAATAAACTCATCTATTTCATAACAGAGTAAATTTTCTTCCTGGTCCAATGTAAGATTCTCAATTGTACCGTCTCGTAAAACCAGCTTCACAGATCCTCCCCTTGAGATGTCATCAATGATTATATTCCCCAGATCTCCCTGTATCTCACTAGGAGCATCAGAATCTGTTATTTTTGAATAAGAAAGAACAGAGGTAGATGTTTTGTGCTTCAAGAGAAGGCTTCCCTCACCGTCAATTCCCGATGAAAGAATATTTGAGATACACTTTACCTCTTCCGGTTTTCCAAAGAGCTTGAGATCCACATACACAAGATATATCCCTATATCCATAAGGGCGCCTCCTCCGAATTTTGGATTAAAGGCATTTAAAATTTCTCCCTTTTTAAATTTATCATACCTTGAGGAATACTGACAATAATTTCCGTAAAATTTTCTCACCTTCCCTATCCTAGGAATATTTTCCTCTATAACCTTAAAATTCGGAAGGTATGTCGTTTTCATAGCCTCCATCAAAAGTACATTATTTTCCTGAGCTGTTTTTATCATTTTTTCTACTTCTTTAGAAGTTGTTCCCATTGCTTTCTCACACAGGACGTGCTTCCCGGCCTTCATTATCTCTATTGCCTGACTGCAGTGCAGAGAATTGGGACTTGCCACATAGACAGCATCTATCTCTTTGCTAGAAGCCATCTCACTTATATCTGTAAAGGTATTGTCTATACTGTGTTTTTCGGCAAAGGTCAGTGCTCGCTCTGATGTTCTCGAATAAACTGCCTTCACTTTAAAATTTGCAAGTTTTTTCCCCGCCTCTATAAAAGAATCTGTTATAAAATTAGTCCCTATTACTCCAAATCTAATCATAAACTCCTCCTCTAAAGTTATATTAAAACTGTATTAAAATTATAGTACAAATTTTAGGTAAAACTAAATTTTATTTGTATAGATCCTAGTTTGATTCAGTAAAAGTAAGTTCTTACTTAGCTATTGTCTGTTTTAAATTATTGAATTTCTCCGAAAGGCTGTGTTACTTTCTTTGGTTGCCCAAAGTACCCCAAGGGCATTTCCTCCCTTTGGTCAGGGCATAACCAAAAATCAAGGCCTGTGAAAAATAAGCTAAATACCTTCGGAAATCTAAGAAGAGTAATGAAACTCAGAAAACAAGTTTCTGAGAACCATAAAATATACTCGTGTAACTCGTTATTTTTTGGCTACTCGCTTTGCTCAGACAGTCGATTTTTTCTAAGGATTTCTCTACGGTTATTCTTAACGCTGATTTTGTCAATGGCAAGGGAAAAGAGACTGAAAACCTCTCGCAAAAGAAAGCATATATAGTTTGGTTTTAACTCTGTGAAACTCTCTATTTTTCTCCGCGCCCTCTATGGCCAAAAGGTTTTTCTTTATTCGTGTTAATTTTTTTGTATTTTATTAGTTTTCATTCGTGACAAAATCTTTTGACTTTAATATTCTTGTAAATTTCAGTAATTTATTTAGTAACACATCGAATTAAATATAAAACCAAATCAATGGTCAAAATAAAAAAAGGAAAGAGCAGGGATATGAAATCCTAACCTTCCTTTTCACCTTTGAAATTAACTATACTAAATTCTTGAATCAAGAATCCAGTCAGAACCGTCAGGTTTATAAACCTTTATTTTGGGAGTTATATACAAAGAGGAGATTATATCAATCCTACAGAATGACTCACCGTCGATTTTCACTAGTATAGAAGGGTGATCCTTGCTGTTAAATTCTTTCGGGTCTGATCCATCCATGTATGTTGTCCCATCTAATTTTATATTGTTTATCTTCCCCTCTGAGTCAATGTCAAAATCAACACTTGTACTGGCAATTAAACCAGAATATGTACCTGTATCACTTAAGCTTGACCTGGTAACATTTCCCACAGAATAAGTGTAATTTTCAGGAAGAGATTTATCACCATCCTCAGTCTCTATAGACTTTGAGCTCAGATCCAGTGTAATGGTTTTGCTCTCCCCCTCTTCAAATGCCTTGTTTGTTTCTACAAATATAGCCTTTGGGATGATAGACAGCATCTTATTATAATCATTTCTCTTTATGGCCTTTAACATAGATAGTCCTCCGATCCCTGTTACCACTAGTATTATGGCAACCACAATCACCAACTCTATCGCCGTATATCCCTTTTTTTTCATAGAACTATGCCTCCGGTAAAAATATAGTCTTTGTCTCACAGTAATCTTTTTAATAAAATATAAAAAATTCCAGCCTGGAAAAGATTATTCCAGGCTGTGAAATCTTAAATTATTCCTTGATATTTTCTATTACAAAATTATAACTGTCAATAAGGCTTGTCTTTATGTTTGTGTCTCTTGCTCTTGACTTATTATTTACCTTACTCTTCACAGCTATCCCGCTTTCGGCAGACACCCCTGTGTCTTCTATGAAAACTATAGTGTCTCCCCCTCCGGCAGTTCCATCTATAACCATTGACCACTGACCATTACCATTTTCCTTTTCAAAACTTGCTTTCATATCCCCTTCATAGGTATAGGTCTCATTATTTTTAATGGATACACCGTCTTCCGTTAAAACATTATCGGTCGTATCTTTTATATCTTTTGATGTAAAACGGATAGTAGTTATTTTCTCAAATTCAGTTGTCCCAGCCTTTGAATAACTTTTATTACCATCTTTATCTGTAACAATTGAATACAGGTTATAAGTATTGTCTTTGTCTTTGTCTTTGTCTTTATCGGTACTTACATCGCTATTTTTTTTCAAACCATATTCTGTACCACTTTCCAATTTCATATAAAACTCTTTATCATCGCTACTGTTAGGATTAATCCCTGTATAACCATTTAAGGTAACTTCTTCAGTAATTTCGGTTATATTTTTGTCCCCGGTATTTATAGGTAACAGGGACAGCCTCACATCATCTTTTATTTTTATTCCCGGATAGCTGCTATAACTTGCAAAGTTATCATATACCTCTGACAATGTGTCGGTACTATTAAACTCAGATTTTATAGTATCTACATCAGCATCTGGTAATACTAAAAAATAATACTTACCATCAAGTTTATACTTGGCCATCATTTTAAAAGTTCCTTCAGATCCAGCTTTCAGCGTCACAAGATAAAGTTTATCGTTTCCCATATATTTTTTATTCAATAAGTCTTTATCTTCGATAATTGTCACAGTTCCACTTTTGTCAACAGCATAATAACTCATACTACTATATGCGTCCTTTGGAACTACAAGATAAATACTTCTGGAGTATGCCATCCCGCTCAGTAAAATCAGAAACATCAAAAATACCATTATCCTCTTCATATCTTTCCCTCCTATACTTAATTATCCCATAATGTTATACACAGATTCTCCCAGTTTTTTTCGTAGATTCGTTTTCTCTCCCTATTGTTTTTCTATGGTCAAATTCATCACTGCTCCGTAAAAATCAACATCAGCCAAAGTTGTTCCCGAAGTTGTATCCAGATTAACAGTCTCTGTAGCCGTTATTACGAATTTCATACTGGGGATATCGCCATTCCCCTCTATTTCCACAGTTTTTTCAAAAGAAGCTTTTATATAAGTAGAATCTGTATCCAGCTCGTTTTCTATTTCAGTTTTAGTATTAGTACCGACGCTCACATCGACGCCATCTATCTCGATACTTTTAAGTTTATATCCCCCTATACTGAGCAGAGAAGTGTCCTCCCACAGCTTGGTTATCTTACTGGGAACCCCCCCAGACTGCCATATCCTGCTTTCTGCCTCGCCGTCCTCTACCACCTCGCTCATAATGAGCTTTTGAGATGCTGCTCCCGTTTCATTTCCATCATTATCAAGTTTATAATTCCAGTTAGAGTCAAAGTATTCAGATATACTGCTTAGCTGTATCCCAGGATATTCCTTATCATAAGTACCATCAGAAACATCAAAATATGAATTATCTCCGTTTTTTAGTTCATAATCATCGAAACCGCTGAGGTCTGTCCCGTACTTATCCAAGTCATAAAGTACGCCGGTTCTCACAAAATTTTCAGCCAAATAAGCCTCCTGATATATTATACTAGAAGCTATATCTATATCGTTTGTCAGCTGCTCTCCGGCTTTTTTATCCCCTGCCGTTTCGGACTTTTTCTGCCCTATATAATATATATTCAGTGACATGGCCGTAAAAAATCCAAGTAGTAAGACGGTAAGTATTATAGCCGATCCCTTTTTTTTCATAAATCCACCCCTATATTTTCAGGTCTATTCTGCTCACAGCAGACTCCCTTATAGAATCTTTGATTTTCCCTTCAAATTCTCCCACATCTAAATCTATAGAAAAAGTAACTACTCCCTCTGAACTCAGTTCAAAGCTTGCACTCGATACATTTTCCATCAAGACCTCTTCAGCCACTAAACCGAAGTCAGTAGCATCTTCGTCTACCTCTGTGTATATAAGTTGACCTTTTTGATTTTCATCCTCTTTAAAAACAAAAAATGCATATTTTGAACCGCTTTCACTTGGTATCTCTACGAAAAGTACATTGCCTTCTTTGTCGTCATCCTTCTTTTTTAGATCATCATAGTAGAGATCGCTGAAATTTACAAAATCCGTTTCCGTTTCAAATACTTTAGAGTATCCTACTCCATCGATTGTTTTTTCACTACCGTCACTTTTAGTGTAGGTCAGCTTCTCATTTTCTCTGGTATTTTTTCCAGACCTCACCTGTTTTTTTATAAATTTGCTCACTACGGCAAACTCTCTGTCCACCTCATTCTGGACTCTTATTCTTTCATTTACCATCCCGAAGCTCTTTACAAGTGGTGCTGTAAGGAGAAACACCAATCCTATTATAGCTCCAACTATTATCATCTCTATGAGGTTAAAGCCTTTTCTTTTCATTACAACGCCCCTTATTTTCTGTTTTCTATAGGTGCCAAGATGAAATTTTGGCCGTATGTTTTCTCTCCGGAACCATTTTTTAGTGATTCATATTTCAAAGTAACCCTGCCGTATATAAACTGTTCCTCTGAAAGACCACTGCTTCCAAACAAAACATTAGATGCCACACTAGTAACAGGGTTGGTATAAGTTTCAGTCGTATCCAAAACCAGGTCTGATTTCATGACTGATATGGTAAGTTCTGCATCCTCCAGGTCTATTCCACGGCCTTCCAGGTCAAAAGAACTGCCCAAGATCTCATTACTTTTATTATTATCAGAGTCTATCTGAACAGAACCACTGGCTATTTTATATGTATCTGTGCCCCAATAATTTTTTGCAAGAATAGTGTCATAGCCTTCAGATTTTATATAATCTATAACAGTGGTAGTTATACGTGCCGCCTCCTCTATCTCGTTAGACCTTCTGTCTATACTAAGTGAACTAATTGTGAAGTTAGTTATCGGCACTATCCCTATCAAAAATATTACTATAGCAATAAGACACTCTATAAGCACAGAACCCTTTTTATTCATAAAAAACATCCCCTTTAAAAAACATATACTCAATGGTATACTTTTTTTCCTTTTTTTTCAACAAAATAAGCCAAAATAAATCAACTGGCAAAATAAAAAAGGAAGAGCAGGATTTTTAATCTTGTTCTTCCTTTTTTGTTTTGAATTCAAATATTAAATCCTTGAATCAAGAATCCACTTATCCGGGTCTTTCATATCCTCTATAGTCGAATCAGCACCATCTGGCCTATAAACCTTTACCTTCGGAGTTATATGCAAAGAGGAGATTATATCGATTCTGCAAAATGGCTCACCGTCGCTTTCCACCAGTATAGAGGGGTGGTATTTGCTGTAAAACCCTGAATCTTCAGAAGAATCATCACCGTCATAATAGACAGAATTGATCTTACCCTCATCATCTACCTCAAATTCAACCTCTGAATGAGAATCTGTAAGTTTCTCAGTTACATCTGTGCTAGAAGAAGATTCCCCTATACTCCAGTCATCATCCCTGGTTACAGAGTACACAGAATAAGTATAATTTTCCGGAAGATATTTCTCCCCCTCCTCTGCCTCTATAAACTTTGAAGTCAAATCTAATGTGATGATTTTTTCCTCTCCCTCTTCAAAGGCCTTGTTTGTTTCTACAAATATAGCCTTGGGGATTATAGATATCATCTCATTATAATCATTTCTCTTTATAGACTCTATAACAGAAAGTCCTCCTATCCATGCAAGGACCAGAAGTATTGCTATCGCAACCACAAATTCTATAGCAGTATATCCCTTTTTTTTCATCTGCTTTCCACCCCAAGTTTTTTTACAATAAATTTTATCCAACCTTCAATAAGAACAGACTTAAAATTTAAACTACTTTCAACTGAGAAACTAAAATTAACCCAAGTTGCCCTTTTATTTCAAATCAAACTATTGAATTTCTCAGAAAAACTGTGTTACTTTTACTCTGCGAAACTCTCTTTTCCTCTGCGCAACATACACTTTTATGATGCTCTGTGGCAAAAATCTTTTATCCTTATTCGTGATAATTTTTTATCTTTTATAGATTTTCATTCGTGACAAAATCCTTTGACTCTAGTATTCTTGTAAATTCAGTAATTTATCAGAAATTATTTCAAGTAGCAGCTTAAGTTGATTATTCTTCTATATTTTTTATTATGAAATTGTCGCTATCAATAAGGCTTGTCTTTATATTTGTATCCCTTGATTTTGATTTATCAGATGCTTTACTCGTCGCATCTATTTCCCTTTCAGCAGTGACTCCTATGTCATCTATAAGTACCACGGTGTCTCCTTCAGGTATAATCTCCATCCAGTAACTACCCTGACCTGAATTATATGCATAAAGATCTAGAACCATTTCACCAGTTAATGTATATGTTTCATTTCCATCATTTTTACCGTCATAAGTGAATGTCGAACTATTTGTATTTTTTGCTCTAAATTGTGCATAAGTGACTGTGACAGTATAATGATCATTGCCGTCATCGTCAGTGTAAGAGTATGTTAGGGGGTCTGATATAGTTTTTAGGTCTGTATATACCGTCTCTGTTTCACTGTCTTTTTCTTTAATAGTAAATGTTGTTGAATTATTAGGACTTATTCCAGCATAACCATTTACTGCTACATTATTATACGTTTCATCGTCATCACTGAGATAGACTTCATCTACTATACCATCAGTAAACTCTGTAAATTCATCTGTTACGGGGATCATCGAAAGTCTCACATCATCCTGTATTTTTATCCCTGGATAATCATCAAAGCTGCCAAATACATTATAGACTTCAGAAGGGGAATTAGTGCTTACAAAGTTAGTTTCGAGAATTTCTAAATTGTCATCACTTTCTGTATCTGTATTCGATGATATCAAAAAATAATACTTATCATTTAACTTATACTTGGCCATCAGCTTAAATGTATCTGATGTACTAGCGTCTAGAGTCACCAACTTAAGGTTTGAATTTCCCAGGTATGATGTTGTTTCCGTTGAAGCTGTTATAGTTACCTCGGCTTCGTATTCATCCACGGCATAATAGCTCAAAGTTCCTGCATCTGCAGGTACTATCAGATAAACTGTCCTTGTTTCAGAATAGGCCATCCCACTCACCAAAATCAAAAACATCAAAAATATCATTACCCTCTTCATATTTCCCCCTATACTCAACAATCCAAAGTGCTATAAAAAATCCCATGTCTTCCTTTAAAAGATGATCCGCCTTTCACCCTAATCTATCTTTTCTATGGCTAAACTCATCTCTGCTCCAGAATATTCCTCCTCATCATCTGAATTTGTACTTACATTTACAGTCTCTGTAGCCGTTATGAGAAAAGTCATACTGGAAATCTCATCGTCATTTCCCACAATTTTCACTGTTTTTTCAAAGACAGCTGTTCTTTCTGTACCGTTATCTGTTTTACTGATTAGCTTATATCCCCCTATACTTAGAAGGTCAGAATCATCCCAAAGCTTGGTTATCTTGCTAGGAACTTCCCCAGTCTGCCATATCCTGCTTTTTACCTCTCCGTCCTCTACCTCCTCACTTATAATTATATTCTGGGAGGTTGAATCATCCTTTGTATAATCCCAGTTAGAGTCAAAGTATTCTGAAATATCATTGAGCTGTATCCCACAATAAGTATATGAATATGTCCATTCACCTGAATCAGAATCATAATCTAAATAGATCTCATCCTCATCGGGCTCTGTGTAGTCGTCTGTATCACCTAAGCTGGCAGGATGATCAGGGTCATATACGACTCCCTTTCTCACAAAATTCTCTGCAAGATAGGCCTCCTGATATATTATACTAGAAGCTATATCTATCTCATTGGTACGCTGCTCACCACCTTTTTTATCCCCTGCGTTTTCCGCCTTTTTCTGACTTATATAGTATATATTCATGGACATTGCCGTAAAAAACCCAAGTAACAGTACCGCTAGTATTAAAGATGATCCTTTTCTCTTCATATTTTTCACCCCTATATATCCAGGTCTATCCTGCTCACAGCAGACTCCCTTATAGAATCTTTGATTTTCCCTTCATAATCTCCCACGTCTAAATCAATTGAAAAAATAACTACCCCATCTGTGCTAAGTTCAAAGCTTCCATCTGATATATTTTCCATGAGTATCTCTTCTGTGCTGTCATCAAAATCTTCTATGTATCTTAACTGGCTATCTTCAAAAAACAAAAACACCAGCTTAGAATCATCGTCTGAGCCATCCTCAGAGTCTTCATAGGGGATTTCTAAAAATAATACCGAACCTGTGCTAAGAGCACTTATCGTGCCTGTATCTTCATCTAGTTCTGTTTCAAGGATTAAATCACTAAAACTATCAAAATCCTCTCCATTTAAATTAAAAATTGCAGCGTATTTTACGTCTACATCTAGAGATTTTGATGTCCTCCTTGCAGATCTCACCTCTTCTTTTATGAATTTACTGACTACTGCAAACTCCCTGTCCACCTCGTTTTGGACTCTTATTCTTTCGTTTACCATTCCAAAGCTTTTTACAAGAGGAGCTGTCAGTGAAAACACTATCCCTATTATTGCTACTACTATTATCATCTCTATGATATTAAAACCTTTTCTTTTCATGACAGTCTCCCCTTAATTTAAGTTTTCCATGGGAACTAAAATGAAGTTCTCGCTATATTCCCTGATCTCTTCTTCTGTGGATTTACTGGACTGGTATGTCAGTGTGACAGTCCCGTATACTGGTTGATCTTCTAACAGACCACCGGTTCCAAAGATTACATCTGATGCAGTTGAATTGGTAACAGGATTTGTATAAGTGTCCTCTGTAACCAGCTCTAGGTTTGTTTCCATCATAGATATAGTAAATTCTGCATCTTCCAGATCTATCCCTCGCCCCTCTAGTGTCAAAGTACTGTCTAAAAGATCTCCTGTATCAGTTTCACCATCTGTTATTGTATGGCTTTCTGCATAGTATTTATCTGTATCCCAACTGGCATTAGCAACAACAGTTGTATATCCCTTGGATTTTACATAATCTATTATGGTTGTTGCAATTCTTGCAGCCTCTTCAATCTCAGCAGACCTTCTGTCCATGCATAGGGAATTTATAGTAAACCTTGTTATGGGAATCATTCCAATAAGAAATATCACAATGGCAATTAAACATTCTATCAGCACAGAACCTTTTCTTTTCATCAATCATACTCCCCCTATACTTTTCACTTATTATCATACTTTTTCATATTCCTCTCAGTAAATATATATTGTTGTTTTGTGTCAGACTATTGTCATGTTTGTGTCAGGTCTATGTCGTATTGTAACTGTACTATTTTTTTCCATATTAACTGTCTTTCAGATTATTTATAAACAAAGCTCACTTGACAAAAAACACCGAAAGAGATCATTTCATCCGTAAAATCAGCATCTTTGATATAAAATTTGTTGTAAAAATTATGATTTTACCCTTATTTTTATTTCAATATTTTAAAAATTATGCTATTATAATAAAGTTGATGTACGAACAATCTAGAATTAATCAATTATTTAAAAGATAGATATTTCAAAAGATATAACTCTTTTAACCTATACTATATCGAACAATAACTATGTAAGGATGATATTAAACACAATAAGAAAAAACATAATATTGTAATTTTTAATTAAATTTTGTAATTAAACAATTCTTAATTTCAGAATTTTTACAGATATAAAAAGTTGTGTTACACATAAACTAAATTACACAATATATAAGGAGAAAATAATATGGAAGATAAACTAAAGGGAAGGTACGGCTTTCCAGTTGCTTTTTCAATGGTAGTAGGAGTAGTAATCGGTATAGGAATATTTTTCAAGGCGAAACCTGTTCTTATAGCATCGGGGCTTCACCCAAAAATCGCAATTTCTGCATGGATCTTGGGTGGGACTATCTCTATTCTCTCTGGGCTAACAGCGGCAGAGATCGGAGCGGCAGTTCCCGAAACAGGTGGAATCATTGCCTGGATAAGAAGGGTTTACGGGGATAAGGTGGCGTTTCTCGTTGGATGGACTCAGGCTATAGTATACACCCCTGCAATAGTGGCTCTCATAGCCTATTATTTTGCATTTTTCACCACACAGTTTTTAGGAGTAGAAGCTGGTCCTAAATATATGCTTCCCCTGTCAGCAGGAGCACTGGTACTTGTCTTTGCTGTAAACACTTTTACACAAAGAGCAGGTGGAATAATCCAGGCCCTGGCAACAGGAGCCAAAATAATCCCTCTGGCGGCAATAACCATATTCGGATTCATGTCAAACAACAACAGTGCCGGGATTTTTTATACATCTACAGAGGCAGTTTCTACAAAACCTCCTATTCTTCTTTTGGGTATGGCGTTGGTACCTGTGATGTTTGCCTTTGACGGCTGGATCTACGTGGGAACAATCTCAGGAGATTTGAAAAATGTAAAAAAAGACCTTCCAAAGGCCATTATATTCGGTCTTGGATTTATTACCATAATATATGTAGCTTTAAACATCGGACTTCTCAAGGTTTTCTCTGCAGATGAACTTGTAAACCAGGGTATGTTTGGAGTTGCTCAGAATTTATTTGGAAATTACGGTGCCAAGGTTATATTCCTAGGAATAATGATCTCCTCTTTCGGAGGACTAAACGGTTTCTCCCTTATATCTACGAGAGTCCCTTACTCTCTGGCTATAGAGGGGCATTTCCCGGCAAAGAATTATTTCTCCAAGGTAGAGGAAAAAAGCAACCAGCCTATGAGATCAGCAGGACTTATGTTTATACTCTCTATGGTTTATCTGATAGCTATGTTTATTACTGGGAATCCCGATGTATTTGGTGATATACCGGTGGCAATATTCTGGTTGTTCTACTCTATGGTATTTTTAGGGGTAATCATCCTTAGAAAAAGAGAGCCTGAATTAGAAAGACCTTATAAGGTTCCCCTATACCCTGTGGTTCCCATCCTAGCAATTCTAGGGGGAGTATCCATCGGAGTATATGCCGCCATCAGCAACCCTAAATATATGCTTATCTCTCTATTAGCTACCCTTTCAGGGCTGCTCTTCTATAAGAAATAGTCTTACTATATGAAATTACGTCCCCCTTGGTAAATCCAAGGGGGTTTTTATTACTAACCTGTTAGATTTCATAAAATTTTTCTATCTTAATAATAACTCTTGTATTTTCACAATATAAGGAATATACTTCATATATCAAAACTTGAAGAGGTGAAAATTATGCCTATAGCAGGAGAAAAGATAAAAAAAGGAATATATCAATGCGTTATCTGTGGATTTCAGATAGAAATAGAAAACGAAGAAGAATTGGATCTTTGCCCTTTATGTGAAGGTGCCAGATTTCAAGAAGTATAGTGTTAATTTAAAATCATTCTCATAGTGATTTAGAAAAAAGGCAGAATAAGTATCTGCCTTTTTTCTATTATTTAGCCTTAGTTTCTACTTCTCCTTCAAGATAAAATATTGAATTTATCCAAAGTTCCGTTACTTTTCCTTGATGAAAAGTAACCAAAAATCAAGGCCTGTGAAAAATAAGCTAAATGCCTTCGGAAATCTAAGTAAAAATCAAAACTCGCTTCGCTCAAACAGTTGATTTTTTCTAAAGATTTCTCTCAGTCATTCTTAACGCTTATTTTATCAATGGCCAAAAAAAATTAAAAAGATTTAAAAAAATCATTTAAGATTTTAAATTCCCCTTTAAAAAATGCCGTTAAGAAATCATCTTGTGAAATCCACTTTCATTGAAATAAGGAGGTTTACCGACTATATTTCAATAGAAAGTTAGTTCAGAAGTGATTTTAGGTATTTTTTAGGGGTGCCTTTTCTTTGGTTACTTTCTTTGGGCAAGCAAAGAAAGTAACACAGCTTTTGGATAAATTCAGTAACTTATCAGCATTTCTTACAAATAGAAAACTCGAGTTACTACTAATAAATATACGTATTTAAAGGAAAAAACTGAATTATAGTTAAATTTGTCATATGGCACACAAAAGACATAGAAATGACACAGAAGAGAGGTATTATCAATGTGTATTAAACAAACTTACTGCAAATCTATTATCTTACAAACCTATTAATTAAAAAGGAGTATGATAGAAATGAATATGAAGAAAATGGTAGCTATTATGGCCTTATCTATGTCAGCTGTTTCCTTTGCCAAGGCTGGAACACCGGTAAACTCAAATGTTAAAAATACAGGTCAGCAAGTAATGAGGCATCAGCAGGCTGTGATTTTGACTCCTGAGCAGCAGAAGGAATTCTACGAAATGAATCAAGAAGCTATGAAAATATCTAAAAGTTATATGATCCAGATTCGTGAAACAGAACTGGATATGCAAAAAGAACTTCTTAAGGATAAACCAAACATGAAAAAATTAGATAAATTAATCAATAAAAAAGCCGCTTTTAAAATCAAAAGAGAAAAAACGATGCTAGATTACAGAATCCAATTAAAAGAAAAATTTGGAATTGATAATTTTCATGGTGCTATGAGACAAAATATGAAAAATAACAAGGGTAGAAAAAACCCTTCTAATCAGAAACTTACTCAGGAACAGCAGCAGGAGATCAGAAAAAACAATATTGATAACAGAAAAGAAAATTTAGAGTATCGACTTCAGATAAGAGAGATCAAACTAGATATGCAAAAAGAGATGCTCTCAGAAAATCCAAATATGGAAAAAATAGAGATGCTCACAGAGAAAAGAATAAAAATACAGAGTGAGATGGAAAAAACCATGCTTAGAAACAGACTAGAATTAAAAGAAAAATTTTATGACTACATAACAGAAAGTGACATGGAAAATTAGATCAACTAAATTAAAATGGGCTAAATACAGCCCATTTTAATTTACATAGTTTTAGAATTATCGACTTAAGTGATAAAAATATATAAAAAGGATGACAGAATTTAATAAGAATATCTTCTTTAAAAGGAGGGGATGTTATTATGAAATTTGAAATAATGGATATCATGTTAAAAAAAGACCACTTTCCATGTTTACTAAAAAAAACAGAAGGACAGACTTTAAAAAAAATATTTAAAATAGACGAAGTTTTTATAAATAACAGAAAAAACAGAAATCATGTAGATGACTTGGAGTTTAGATATATTTACAAGGACGAACACAACGTATTTATACTTATTGAAGAGTATTTATTCAAGGAAAATGAAGCTGTGTTAAATATAGAAAATTCTATAGGGGTAAATTACTATCTAAATAAAGCCACTAATAATTGACACTTTTTTTAGAAGGTGATAAAATTTATCTGTGACTTTTATTATCTCTAGTAGGAGGAAAATATCTTGAGAAGAGCACTTATATTTTTTATGTTTTCTGTAATTATCTCCATTCAACTCTTCTCTCAGGATTTGAAAGGAATAGAATATAAAAATATGCAGGTGGGAGTATCCTCACACTCTATGCAGCTTATGGATGAATCAAAGGCGACTCCTGTATACGCAGAAATGAAATACAAATTTTACGATGGCACAAAGGCCGTTCCCTATGTAAAAGGTGATATGGGATATAGTTATGTCTCTGATGAAAGCTCTACAGAGACAGCTCTTTCAGACATTGCAGACAACAAGTATTATAGTGTCGGAGCCGGTGTGGATTTAAATGATCTCAGCCTGGAGGTAGCCTATGAAAATTATCTCATAGACCCTATAGAAGATGAGTCTGACGGTAGAATGGTGTTGAAATTTGATTATAAGTACTGATAAAGCCTCTTAAAACAGGCTTTATTTTTTTAAAGGAATATTGTAAAAAAATTGTAAATTGTTTATAGATACACAAATGTTATATATTAAGGAGGGGATTATATGAGTATGCAAAATTCCTATTCCACAATCGAAAAAAGGTATGAGCCTAAATACCGTACAGAAATAAACCATTCGAGAAATACTGTGGAAGTTGAGGGTGTTTTTACCATGACAGTAGCAGATCTTTTGAGCGAGGTATTAGGAGAAAAAATATATTCAGATGCCATAGTTTTCAAACCCCAAAGTCCATGTAGCTATGAATTTAAAGATTCCTTATTAGAAAAAGAAAGGTTTAAAGAGATATTTGACTCATCAGACTTAGGAGCTATTATAGATAGATTGTCATTGGTAGCAGAGCATAGGCACATACATCTTAGCAAGCTCCCTGAAAAAACAAATCTAAAAATAAAAAGACACTAAACTGTCAGTCCCTGAGTTATCAGGGACTTTTTTTTATAAAACGGATAATTTTTCTCTTTAATAAAAAAATTTAGTTAAAATAATTTATCATATAATCAAGAAATTTTTTAAGGAGGTGGATAAATTGGATAGAGGACTGCTACTTTTATTTATATTTCTATTTTTTTTCGCTCTTGAGCGATTGCAGCCTCAGATGGATAACAGTAAACGGTCAAAGCAACACGACGAAACAAATATAAAAATCGGAATTATAAATACAGTTTTAGGACGCCTAATAGCCATACTTACAGTCTATGCAGTAGTATCATTTTTTGAAAAAAACAATTGGGGTCTTTTTAATCTAATTTCTCTAAACACAAATATGATTTTGTTATTAGAAATACTTTTGTTAGACCTTACTAATTACACCTGGCACCGACTTCTTCACAATATAAATTTTTTGAGACGATTTCACAATGTCCACCACACTGATAAATTTTTAAATTCAACTTCAGCCCTTAGATTTCACATTATCGAGATTTTTTTGGGGAACATTTTTAGATTAGTACCTATAGCACTGCTAGGAATAAGTATAGAGGCGGTATTAATGTACGAGGTGATTCTAAACGGCAACGTTTATTTCCACCACAGTAATATCAAAATACCTGTAAAAATTGATATCATTTTATCTAAAGTAATCGTGACCCCATATCTTCACAGAATACACCATTCCATAAAATATAAAGAGAGCAACTCAAATTACTCATCTTTCCTTATATTCTGGGACAAAATTTTCAGAAGTTTCACACCCCAGGGAAAATTTTCAACTTCAAAATACGGAATACCTGGGTATAATGAAGAAGGGTACCAAAAGTTTTATTTCCTTTTGAAACAACCTTTTCTAAAGGATGACACAAATTCGTCACACAAATAAAGGATAATAATGTATAAAGGGAGATTTATATGAATACAAAAGATAAATATGACAAAGTAGCTAAAATTTATGATAGAATGGAAAAAATGTTGTTTTTCAATAAATATAGAAAAGATCTAATATCTCTCGCACAGGGTGAAGTCTTAGAAGTAGGAGTGGGAACAGGAGCAAATCTTCCCTATTACTCTGAAAAAACTTCAGTTATAGGAATAGACTTCAGCAAAAACATGCTGGAAAAATCAAAAAAAGTAATTAAAAAAAATAATATCACAAATATTAAACTTAAAGAAATGGATGTACAGACTATGGCTTTTGAGGATAATAGCTTTGACTGTGCTGTATCAACTTGTGTATTTTGTACCGTCCCTGATCCTGTAGCAGGTTTGAAAGAAATATACAGGGTTATAAAGCCTGGAGGGAAGGTACTTTTTTTAGAACATATGAGAAGTAAAAATCCGCTGATAAACATCTTTCTTTTTATGATGAATATTATGTCAAAATTCTTTTTGGGAACTTCTATGATAAGAAAGACCCAAAAAAATATAGAAAAATCCGGATTCAAAATAACAGAAAGAAAAGATCTTTTTTTTGATGTGGTAAGGATAATAATAGCAGAGAAAGATCTTTGATATCAAATATTTAAAAAGATTTTAATTGGAGGAAAATATGGATAAAAAAATACTCCTTGCAGAGGACGACTGGAAATTAAGAAGGATTGCTTCAGACTTTTTAAAAAAAGAAGGATATCTCGTCATAGAAGCTGAGGATGGCGAACAAGCTATAGAGTTTTTTTTTAACAACAAAATAGACCTTGTAATACTAGATATCATGATGCCAAAATTAGACGGCTGGGATGTCTGCAGAGAGATCAGAAGCGAAAGGAAAAATGTCCCTATAATAATGCTAACCGCCAAGGGCGATGAAGATGATATATTAAAAGGGTATAAACTTAAGACCGATGAATATGTCACCAAACCTGTTTCACTTAAAATCTTAATGGCAAAGGTAAAGGCTCTTTTGAGAAGAAATAACAATGACTCTATTATCAATATGGGAAAACTAATCATAAATGACAGCAGCCACGTTGTTACTCTAGACGGAGAGATTTTAGAACTGTCTCCTAGAGAATATGAGATGCTTTTGTATTTTGTAATAAATAAAGGAATAGCATTAAGTAGAGAAAAAATAATAACTTCACTGTGGGGATATGACTATGAGGGAGATCGTAGGGCAGTAGATTCCCAGATAAAAAGAATAAGAAAAAAACTTGGCGGAGAATATATCGAAACTGTAAGAGGCGTGGGCTATAAATTTGAGGTGTCATAAGTGAGCATAAAAAATAAATTATTTTTTCTTTTATCACTGATAATGATAATAATAACTTTATCTTTGTATCTTTTCAGTGAAATACATTTTGAAAAGTATTATTTTAATGTTAAAAAAGATAAACTCCTAGAGGTTTCTGAATATGTAAAAACATCAGGCTATGATATCGATATAGGAAAGCTTGAGCAAGAAACCGGTGTTCGGGTTGATTTATTTCCCTTTGATTTCATAGAACCTGAACTCCTTCAGGATAGTGGGACAAAAAAAGAGGAAATTTTGGGACTTTTGAAGAATCCAGGAACTTATTTTTACAAAAAAAGTATTGATAGATTTTTTAGAGTGGAAACTCTTGTCCTATTTACCGCATACGACAATAAAAGACTTCTGGTAGTGGGTGTTCCTGTAAACTTTATAAAAGAGCAGATGGACATAGTAACAGCTTACCATTTAAAAATAATATTTATAGCTTTTATACTGGGGATTATTTTAGTCAAAGTTTTTTCTGGCAGAATAACCAAACCTCTCATAGAAATACAAAATCTTGCTCATAGAGTTGCAAGATTTGATTTTTCAAAAAGGTTCACAAAAAAATCAAAGGATGAAATAGGCGACTTGGGAGAAAGTATAAATATGATGTCAGAGAGCCTTGAAAGCAACATTCTAGAGATCAACTCTGCTAAAGAAAAACTTCTAGAGGCAAATAAAATACTTCTGAAAGATATAGAAAAAGAAAAAGCAATAGACCAAATGAGAAAGGAGTTTATCTCCAATGTAAGTCATGAGCTGAAAACCCCCATAGCTGTTATAAGTAATTATACTGAGGGATTAAGAGACGGAATAGCTCCTGATGAAAAAACAAGAAATTTTTATCTTGAGATCATACAGGATGAGGTTTTAGAGATGGATAAGCTTGTTAAATCACTTCTGTTTCTTTCAAAATTGGAAAGAGGTTATGAAGACTTTGCAATGGAAGAGCTAGACCTAAAAGAGATAATAGAAAAAGAGATAAGCATAAACAAGCTCCTTATGGATAAAAAATCTATCACTTTAAAATCAGAACTAGAGAATGGCCAAATCCTAGGGGATCACGATAAAATCTCTATGGTAATAAGAAACCTTATCAGTAATGCTGTAAAATATGTTTCAGATAATGGTTCTATACATATCAAACTCCAAAAAATCGATAAAAATATGAGATTTGAGATTTTTAACAACTGTGATATAGAGGAAGATGAATTAGAAAAATTATGGGTCCCTTTTTTCAGAGTCGATAAATCCCGGACAAGGGACAGCGGCACTGGTCTTGGGCTGACCATAGTTAGAAAAATTCTGAGCAGTCACGGATATAGATATGGAGTGGAAAAAGTAGAAAAAGGTTTGCTTTTCTGGTTTGAAGGAGGGGAGGTAGAGATATGATGAAAAAATTAAGTTTGATTTTTATTCTTGTAATCTTTGCAGTCTCAGCTGATGCAGCTCCCTTCAATAATAATCCAATGAAACATAAAAACATGAAAACCGGTGTTTCCTATGATAATCTGACTCCAGATCAAAAAGAGAAGGTGATGGAGCTGAGAGCAGAGCTTGTCAATAAAGAGTCAGAAATAAACAATCGTGCGAGGGATTTGAGGTCTGAAATGAATAAATGTATGCTTTCTAAAGAACCAGACATGAAAAAATTTGAACAGCTTCAGAAAGAAGCAACAAAATTAAGAAGAGAGAGAAGAGTGTTAAAAGAGAACTATATGAACCGTATAAGAAAAATCATAGATCAACAGCCGGATTAATTTTCGGCTGTTTTTTTTTATCATTGACTGGTTTAGTTTTTTTAATCTTCAATTCAAAATCCCATAAAATCTAGTTTTACTTTTTCAACAAAATATTTCATGACAAAAACGAATAATTTTTAACCATAAAAAGTTCCTTTTTTTAAGAAATATCTATTTGATTTAAATATACCATTGGTGATATACTTGTAAACAACATTTTCAAAAAATATAATTTTTTTCTTTGAATTTTATATGAATAAAAAATTAAAAAACTTACTGTCATTAACTTACTAAAAGAGGAGAAGAATTTATCTTCTCTTCTTTCATATAAAAACATTAAGAATTTAGTGATTTTGGTATACATAGATGAACCCTGTTAAAAAAAACTAAAAAATATAAAAAGAAAATTAATAATTTGAAGTATTAATATAAAGGACATATTTTTTATTGAGAGGAGGTACAATGAGCAATAAAACCGAAATAGACCGATACCTCTTTCACAGAGGAGAACACAAAAGAACCTATGAATATATGGGAGCACACCTTACAAAAAATGGAACTTTTTTCAGGGTCTGGGCCCCTAGAGCAAAGTCCGTAAGTGTCATAGGAAATTTCAACAACTGGAATTCCTCTGCCAATCCCATGTCAAAGATTAATAACGAAGGTATATGGGAACTTGAAATAGACGGAATCACCAAGGGTGAAATTTATAAATTTGACATAGAAACTCAGTTTGGAGACAGGGTTCAAAAAAGTGATCCATACGCTTTCTATTCTGAACTAAGACCTAATACTGCATCTATAGTATATGGTCTAGAAAAATACAAATGGCAAGACAGTAAATGGCTGACAAAACGTAAAAAGACCAATCATTACGAGAGTCCTATGAATATTTATGAACTACATTTAGGTTCATGGAAGCAAAAAGAACTCTCAGGAGATAAGATAAAAAATATTGATCATTCGTCAAATATAATCGAGATTGACCATGAGTGTTTTTATAACTTTAGAGAGATCGCAGATGAACTATCTAAATATGTAAAATATATGGGATACACCCATATTGAAATAATGCCTGTGTCAGAATATCCCCTAGATGCTTCCTGGGGTTATCAAGGGACAGGTTATTATTCTGTAACCAGCAGATACGGAACACCTGAGGACTTTAAGTATTTTGTAGAAAAGATGCATGAAAAAAATATAGGGGTTATATTAGATTGGGTTCCTGGGCATTTTTGTAAAGACAGTCACGCCTTATATAGATTCGACGGGACTCCAACCTATGAATACCAGTGGGAACTTTTAGGAGAGAATTATGACTGGGGAACTGCGAACTTTGACCTTTCTAGAAACGAAGTAAAGAGTTTTCTTATCTCTAATGCCCTTTATTGGATAAGGGAGTTTCACATAGACGGTCTTCGTATAGATGCCGTTGCAAATATGATCTATCTAGATTACGGTAAAAAAGGTGACCATCCAGAACTAAAAAACGAACATGGTGGAAATGAAAATCTTTGGGCCGTAGAATTCTTGAGAGAACTGAATAAATCAATTCTCGAGGAATATCCAGGGGTTTATATCGCCGCTGAGGAATCTACTGCATGGCCTCTTGTGACAAAACCAGGTTATGTCGGAGGACTAGGTTTTACATATAAATGGAATATGGGATGGATGAACGACATGCTCGCTTATATGGAGCTCGACCCTCTATACAGAAAGTGGCATCACAACTATATCACCTTTTCCTTTATGTATGCATTCTCAGAGAATTACGTACTTCCCTTATCTCACGATGAAGTGGTACACGGTAAAAAGTCATTATTGGACAAAATGCCAGGTACATATGAAGAAAAATTCTCCAACTTAAGAGCTTTTTATGGCTATACCATGCTTCATCCTGGTAAAAAATTACTGTTTATGGGAGGGGAATTCGGTCAGTTTGTCGAATGGAAATATTATGAAGACCTCGACTGGAATCTCTTGGAATATCCAAAACATAAAGAGATGAAAAAGTATACCCGAGCTCTAAACTTGTTTTATAAAAAAGAAAAAGCTCTCTGGGAAAATGACTGTTCTCATGACGGTTTTCAATGGATAGACTGTTTAAATTATGAAGAGAGTATAATCTCTTTTATACGTAAGAGTAAAGACAAAGATGATTTTGTAATAGGTGTATTCAATTTTACACCTGTCTCTAAAAAAGGATATAGATTAGGAGTGCCTCGCTTCGCAGTATACGAAGAGGTATTCAACAGCGACCTTCACGAATATGGAGGTACTGGTATGACAAATAATGAAGAACTTCATCCTTCACCGGAACCATGGCATGAAATGAAATACAGCATCATGATTGATATCCCGCCTCTATCAGCGGTATTCTATAAAGCTCAACTAAATAAAAGGGGGAAAAGCAATGGCTAGAAAAGAAATAGTAGCAATGATTCTTGCAGGGGGACAAGGTACACGACTAAAGTCTCTTACAGAAAAAATAGCAAAACCTGCTGTGCCGTTTGGAGGAAAGTACAGAATAATAGACTTCGCTCTAAGTAACTGTTCTAACTCGGCAATAGATACTGTTGGGGTGCTCACACAATATGAACCCTTTGCCCTACATAATCATATCGGTATAGGGGCCCCTTGGGATCTAGACAGACAAAACGGTGGTGTATCTGTACTTCAGCCTTACACAAGTATGGACGGTGGAGACTGGTACATGGGAACAGCTCATGCCATCCATCAAAATATTAACTATATCGACAAATTCAACCCTGAGTATGTTTTGATACTTTCAGGTGACCATATTTACAAGATGGATTACAGTAAAATGCTTGATTTTCATAAGGAGAATAATGCAGATGCTTCTATAGCTGTAATAAATGTCTCAATGGAAGAGGCCTCGAGATTTGGTATTATGAATACAAACGAAGATTACTCTATTTATGAATTTGAAGAAAAACCTGCAAATCCAAAGAGTACCCTAGCATCTATGGGAGTATATATTTTCAGATGGGATCTTCTTAGAAAATTCTTGATAGAAGATGAAGAAAATAAAGACTCTAGTCATGACTTCGGAAAAGATATAATCCCAAAAATGCTAAATGACGGACATAAAATGATGGCTTATCCTTACGAAGGATACTGGAAAGATGTAGGAACTATAGACAGCCTATGGGAAGCAAATATGGATCTTTTAAATCCAGACAATGAACTAAATATTTTTGATAGAAATTGGAAAATATATTCACCACAAAAGGCATATCCCCCAAAATACGTAGGTGAAAATGCTAAGATTAAAAACTCCCTTATTGTAGAAGGATGTGACATATACGGAGAAGTTGAAAACTCCATTATATTCGGAGGAGTATGTATAGGTAAAAATACAAAAATAAAAAATTCTGTTATTATGTCTGAATCAGCTATAGGGGACAACGTAGTTATAGAAAAAGCAATTGTCGGATCAAATGTAATGATCAATGATCATGCCTCTATAGGAGACGGAATAGAAATAAAAGTAATACCAGACAATACAATCATCCAAAAAAATCAGATCATAAAATAAAGGGGGAGGTTTAAAATGACAAACAACTATATGGCGATGATACTCCTAACGGAAAAAGACGACGATATAAGAGGGCTAACTAAAAATAGAAATATAGCCTCCACTCCAGTAGGAGGAAGATATAGAGTTATTGACTTTGCACTTTCAAACATGGTTAATGCAGGTTTGAGAAATGTAGGGCTCTTTGTAGGTAAGCAAAACAGTAGATCTTTAGTAGACCACTTAGGTAGCGGAGGACCTTGGGATCTAGACAGAAAAATAGACGGAATGTTTCTTTTCAACTTTGCAGGTGGAGAGGGATCCCGTACTGACATTTCTATCTTAGAAAACAACTTAGAATACTTTTACAGAAGTAAACAGGATCATGTTTTTGTAACTTCCTCTTACATGGTGTGCAGCATGGATGCTAAAAAATTCATCGAAGAACATGAGGAAAGCGAAGCAGATATATCTATTATCTATAAAAATGTAAAAAATGCTGATGTAAGTTTTTACGGATGTGATACAATAAACCTAAATGAAGACGGATATGTAGAAGGTATCGGAAAAAATCTTCATTTTAAAAAAGAGGAAAAAATCTCATTAGAGGGATTCATAATGAAAAAAGATACCTTCATAAAAATGATCTGTGAAGCAACTCAAAATGGATCTTATACTTCATTCAAAGATCTAATCTCTAGAAACGTAAATAAATATAAAGTGAAAGGTCTTGAATTTGAAGGTTATCTACGATGTATCAATTCTACAAAGGAATACTTCAAATTTAACATGGATGTACTTGATCTAGATGTGAGAAGAGATCTATTCTTCAGACACGGAAAAATACTTACAAAGATAAAAGATACTCCGCCTTCTTTATTTAAAAATGGGTCGGAAGTTACAAATTCACTTGTTGCCAACGGATGTACTATAGAGGGAACGGTTAAAAACAGTGTCGTCTCAAGACACGTAAAAATTGAAGAAGGAACTGAGATAGAAGATTGTGTAATCCTTCAAGACTGCACCATCAAAAAAGGTTCAAAATTAAAAAATGTCGTAATTGATAAAAATACAGTAATAGCAGAAGGAGAGGAATTAAAAGCTTCAGTGGAATTCCCTCTTGTCATAGAAAAGAAAATAGGAATCAATTCAGAACGATTCAAGGAACTTTATTGGCCTCTAGAAGATATGTAAATAGAGGAAGGAGGAAAAACTAATATGAAAATATTATTCGTAACTGGTGAAGCATGGCCTTTTATTAAAACAGGAGGACTGGGAGACGTATCTCATTCTCTCCCAAAATCACTCGTAAAAACCGGGGTAGATATTAGAGTGATCCTGCCTAAATACAAGGCGATAGACTATAAATACAAGAGCAAAATGAAGCATCTGGGACACACATATGTGAAGCTTTCCTGGAGAAATCAATACTGTGGGATAGATATGCTCGAATACGACGGAGTTAAGTATTATTTTGTTGATAACGAGCATTATTTTAAGAGAGATAATGTATATGGCGAGTTTGATGACTGTGAAAGATTTGGTTTCTTCTCAAAATCGGTATTAGCTGCTTTAGAAGTTATGGAATTCGAGCCTGATCTCATTCATTGCAACGACTGGCATTCAGGACTTACTCCTGTCTATCTAAAAGAGCTTCAGAGAAATGATACCTATAAGAATGTAAAAACCCTCTATACTATACATAACCTAAAATATCAGGGTATTTTTTCTATGGAAACTCTAGATGATGTTCTAGGACTCTCACATGATATCCACTTTAGAGAGGACTCTATGAAATTTTTTGACGCTATCTCCTTCTTAAAAGGGGGAGTAAATTATTCAGACTATGTATCCACTGTAAGCAGCACCTATGCAGAAGAGATAAAGATGGAATTTTACGGAGAAAATCTTCACGGATTATTTAGACATATAGACAGCAGGCTTTCTGGAATAGTAAATGGTATAGACTATGATATTTTCAATCCTAGGACTGATAAAGATATCGCAACTAAATTCAGCCAGAGTAAAATAGATAAAAAAATTAAAAATAAGCTGGAACTTCAAAAAGAACTAGGCCTCACTGTATCAGAGGATATTCCTATGATCGGTATTATAACAAGATTGGTGAGACAAAAAGGAATCGACCTTATAACTCACGTGCTTCAGGAACTTCTACAGATGGACCTTCAAATAGTCATTTTGGGTACAGGGGATCAGGATTACGAGGATATCTTTGAGTATTATTCACAAGTTTATCCGTCTAAACTGTCTTCTAACATTACTTTCAATGATGCAATGGCAAAAAAAATATACGCATCATCTGACATGTTTTTAATGCCTTCACTTTTTGAACCCTGTGGACTCTCTCAGATGATTGCAATGAGATATGGTTCTGTCCCTGTGGTAAGAGAGACAGGTGGCTTAAGAGATACAGTAAAGCCTTATAACGCAAAGAAAAAACAGGGAACCGGATTTACTTTTTCCAATTACAATGCCCATGAAATGTTGGATACAATAAAATGTGCTGTAGAAGTATATCAGAATAAAAAAGCATGGAAAGAACTCATTCTTAGGGGTATGAATGAGAAGAATAGCTGGAGTCATGCTGCAAAAAATTATAAATCTTTTTACAAAGAAATATTGGGTTAACACGTGGGGAGTTGGTTGAATTGGAATTTACAAAAGAGATGATAAAAAACGGCTTTGCTTTAAAATTAAAAAGCCTCTACTCTAAAGATTTGAAAAATGCTTCTGATATTCAGAAATATATAGCTTTTTCCAACCTAATAAGAGACTATATGTCTGAAGGTTGGTTTGAAACCAATCAGCAGTATAAAGATAAGAAAGTAAAGCAAGTTTATTATCTGTCAATGGAATTCTTAATTGGTAAGCTTCTTGAAAAAAATCTAATCAATCTCGGAATATCAGATCTGGCAAAAGAAGCTTTAGAGGATATGGGAATGGATCTAGACCTACTGATAAAGGTAGAGCCTGATGCAGGACTTGGAAACGGAGGTCTAGGAAGGCTGGCTGCTTGTTTTATGGATTCCCTTGCAGCCCTTGGTCTTCCGGGACATGGCTGTGGGATAAGATATAAATACGGTATGTTTAGACAAGAGATAAAGGATGGCTATCAGGTAGAGATGCCAGATCCTTGGCTGAAAGAGCCCTACCCTTGGGAGGTAAGAAAAGAAAACAGGAGTATAAAGATAAGATTTGGCGGAACTGCCTATATGAAAGAAGTGGGTAACGAGCTAGAGGCTGTACATGAAAACTACTATACAGTAAAAGCCGTTCCATACGATATACCCCTTTCTGGATATTTAAATAAAACTGTCAACACACTGAGGTTATGGAGTTCCGAGGCTGATACAGACGAATTTGATTTTCAGAACTTTAACAGCGGAAACTATCTTCAGTCAGTAGAGGGTAAATATACTGCAGAACTAATATCTCAAGTTCTTTATCCTGATGATTCTACAGAAAACGGAAGACAGCTTAGACTAAAACAAGAGTATTTCTTTGTAAGTGCCAGTCTTCAGTCTATTTTGAATTATCACAGAGAAGTGAAAGTTGACTTTAAACATTTAGACGATTATGTGGCAATACACATTAATGACACTCACCCTGCCTTAGCAGTGGCTGAGCTCATGAGAATACTTATGGATGAAGATGAACTTAACTGGAAAGAGGCATGGGACGTAACAACAAAGGTCTGTGCCTATACAAATCACACTATCATGGCTGAAGCTCTTGAGAAATGGCCGGCTTCTGGATTTAAAAGGTTACTCCCTAGATTATTTATGATTATAGAAGAGATAAATAGAAGGTTTTGTCAGGAGATTATTGCCAGACACGGAGACTGGGACAGAGTCGGAAGAATGTCTATAATCGAAAACGGAATGGTAAAAATGGCCAACCTTGCAATCGTTGGAAGCCATTCTGTAAACGGAGTGGCAGCACTTCATACTGAGATCCTTAAAACAAAAGAGCTAAAGGACTTTAATGATTTTTACCCAGGAAAATTTAATAATAAAACTAACGGTATAACCCATAGAAGGTGGCTTATAAAGAGTAACAGAGCCCTTACGAACCTTATTATCGACTGTATAGGGGACAGCTGGGTAAGAAATCCTAAAGATCTTGAAAAAATGATGATCTTTAAAAAAGATAAAGATGTTTTATCCAAAATAGAGGATATAAAACGTGAAAACAAGGTGAAGCTTGCAAAATATATTTTTGATAAAAAAGAAATAGTTGTAGACCCGGATTCTATTTTTGACATTCATGTAAAAAGAATCCACGGCTATAAACGACAGCTCCTCAACTGTCTTCATATTCTCTACTTGTATAAAAAACTGAAAAACGATAAGAACTTTGATATTTATCCAAGGACTTTTATTTTCAGTGCCAAAGCAGCACCGGCATATGTATTCGCCAAAAAAATAATAAAACTTATCAATACACTGGGAGATCTTATAAATAATGATCCTGAAGTAAATGATAAGATTAAAGTCGTATTTATAGACAACTATAATGTCAGTAAGGCTGAAAAAATAATTCCTGCTGCTGATGTAAGTGAACAAATTTCCACCGCATCAAAAGAAGCCTCAGGAACAGGAAATATGAAATTTATGATGAACGGAGCCATAACCCTAGCCACTCTAGATGGTGCAAATATAGAGATAAAAGAGCTAGTCGGTGATGAAAATATCATTATCTTCGGTCTAACATCAGAAGAGGTTTTAAAATTCTATAGTTCCCATAAATACAACTCAGTAAATTTCCTAAAAGAAAATCAAGAGATAGCAGAATTGGTAGAAACTTTAGTTGATGGAACTCTAGGTGTTTCTATAACTGAGTTTGGAGAAATATACAAAGAGTTAACAGAAAAGAATGACTATTATTTTGTTCTAAAAGATTTCAAAGAATATGTAAAGGCCCAGGAAAAAATAGAAAAACTTTATAAAAATAAGGATAAATGGGCTAAAAAATGTCTTGTAAATATAGCGATGTCAGGACACTTTTCCTCTGACAATACCATTGCCAAATATGCACAAGAGATATGGAATATCAAGGGTGAAAAAATAGGAGAGTAATACCTCCTATTTTTTATTTTCTATCCAGTTTTTTATATCTTCTAAAACCTCTATACTGTTTATCTCATTTAGTATTTCATGCCTTGCACCAGGATACAACTTCATTTTCACAAAATTAAAATGATTTTTCTTATAAAATTTTAGCAATTTCCTTACTCCCTTTCCATATAATCCAACAGGGTCAGACTCACCAGATAGTATAAAAACTGGTATGGTCCTTTTTACAGATTCAAAAGTTTTTTTGGTAAATAGATTTTTTAGATATTTCAGAAATGAAAAATAAAACCCTGAGGTATAAACGAATCCACAGAATGGGTCGTCTATATAATCCTTTACAATTTCTTCTCTCCTTGTAAGCCAGTCAGAGACAGTCTTTTTCTTTTTAATCTTTTTGTTATATCCTAGAAATATCAGTCTTTTCATAAGTGGACTCTTGCTTTTACTAAAAAATATTCTTATTATCCCACTTAAAATCCATCCTGAAAAAGTTTCTGCCATCCTCTTACCGCAAGAACCTGTAAGAATATACCCATTTACAAAACGTGATAAATCAGACATATGACCCTGGGCAATAAAAGAACCCATACTGTGACCTAACACATAAATTGGAAGTCCTGGACAACTTTTTGATATAAAATCGGTTATATATTTTTCATCATCCACAAGTGTTTCAAATCCACCCTCTATACTCCCTAACTCCTCGATACTCTCTGCTGAATACCCGTGTCCTCTGTGATCATCTGCATATACTATATATCCATTTTTATTAAACCATTTGGCTACAGTGTCGTACCTCAGGCTGTGCTCTCCCATACCATGGATTATCTGTATTATCCCCTTTGGGTTTTTTACATCATCCCAAACTCTTATAAAAATATCATTATCCAAATAAAATTTACCTGGCACTTTGATCTCCTTTTATACATATTATTTTACTGAATTATCTTATTATAATAACACATAAATTCTAAAGATTATTTTACTGGGTAAAACTTTTGTTTTAAGACACATTGTTTTTAAACTTTATTTTAAAAAATCTGAAAATTCCTTTATTTAAAGTAAATTTTACTATAATAAGACTTTTTTCAGACATAGAAAAAGGGCAGTAAATAACTGCCCCTTAAAATTTCTCTTATTATTCAAATGCCATATCGTTTATCTGTAGCTCATTACATATTTTATTCATATCTTTACTCTCTAAAAAATATATATCAGGATATACATTGTCCATCTTATTTTTTAATTCCCATGGCTTTTCAGCTACTGATATATAAGGATATATTACCACTTTCTCCTTTAAGAAGCTGAGAACATAACTGTTTGTAATTCCATGATGAGTGAGTCTTTTTACAATTAGATTATTTTTCTTATAAGCATCATATAAAAACGAAAAGTTTTCTTTGAAAAAATCATATTTCATTATAACACCCGAAGATTTCCTTGGATTTATCATGTAAAAGTAAGGAACTACTTTTTCTTCTCCAGTCTCCTCTTTTGTTTTATCTACATAATAATCAGTTTCACTAAAAACTTTTTCCAAATTAGAGTAATTTAGATTTGTCATCTTTTGAGACATGAACATATATGAACATAATGAAATAAGCACACAAATTAGAATAAATAACATGAATCCTCAACTCCTTTTGTATATACTGTATAAATAAAGTATACCACATGTTTTTTGAAAATAAAATTTTTTTTACTATTATTTTTATTATCTCTATCTTTTTCCAGAAATTATAATAATTAAATTAAAATTAAGCATAATTTACTTAATTCAAATTAAAGTATTGAATTTATCCAAAGTTCCGTTACTTTTCCTTGATGAAAAGCACCCCAAGGGCATTTCCTCCCTTCGGTCAGGGCATAACCAAAAATCAAGGCCTGTGAAAAATAAGCTAAATGCCTTCGGAAATCTAATAAGAGTAATGAAACTCAGAAATTAAGTTTCTGAGAACCATAAAATATACTCGTATAACTCGTTATTTTATGGTCACTCGCTACGCTCAGACAGTTGATTTTTTCTAGAGATTTCTCTCAGTCATTCTTAACGCTTATTTTATCAATGGCCAAAAACTTAAAAAAAACTTTTGTGTGAATAAACCTTGGTAAACCTTTGCGCTTACTTCTCAAGTGATAACATATGCTTTTATATTTTTTGAATTTCAAGTCGCAGGGCTTATACAGGAAAGAACCTGCACTCAGCCGTCCTACAGAATAAGTTCCGCAGGGAACCGAAGACTGTAGCTTACAAAGGCGATAAAAGAAATATCTACTTCCTAGACATTTGAAAATTCTTGAACTTTTGGTTACTTTTCTTTCAAGAGAAAAGTAACAGGTTCAAATAAAGTCAGTAATTTATTCTAACTTCTTTTAAGTAGCAATTTAAATCAATCAACAAAAATTTTCAATGAGAAAAATATATTTTAATAGGAAAGGTTCTATTTATTCTTAATAGATATATTAATGGTGTAGTTATATTTTTATGAAAAGGGAGGATTATATGAATTGTGAAAATAATTACAAAAAAAACATGTTCAGTGAACTAGATACTTTTATTAGTGAACTTGAAACAAAAGATGGCGAACTCATAAGCGTACTGCATAAAGCTCAAGATATGTTTGGCTATCTCCCGGTGGAGGTTCAGGAATTCATAGGTGAAAAAATGGGAATACCTATTTCTGAGATTTATGGTGTTATTACTTTTTATTCCTTTTTTACAACTACACCAAAAGGTGAACATCCAATCTCTGTGTGCATGGGAACAGCCTGTTATGTAAACGGATCTGAAACAATTTTAAACGAACTGACAAGAGAACTAGGAGTCAAGGTCGGAGAGACTACTAATGACGGAAAATTCTCCATAGACGTTCTGAGATGTATAGGTGCCTGTGGTATGGCTCCTATTATAAAAATAGGAAATAAGACTTACGGTAGGGTAGAAGCTGAGCAGGTAAAGCATATCTTAAAAGAATATGAGTAAATGGAGGGATGATTGTGCTTAATACTATCGAAGATTTAAAAAACATAAAAGAAAACTATCAAAAATCTGAAAATGAAAAAACCCTTATAAAAATCTCTATGGCAACCTGCGGTATAACAGCAGGGGCAGATACCCTCTATGATTTTTTTAAAGAGGAGCTGGAAAGAGAAGGAAATGCCAGTATAAAACTTGTTTCTACTGGCTGTATGGGTCTGTGTCACTCTGAGCCAACTATAGAGGTAACTATCCCTGGCCAACAGCCAGAAATTTTTGGAAATGTAGATCTGCCTAAGGCAGAAAAAATACTGAAAGATATAAAATATAAAAAAATCCACAAGACAGACGTATTTATAAGCGATAAATTAGAAAAAGTAGTTCTTCGCAACTGTGGCTTTATGGATCCTGAGAATATAGAGGAAGCTGTTTCAAGAGACGCATACCTTGCCTTATACAAGTCACTCAAAGAGATGTCTAGACAGGATGTGATAGATGAGATAAAAATTTCCGGTCTTAGAGGAAGAGGGGGCGGAGGTTTTCCCACAGGTCTTAAGTGGCAATTTGCCTTCAACAAAGATGTGGATAAAAAATATGTAGTCTGCAATGCCGATGAGGGAGACCCTGGGGCATTTATGGACAGATCTGTTCTCGAAGGTGACCCACACTCTGTACTTGAAGCTATGGCAATATGCGGATATGCAATAGGATCAGATGAGGGCTTAATCTATATCAGAGCAGAATACCCCCTTGCAATAAATAGGCTCAAAAAAGCCATAAAACAAGCAAACGAATATGGTGTGCTAGGGAAAAATATTTTTGGGACGGATTTTAATTTTAAAGTAAGATTAAAATATGGAGCCGGGGCTTTTGTCTGTGGTGAGGAGACTGCTCTTATACATTCAATGGAAGGTAAAAGAGGTGAACCAACTCTAAAACCTCCATTTCCAGCAGAAGCAGGTTACTGGAAAAAACCTACAAATGTAAACAATGTAGAGACTCTTGCAAATATCCCTGTGATCATAAATAAGGGAGCTCAGTGGTTCAAGAGTATCGGAACGGAAAAATCTCCAGGAACAAAGGTATTTGCTTTAGCTGGTAAGGTAAAAAACGTCGGGCTTATCGAAGTTCCTATGGGTACCACCCTTCAGGAAGTGATCTTTGACATCGGTGGTGGTATCACAAAAAATAGAAAATTTAAAGCCGTTCAGACAGGAGGACCTTCTGGAGGCTGCCTCACAGAAAAAGATTTAAATACACCTATAGATTTTGATTCCCTAAAAGAAAAAGGCTCTATGATGGGTTCAGGTGGAATGATCGTAATGGATGAAGACGACTGTATGGTTGCAGTGGCAAAATTTTATCTGGGATTTACTGTGGAGGAATCCTGTGGAAAATGCACACCTTGCAGAATAGGAAACAAAAGGTTGTATGAGATTCTTGACAAAATAACAAAGGGTAAAGGATCGGTAAATGATCTTCACCTCTTGAAAGACCTTTCTAAAACAATAAAAAGGGCATCTCTTTGCGGTCTGGGTAAAACGTCACCTAATCCTGTGCTTTCAACTTTAAACAATTTTTATGATGAGTATCTGGCTCATGTCAAAGATAAAAAATGTCCTTCAACTGTCTGTACAAGTCTTATTCAGTTTACTATAACAGACAAGTGTATCGGATGTACTGCCTGTGCAAAGGTCTGTCCTACAGAGGCCATTCTTGGAAGGGTAAAAGAAAAGCACTATATTTATCAGGATAGATGTATCAAGTGCGGTGCTTGTTATAATGCATGCAGATTCAATGCCATAAAGAAAGCATAGATAGGGAGGTTAACTATGGAAACGGTCAAAATAAAGATAAACGGTATAGAGGTCGAGTCTCCAAAACACGCTACTATTTTGGCAGCTGCTAAGAGTATAGGGGTCAGAATTCCTACTTTATGCCAGCTTAAAATGGGTGATATAGGATATGTCCACGATCCAGCTTCATGTAGAATGTGCGTAGTAGAGGTAAATGAACAGGAAAATCTTTATCCTGCCTGTGAAACAAAGGTTTACGAAGGAATGGAGATTATTACCAATTCGGCAGAACTAATACAGATAAGAAAAAATATTCTAGAACTTATTTTATCTAACCATCCAAAGGATTGTCTTACATGTTCAAAGTCGGGAGAATGTGAACTTCAAGATCTTGCAGATGAATTTAAGATAAAAAATATAAGGTTTGAAGGAGAAAAATCGGTTTACAGATCAGATTCTTCACCTGCTATAATTAGGGATATGGATAAATGTATAATGTGCAGAAGATGCGAGACAATGTGTAACAAAATACAAACATGCAACATTTTATCAGCAGTAAACAGGGGATTTGAAACGGTGGTGGCCCCTTCCCATGAAAAAGATCTAGAAGATACTGCATGTACTTTCTGCGGTCAGTGTGTGGCCGTCTGTCCAGTAGGTGCCCTTCATGAAAAAGACTATACCTGGGAAGTAGTAGATATGCTTGCCAATCCGTCTAAAACCGTAATTGTGCAAGTAGCCCCTGCTGTAAGAGTTGCTCTTGGAGAAGAATTTGGACATAAGCCTGGTACAGATGTCACTGGAAAAATGGTTACTGCCCTTAGAAGGATAGGATTTGACTATGTATTTGATACAAATTTTGCAGCTGACCTCACAATTATGGAAGAGGCAGCTGAGTTAAAATCAAGAGTAGTTAGATATCTAGATGGAGATAAAGATGTAAAACTTCCTATCCTGACCTCCTGCTGTCCTGCCTGGGTAAAATTTATCGAACATAATTTTCCCGACATGCTGGATATCCCATCCACTGCAAAATCTCCTCAGCAGATGTTTAGTGCAATAGCAAAAGAGTTTTGGGCAAAGGAAATGGGGATAAAAAGAGAAGATTTAATTGTGGTTTCTGTAATGCCATGCCTAGCAAAAAAATACGAGGCTTCTAGGGAGGAATTTTCAAAGGATGGAAATCCTGACACAGATATCTCAATTTCAACAAGAGAACTTGCAAGTCTTATAAATCAAAGCGGAATAAGTTTTAACATGTTACAAGAAGAAGAATTTGACAAGCCTTTCGGAATGTCTAGTGGAGCTGCGAATATTTTTGGAAGAACAGGCGGAGTTATAGAGGCTGCTACTAGAACGGCATACGAATGGATAACAGGTAAGGAGCTAGAGAATGTAGATTTCAAACAGCTGAGAGGACTAGAAGGATCGAGAGTCGCAGAAATACCTGAACTTCAGATAGACGGTGCCCCTTTGAGGATAGGAATTGCCCATGGACTCGGAGACGCTAGAAAACTGCTGGAAAAAGTAAAAAATAAAGAGGAAGTCTTGCATGCAATAGAGATTATGGCCTGTAAGGGAGGGTGTATAGGGGGCGGAGGACAACCTTATCATCATGGTAAATTTAGCATTATTAAAAAGAGATTTGACGGAATACAGGCAATCGACAGTGGAAAAAAAATACGAAAATCTCATGAAAATCCTTATATTAAAGAATTATATGAAAAATTTCTTGGAGAACCAATGGGTGAAAAAGCACACGAATTGTTACACACAAAATATTTTTCAAGAAAAAAATAATATTAAGAGGGAGCTGCAGACTGCAGCTCCCTCTATACTTTTAATACCTTATTTTACTAAAAAGATTTTCTATACTTCTCCTAGCTTTTGAGCTTTTATCCAGTCACTTTCGCCTCTTTTGGAATAGTTGTTCAAAAACTCATCTTTATATTCTTTAAACCTTTTATCTTTTATGGCTTCTCTAGCATCCTTCATCATTTTTATAAGGAAATAAAGGTTATGATAAGTTGCCAGTCTGGATCCAAGAATCTCCTGAGATTTAAATAGATGTCTTATATATCCTCTAGTATAATTTCTGCATACATAACAGTCACACCCTTCGTCTAGAGGTCTAGGGTCTTCAGAATAGCATGCATTCTTTATTACAAGCCTTCCGTATTTAGTAAACACTGTCCCGTGTCTCCCTATTCTTGTGGGCTGCACACAGTCCATCATATCCACACCAGCTTCTACAGCCTCTAGCATATCTACAGGTTCCCCTACTCCCATGAGATATCTTGGTTTATTTTCAGGAAGTTTTTCCACTATATAATCTAAAACTCTATACATATCATCTCTAGGTTCTCCTACAGCTAATCCCCCTATAGCATAACCAGAAAAATACTCATCCATCTCCATTAGCCCTTTTCTGCTCTTCTCCCTCAGTTCTTCATATATTCCACCTTGAACTATAGCAAATAAACCCTGTTCATCAGGCCTTTTATGAGCCTCTACACACCTTTTAGCCCATCTTGTAGTTCTTTCTATAGAGGGTATAAGGTACTCTTCTGTAGACATCCCAGGAGGGCACTCATCAAATAACATGACGATATCCGACCCTAAGTTGTTTTGAATATGTATCGATTTTTCAGGAGAGATGAATTGCTTTGATCCGTCTATATGAGAACGGAACTCCACCCCCTCCTCTTTTATTTTTCTTATTGCTCCTAGACTGAATACCTGGAATCCTCCACTGTCTGTTAGTATTGGTTTTTTCCAGTTCATAAATTTATGAAGTCCACCAAATTTTGCAACCAAGTCATCTCCAGGTCTTAGGAAAAGGTGATAGGTGTTTCCCAGTATTATTTCAGAACCTATGGCTTCTAGCTCCTCAGGTGTCATTGTTTTTACAGTTGCTTGAGTCCCCACAGGCATAAATACAGGTGTTTCCACTTCTCCGTGAGGTGTAGTTATTTTTCCAGTTCTAGCCTTTCCGTCTTTAGAGTAGAGTTTATAGGTTACAGGCAGTTTATTTGACATTTTTCCTCCTTATCTCTGTATCTCTATTATATCTTTTATTCCAGAAAGATGTTTCAAGAGTTTTTCATATTCATCTTTTTCAGAGATTTCTATTGTAAATTTTAAATTCATATATCTGTCTAGACCCTTAACTATAAGATTAGAGTTTACACCGATAACATTTATCTTGTGGTTAGCTATAATAGTGGCTATATCCATTAGCATATTAGGTCTTTCCACTACGAAAACATTAAAATTAAACTGATATTTATTGAGTTTTTTTGCAAAAACATCTTCATCCCATTTTACGTCTATCTCTCTAGGAGGATCACTTTTTATCATCCCCTGATAATTTTTACAGTCTTTTCTGTGGACAGCTATACCGGCTCCTTTGGTTATGTAGCCTCCTATCTCATCGCCTGGGAGAGGAGTACAACATTTTGCAAATCTTATAAGAGTGTTATCAAGGCCATCTATAACAACCCCATAGTCATTCTTCTTTCTGCTTTTTGGCTTTTTTCTTTCTCCTATATCGTCAAAATTCAATTCTTTGACAACCTCAGGTTTGAATCTTCCTGCCAGAGCTTCAGCCTTTATTCTATTTTGTGAAAGTCTAAAATAAAGATCCTCTTTAGACTGCATATTCTGCTTTTCAATATATTTTAATGTTATCTCACTGGCTTCAAACTCTTTTATAGAGACTCCAAACTTAGAAAGTTCTTTTTCCATTATCTCTTTTCCAAGTTTTACGTTTTCATCAAACTTTTTATCTTTAATCCATTTTCTTATTTTACTCTTGGCACTTTGGGTAACAACAATATCCAACCAATCGTTACCGGGACCCTTAGCATTTCTTGAGGTTATTACCTCTACCTTATCACCATTTTGAAGTTTATAGTCTATCGGAACTATTCTGTCATTTATTTTTGCTCCCACACATTTCAAGCCTATCTCAGTATGAATATGGAATGCAAAATCTAAAGGAGTGGCTCCATAAGCTAGTTCTACAACATCACCCTTAGGAGAAAATACAAATACTGTCTCATGAAGTATATCTCCGGTAACAGTTTTTACAAATTCCTCTGAATTGTCAGCTTCCTGCTGCCATTCTAATATCTGTCTCAGCCATGAATATACATGGTCTTTTTTAGTTACCTTACCTCTTTCCTTATAACTCCAGTGGGCAGCTACTCCCTCTTCAGCTATACCGTGCATCTCTTCTGTTCTTATCTGTACCTCTATAAATTTCCCTTGAGGTCCAACTATAGTTGTGTGTATTGACTGGTATCCGTTTGACTTTGGCACTGCTATATAGTCCTTAAACCTTCCTGGGACAGGTTTATAGTTTCCGTGAAGTACACCTAGCACATTATAGCATTCTCCTTCAGTTTCAACTATTATTCTAAGGGCTATAAGGTCGTATATCTCATCAAACTCCTTACCTTTTTCGTACATCTTTTTATATATACTGTAAAAGTGTTTAGGCCTTCCTGAAACCTCACCTTTTATATTATTTTCCAATAAGAATTTTTCTATCTCTTTTTTCGTAGCCTCTGTATATTTTTCTCTTTCAGCTTTTTTAGAGTTGATGAGCTTGACTAACTCTCTATATATTTCAGGCTCTAGATAATAGAGGGAAAGATCCTCGAGCTCGCATTTGATCATAGCCATTCCAAGTCTGTGGGCAAGAGGGGCAAATATTTCAAGAGTCTCTCTTGAAATTCTCTCCTGCTTATGAGCCGGCATATATTTTAGTGTTCTCATATTATGAAGTCTATCAGCAAGTTTTATTATTACAACCCTTATATCTTGAGCCATTGCAACTATCATTTTTCTTATATTTTCATGCTGTTTTTTAGTTCCTTTTGGCAAAACACTAAGTTTTGTTACTCCATCTACAAGTTTAGCCACCGAGTTTCCAAAATTATATTCAATATCAGAAACTGTTATAAGAGTATCTTCTACTATATCATGAAGTATCCCTGCAACTATGGTATCAGTATCCATCTTCATATTGATTAGTATCTTAGACACCTCTATCGGGTGGATAATATACTCATCTCCAGATTTTCTAAACTGTCCCACATGACATTCCTTTGCAAATTCATAAGCCAAGAGTATCTTATCTGTGTCAACTTTGAGATTATTCTTTTTTATGGCATCTAATATCTCGTGTTTATATCCCATATAAATCCCTCTTCTCTCCTAATTGAATATTATTAACTTTAAAAACTCAAAAATAATTAAATTTTAAAGTTAATAATATCATACTTTTCAAAATTTTTAAATAAAAAGCGGCAGATGCGCCGCTCTTTATTTTTTAATAATCCATAAGTGTAAATACATCGTAGCCATCTAATTTTTTTCTTCCCTCAAGCTCTTTGAGCTCTATAAGAAAAGCTAGCCCTGCTACTTTTCCACCCAGTTCCTCTATTAATTTTACAGTAGCCTCTACAGTTCCACCAGTAGCTAAAAGATCATCTACAATGAGAACTCTCTGCCCTGGCTTTATAGAATCCTTGTGTATACAAAGTACGTTTCTCCCGTATTCAAGGTCATAGTCATATTCTACAACTTCTCTAGGAAGCTTTCCTGGCTTTCTTACAGGAATAAATCCAACTCCTAGTGCATAAGACACTGGACATCCAAAAATAAAACCTCTGGCCTCTGGTCCAACAACAAGGTCGATTTTTTTTTCTTCTGCATATTTTACTATTTTATCCGTTGCAGCACGAAAAGCCTCACCATTATTCATCAATGGGGTTATATCCCGAAATTTAATTCCCTCTTTTGGAAAGTCCTCAACTAAGGCTACATAATCCTTCAAATTCATTTGAATCCTCCTAAAAACATTATATATCATCCTGTGCTACTCTTAAAACTTCTTCTATACTGGTTATTCCTTCTAAGGCTTTCTCAAATCCCTCTTGCTTTATTGTTTTCATGCCTTTTCTCGTAGCTGCATCTTTTATCTGAAAAATATCTGCACCCTTGTTTATCATAGTCCTTATCTCACTCTCAATTTCCAGAAGCTCAATTACAGCTGTTCTCCCACTATAGCCTGTATTTCTGCAAAAGCTACAACCTTTAGCCTTATAAAGTTTATAATCTTCAATGGGATTTACATTAAACTCTTTTAATTCTGTTCCAGAAACTAATATCTCCTCTTTACAGTGTGTGCAAAGTTTCCTTAATAGTCTTTGCCCTAATACTCCAGCTAGAGAAGCTGAAAGTAAAAATGGTTCAACTCCCATATCTATAAGTCGTGATATTGCTCCTGTTGCAGAATTTGTATGTAAGGTAGAAAAAACTAAATGACCTGTCATGGCAGATTCTATAGCTATTTCAGCAGTCTGCACATCCCTTATCTCACCTATCATTATAACATCTGGATCCTGTCTCAATATTGACCTTAGCCCTGATGAAAAGTCTAGCCCTACCTGAGAATTCACCTGAACTTGATTTATTATTTCCATCTGGTATTCTACCGGATCTTCAAGTGTTATTATATTTTTATCTAGAGTATTGATCTCATTTAGAGATGCATACAGAGTAGAAGTTTTACCACTTCCCGTGGGACCGGTTACAAATATTATCCCGTTGGGTCTATTTATGAGTTTTTTTAATTTTTCTACATTGCTTTTCCCAAATCCAAGGCTTTCTAAACTCACCTTTACATTGGATTTATCAAGAAGTCTGATTACGACTTTTTCTCCAAAAATAGTGGGAAGTATTGATACTCTCATATCAATCAGCTTTTCTTCAAAATTTATTTCTACCCGACCATCTTGAGGTATTCTTTTTTCAGCTATGTCAAGCTTAGAAATTATCTTTATTCTAGATACTATAGCTGAATGAAGTGATTTAGGAGGCGTAAGTATTTCATGAAGTAAACCATCTATTCTAAATCTCACCCGCAAAATATTGGCTTCAGGTTCTATATGAATATCACTTGCATTTTCGATTATCGCCTTTTTCATAACGAGGTTTACAACCTCTACAGCAGAAGTATCCGTTCTCTCAAAGCTTCTTCTTTCTTTTAAGTAACTCGAATCTTCCTTCAAAAATACAGGTGAATAATATTTTTCTATTGCTCGTACCACATCATCTCTTCTGGCTATAGACTGAAAGACTTCCATGCCGCTTTCTTCCTCTATACGATCTATTGCAAAGACGTCTAGAGGATCTTCCATGGCCACATGCAACACATTTTCATTTTTAAATAGTGGCATCACACAAAACTTTTCAGCAGTTTCTTTGCTTAAGAGTAGTATGGCTTCCTTTGTAATTACTAATCTTTCTAGAGAAACATAGGGAATCCCCATCTGTTCTCCTAGTATTCTCACTATCTCCTCACTACTTACATATCCCATATCAACTAGGGTTTCTCCGAGTTTTTTGTGTGTTATATTCTGCTTTTCAAGGGCCTTTACCAGCTCGTCTTCCGTTATTATTTTTTCATCAACCAGAGTGTCTCCAAGCCTTTTTTTTATAATCCTGGCCATTTCTATTCCCACCTGTGACCTAGATACTTTATCTCCTTATTTCCTTTAAAGTAGTCTAAAAGTTCTTTTTTTACATTGGGATAAAGAGTCATATTATTTATATCATCTATATTGTGGTAAGCGGCCTCTTTAAGTCTTTCTTCTTCACCGATTTTAAGCTCACCTGATAAATATTTTACTTTAAAGAACATATTGATTATATGCTTCTTTTTATCTGGTGAAATCCCTTGAGAAACAAACATTAAATTCTCAACTTCTATCTCTAAATTACACTCTTCTAAAAATTCTCTTGCTAAAGATTCCTCCATAGTTTCACCGTAATCTACTCCCCCTCCAGGAAGTAGCCAATACTCTTCTCCATTTTTTTGATGTTTCACAAAAAGTATCTCATCTTTTATAGTTAAAACACCAGCTACTCTAACCCTTATTTCCATAAGGCAATCCCCCCTTATATAAAAAAAGAAAGCAGATAAAATTATAACATAATTTTAAGCATTCCTCAATATTTTTTAGTAAAAGAGCGGTGCTTTTACACCGCTCTTTTTAGCTTTTTCCCTTAGTCAGCCTTTCAATAAGGATATTTATTTTTTGGGCTTCTTCACTTTTATTACTTTTATCTAGTATGTCTTTTTTTAGATTGAGATATTCTAGATCATATTTGTAGTCATCTGAAATCATTTTTAATGAATTTTCTGCACTGTCCATATCTCCGTTTGTAAAAGATATCTTACTTAGCAGCAACAATAGTTCATCATCAATACCATTTTCTGCCATATACCTTTTCAGAGTTTTTTCAGCTTTATCATGCTCACTATAATTGACTGAAAGTATTCTAGTATAAAAAAGTATATAATCTTTATCTAAACTATACTTTTCATACCCGCTTTCAAGAACTTTATACAACTCCATAAATTTGGATTCTTCCAGTAAAACCTGTGAATACACACTGTAAAACTCCATATCTATGTCAGACTCCAAGTAAAGAGCTCTTTTTAAAATGTCATATGCTTTAATATTTTCACCTTTTTTAAAAGAAATAAATCCCTTTAACTTCAAAACCATATTGTCTATAGAATCTTTGGATACACTTTCTAAATATTCCTCAGATTTTTCATAATCCCCTTTTACATATGAGAGTAAAGCAAGATTTTTTATAGCCGTCTGATCTCTTTCGTCTAATACAAGAGCCTTTTTATAAAATTCCTCTGATTTTTTATAATCTGAGAGTTGAGCATAAACTAGTCCCATCTCTCTTAAAGTTATTATGTTCTTATCATTTTTCCCGTAAGCTTTTTCAAACTCCCTGAGTGCCTCTAAATACTTACCTTCTTGAGAAAGATTAATCCCTCTTATGACATTGTATTCCTCTTTGTCAGTTGTGCTTTCAGATGTTTTCGAAGTATTTGTGCATCCCATCAGACTTATTAAAAGAATAATATAAAGTAATTTTTTCATAGTCCCCCCTGTTTTATTAAATCCTATTTGACACAGAATATGGAATTATCGCTCCACCTGAAATAATTAATTTTATAGCCTCTTCAACTCTAATATTAAGAATTTTCACGTCTTTTTCTTCCATCATTATAAACATTCCAGAAGTCGGATTTGGAGATGTTGGGACAAATATATTTAATAACTTTTCTTTGCCCATTACCTCTTCAAAATAGCTATTTCCATTACTGGTTAAAAAACCCAGACTATAAATCCCTTTTTTCGGATATTCTATTAAAACTACCTTTTGATATGATTTTGCCTTATCCGAAGATACTAATCCAGTTATCTGACTAAGTGTAGTATATACTTGTTTTATTACAGGTAGTTTTATAAAGAGTCTTTCAAAAAAACTAGCTATTCTTTTCCCCATTACGTGCTTCAAGGTCAATCCTACAAGGGTTATTATGAAAAATATGCCTACAATTGAAATCACATACACAGATAGCTTTATATATATCTCAATCTGTTCAACCTTACTAAATCTGTCTAGACCCAATAAAAAATTTGTTAAATTTCTTACAATAAAGGAATCTTTTAATAAATTTATTACCATCTGAAAAATCCAAGAAAGAAAATAAAAGGTAAGTATAACTGGTAATAAAGCTATTAATCCTGTATAAAACCAGTTTTTCAAATTTTTTCTCATTCCTGCACCTCTGTCTCCCTTTCAAGCAATACTTTAGAAACCCTCATCTTATCTACTTCTAGAACTTTAATAGATACATCATTTACCGTAATCTGATCCCCTGTATCTGCTACCTTGCCTAATTCTGTAACCACAAGTCCACCTAAACTTTCATAATCCTCAGATTCCGGAAGTTCAATATCTAGATTCTTATTCAAAGTTTCTATATCTATCATTGCATCTATTTCATATTTACCATCACCTAAAGGACGAATAATTTCTTCTTCCTCTCTGTCATACTCATCCCTTATCTCTCCTACAATTTCTTCTAGGAGATCCTCTATTGTTACTATACCCACTGTTCCACCATATTCATCTATCGCTATGGCAATATGCACCTTCGTTCTTTTAAAATCCCCTAGTATTTCTACAATTGACTTTGTTTCCGGTACAAAATATGCTTTTTTCAAATAATTTTTTATCTGAGTATCGGCTTTCCCTTCTTTTATGACATTTAAAAGGTCTTTAATATACAAAACACCGATAATATTATCTATTCCGTTTTCATATACAGGTATTCTAGAGTACCCAGTTTCAAAAACGTCGTCCCATACTTCATTTATTGTACTCTCTCCATCTAAAGCAAACATCGATGTTCTAGGAGTCATGACCTCTTTGGCTGTAGTGTCACTAAACTCAAATATTGAGTGTATCATCTCCTTTTCTTCTTCTTCTATGATTCCCTCTGCTTTTCCCACATTTACATAAGAGATTATGTCTTGTGCAGTTATCATAAGGGCCTCGTCATGGATATGTATGCCCAAAATTTTCCCTATAAATTTTGAAATAATCATGAGTATCTTTATCAAAGGTATAGTCAGCAAAGTAAAATAATATACAGGTATTACAACAATTTTAGCTATTTTGGCAGAATAATTCTTAGCCACAATTTTAGGAGTTATTTCTCCGAAAATCAAAATAACAGCAGTCATAGAAGCAGTAGCTGTTAATATAGCTTTACTATTTGTTCCCAAAACATTAAATGTTATCGCTGTCGCTATAGAAGAACCCAAAATATTTACAATATTATTTCCTAGAAGTATCCCTGTGAGCATCTCGTTAGGCCTTTTAAGCCACTTTTTCAAAAGCTCTCCTGCTTTAGGATGTTTTATCTCTTCGAGATTCCTAGTTTTAAATGCAGTTAAAGCTGTTTCAGAAGCCGAGAAAAATCCCGATAGTAGAACCAAAAGAACTAGTAGTAAAATTTGTCCATACGTGCCCAAGTTTGAATTACACCTTCCTTTTTAATAGTGTGTTTCTACACATAAATAATTTTATTATTAAAAACAAGTTTTTATAAGATCGCTTTTTGTTACAATCCCAATTAATTTTTCATCCTCTAATACTAGAGTATAAGAATATTCTTCCTCTATCATCTTTGTGACCACTTCTTCTAGATCATCTTCAAGACTGCTACTCAAAAACTCCTCTGTCATTATATCTTCCGCCTTGAATGAAGCTATTTTTTTCAACTTACTCTTAAATTCTTTATTCCCCGGAAGTGTTATCAAAAGATCCCAAAATGCAATTACAGGTGGGAGAGGTGCTTTTTCCTCTCTAATAAGAATGTCATCTCTTGTAACTACACCGATCACTTTTTCTTCTGATACTACTGGAAGTCTTCCTACGCCTTTTTCTTTCATAATGGATATTATATCATCAAAAGATGTTTCTTTACTAATGAAAATAACTTCTTTATTTACAACATCGGCTATTTTTTTCATAAGTTACCCCTCCAATTTTAGTGAATTTTAGCATAAAAGGAATCAAAAGACAAATCAGCCCTAAGCTTCACAAGTCCACTCTTCAGTGCATAAAATATGTGTCTGTATCTCCTCATTGGAAAAAAAGTTTTCAATCTCCCTTTTAGAACTTTCAGGTCCATCTGATGTGTGAACTACATTATGAGATACTGCAACTGCAAAGTCTCCTCTTATTGTTCCTAGGTCAGATTCTAGAGGATTTGTTTTCCCAGCCATTTTTCTTACACCATCTATAACATTTTTACCCTCTATAACCGCCAAGACACTGGGACTAGAAGTAATAAACTCTAAAAGCTCAGAGTAAAAACCCTTTCCTGCGTGTTCTGCATAATGAATTCCAGCTTTTTCTTTGGAAATCTTTTCAAGTTTCATTGCAGAGATTTTAAACCCTTTCTTCTCGATTCTCCCAAGAATTTCTCCCACAAGGCCTCTTTGAACACCGTCAGGTTTGATTATAAGTAGCGTTTTTTCCATGAATATACCTCCCAAATTATGTTATATATATACTCGTATAAAGTTAATTTCTTTTTTACTAAGTCTTTATTTCTTGTCTATAATTTATCATAATATTTTTGGTCGTATTATTTTAACAGCTTATTTTAATTTTTCATTTTTTTATTAATATAGATATAAAAAAAGCGGTGTATAACCGCTTTTCTTAGTCTATAAGAAATAATTTATCTCCTTTGACTACAGGGGCTCCATCTTTTAAAAGAATTTTTACTATCTTTCCATCTCTTGAAGCCTTTATTTCATTCATTAGTTTCATAGCCTCAACTATGCAAAGGGTATCACCTTGCTTTACTTCCTGTCCTTCCTTTACAAAGTCAGGTGCATCAGGTGAAGGTGCTTTATAGTAAGTCCCCATCATAGGAGAGTCAACTGATTCATATTTGTCTTCTGCTTCTTCTACAGCTGGTACCTCTGCTTTGCTTGCTACTGCCGTAGGAGTAGTCATAGCTGCTGCACTTACATAAGTTGTTTCAGATGTTGCTATCTCTCTTTTTAAAGTTACTTTTGTTCCGTCACTTTCTACACTTACCTCTTGCAAGTTGTATTTTTCTATATTTTCTGCCAAATCTCTTATAGTTTTTACATCAATCTTCATATTTCCCCCTATATCTAGTTACTACCAATGACCCTTAGATCTTTTACTCCTTCTAGTCCTGTTATATTCTCTAGCATCGCTTCGATTTTTCTGAGCATATCCTCGTTGGTCTGTAGAGATATCGTCACTTTAGAAGTTCTGTCAATTGGTATATTTTGCGTTATGGTCAGTATATTCATACCTGTGTCTGCTACGACATCGAGTATTCTGGCCAAAACTCCAGGTTTGTCCTCCAGAGACATATAAACACTAAAAACTGTTTCCTTTCCACTTTCGAAGAAAGGTTTTATAAAATCTTTATATTTATAATAAGTACTTCTACTTATTCCTACTCTCTTTATGGCTTCATACTTAGATATCTTTTCAAGCTGAACAATATCATTTACTTTAATTACGTTTTGTATTGAGTTTGGCAGAATACGTTTATCTACTATGTAGTACTCTCTTTTCTCTTTTTTGCTCATCCCTCAATCACCTTCTATAAATATGTTTTATAAACCACTAAAATGTATTTTAGCATTTTCAGTATAGATTTTCAAGTCAAAAATATCCCAATAAATTTACAGTGATCTCTTAAATGATTCCATGGTATTCTTCATCAGCATAGCAATTGTCATTGGTCCTACTCCACCGGGAACAGGTGTTATTGCAGAGGTCATTGGAGCCACTTCATCAAATTCAACATCTCCGCAGAGTTTTCCTGCTTCATTTCTGTTTATACCTACATCTATGACTACTGCTCCCTCTTTTACCATATCTTTTTTTATAAATCCAGCTTTACCAACAGCAGCTATCAGTATGTCCGCCTGTTTGGTTTTTTCTGCCAAATTTTTAGTTCTGCTGTGACATATAGTCACTGTGGCACTTTCACTGATCAAAAGCCCTACCAGAGGCTTACCAACTATGTTACTTCTTCCTACTATCACTGCATCTTTTCCGGCTATCTCTATACCACTTCTTTTAAGTAACTCTATCACTCCGTAAGGCGTACAAGATTTAAATCCGTCATCTTCACCTATCATGACTTTTCCGAGATTTTCAGGTTTAAAACCGTCTACATCTTTTTCTGAAGCTATTCTGTTTGTAACTTTTTTTTCGTCTATATGTTTTGGAAGTGGCAACTGAACTAATATTCCATGAATTTTCTCATTTTCATTGAGTTTATCTATTAATTCTAGGACTTCCTTTTCACTTGAATTTTCATCTAAAACATGTTTTTCCGAATAAAAACCCAAATCTCCGCAGCTTTTAACCTTTGAGTTTACATAAACCTTCGAAGCTGGATTCTCTCCTACCAAAACCACTGCCAAACCAGGAGTCTGACCTGCACTTCCTTTATACTTTGCTACTTCCTTTTTTACCTCTTCCTTTATCTCTGCGGATATTTTTTTACCATCTATAACTACCATTGATTTACTTTCTCCTTCCAGTAATTTAGTTCTTGAAGTTTCCCGTACAAATCTATATTAGATACCACTACATCTTCAGGGACTTCTAGTTTCAAAGGTGCAAAATTTAGGAAGGACTTAACCCCTGCCTTTATTAAAGTTGTAGCTATATCCTGAGCAACTCCTTTAGGAACAGTAAGAATAGCTATATCAACCCTATCTTTTGTATTCAAAAAGTATTCTATCTCAGAAGTATGTCTTATTTTTATTCCGTTTACTTCTTTTCCTACCTTGTACTCTGCTACATCAAATACACCTATTACGTTAAAACTTTCCTTTGTAAACTCAGGCTCTGCAAGGAGAGCTCCTCCTAGTCTTCCGGCACCTATGATTATTATATTATTTGTTTTATGAACTCCTAAAATTTTCTCTATTCCGCTGTACAAAATCCTTACTTGATACCCTTTTCCTCTCACTCCGAAACCCTCTCCAAAATCTGAAATGAAATTCGATAGATCTTTTCTGATTTGAGCAGCTGTAAGCCCCATTCTTTCAGCCATCTCCTCAGAAGATATGTAATCATCAGGAGAGAGATTTTCCAGACATCTTAAATATCTAGTCAGCCTCTCTATTACCCTCGGGGATATTTTTTCTTTGTCAGTCACCAAACTAATCACGATTACTCCTCCTAAGCTATTTTATTTTGCTGTTCTCAAATTTCTCGCCAATACTAAAATAATTTCCGTTAACAAGGTCTGGACCCGTAAGCTTTTTTTTGTTTTCAGGCTTAGCTTCGGCGATTATCACACTTCCGTTGCCAGTTTTTACAACAGGGCCCCTTCCCTTTAGTAATTCAACTATTTCCCCTGGCTCTCCCTCGTATTCACGTGAGATTTTTTCAACTTTGTAGATTTTGTAGATTTTACCCTGGTTATATGTATGTGCACTTGGAAAAGGATTCATTCCTCTTACAAAATTATATATTTTAAAATTTTCTTGATTCCAATTTATTTCACAGTCCTCTTTTTTAAAAGGTTTTACAAAGGTCGCTTTTTCGTGATCCTGGGATATTCTAGGAGCCTTTTCTTTTCCGATTAGATCTACAGCCTCTAAAAGTGTTTCTGCCCCTATACTCATCAACCTGTCATGGAGGGTTTCTAAGGTGTCCTCATCATTTATAGGTGTCTTCCCTTGAAGTATGACATCGCCTGCATCTAGCTCTTCTGCAATGTACATTATAGACACTCCCGACTCTGTATCTCCGTTTATTATTGCAGCATGAATAGGCGCCGCTCCTCTGTATTTAGGCAAAAGAGAGGAGTGAACATTTATAACTCCGTATTTTGGGATTTCGATAAGTTCTTTCGGAAGAATCTTACCATATGCCACCACAACTATTAGGTCAGGATTTATCTCTCTCACAAGATCCAATGTTTCATCGGTTTTGACCGATTTTGGCTGGTGCACAGGAATTTCATGTTTTAACGCATACTCTTTTACCGGTGTAAATTTTATTCTTTTACCCCTCATATTAGGTTTGTCTATTTTTGTAAAAACCCCTGCAATTTCATGGTGTTTATTTAATAAATCAAGTGACGGTACCGCAAAATCCGGGGTACCCATAAAAAGTATTCTCAATCAAACCATCCTCTCTATTTAATGTCCTTTTTTTCAGTCTCTTTTTTCAGTGCTTGTAATTTTTTTGAAACCATTCTTTTGGCCACAGGAGACAATTTATCCACAAAAAGAGTGGCGTCTAAATGGTCTGCTTCGTGTTGAAATGCTCTAGAAAGAAGTCCTTCTGCTTCTTCTATTACCTTTTCTCCATTTTCGTTAGTATATTTTATTTTGACTCTTGCTGGTCTTTTTACTTTTTTATAAACTCCCGGTACACTAAGGCATCCCTCTTCATGCTCTACAATCTCTTTTGAGAATTCTAAAAATTCAGGGTTTATAACTTTCCTTATTTTACCGTCCTCTATATCAATTACAAATATCCTCTTGCTTACCCCGATCTGAGGTGCTGCTAAGCCTACTCCACCGGCTTCATGCATGCTTTCAACCATACTGTCTATTATCTCTCTTATCTCATCATTTACATCTTCCACTGGCAGCGCCTCTTTTCTCAGAACAGGGTCACCGTAAGTTCTTATATCATAAATCATATTTATCACCTCATTACATTAAATTTATCGGGTCAACATCTATGACCACTCTGTATTTTTCATCTCGAAGTTCGCAGCTGCATCTCTCAAGGAAAGGTTTTACTGCATTCATCTTCTTTCTTGTTCCCTTTAAAAAAATCTGATATCTGTATCTTCCCTTAATCCTATATATAGGGGCTTTCATAGGCCCGTAGACCTCTATACCCTTGTCTTTTATCATATCATAAAATCTTTTGGCATAGTTTTCTAGGCCCTCCTCTATTGTTGAGGTTATTATTATATTTATAATTCTTGAAAAGGGCGGATACGAGAGTATTTTTCTAGTCTCAATCTCATCAGTATAAAATCCTTCATAGTCGCCTTTTATTATTCTTTTCATCACATGATTTTCCGGCTGAAAAGTCTGTATCAGAACCTCTCCTTTTTTACTTTCCCTACCGGCCCTTCCAGCTACCTGACTCACCAGCTGAAAAGTCTTTTCACCAGAACGAAAGTCCGGAAAATTCATTATGGAATCGGCATTTATAACCCCTACCAGAGTTACATTTGGAAAATGAAAACCCTTAGATATTATCTGAGTTCCAAGCATTATATGGTATTTCTTCTCCAGAAACTCTCTATACATATTATCATAAAAGTCCCTTTCTCTGCTACTTTCAGAATCAACTCTTATTATCCCCACATCAAAGTGCTTTCTTATCTCTTCTTCGAGTCTTTCTGTTCCTTTTCCCATGTGGCTCAGATTCTTACTTTTACATTTGCTGCAGGTTCCTGTATATCTTTTGGTTTCCCCGCAGTAGTTGCATTTATAGATCCCCTGGCTCATATAATAATTCATGGTTATAGAGCAATGAGGACATTCCTCTACATGGCCGCATTCTAGACATTGAATATATGTAGAATAACCTTTTCTGTTTAGCAGTAACATTATCTGCTCGTCTTTTCTTAAAGTTTCAGACATATCTTTCAGAAGTTCCCTGCTGAAATAATGGCTCTTCTCATCCTTCATATCCACTAACTTTAGTTTTGGTAGATTTGCACCATTGTAACGTTCATTCAGTTCTAGGAGTTTAAAAACTCCCTCCTTTGCAAAAAAATAACTTTCTATTGAAGGGGTTGCCGATCCTAATACAACCTTTGCATCTTCTAACTCCCCTCTTTTTATCCCAACATACTTTGCATTGTATCTTGGGTTACTGTCCTGTTTATAGGTTGCTTCATGTTCCTCGTCTATTATAACATATTTAAGATTTTTCACAGGTGCAAATACCGCAGACCTTACTCCAAGAACCACTTTCTTTTCTCCGGTATAGATACTGAGCCACTCCTTTGCTCTTTGTACAGGAGTTAGTTTACTGTGTAAAATAGCTATATTTTCCCTGAATTCACCTTTGAACCTCTTTACCATCTGTGGAGTTAGGGAGATCTCAGGAACTAAAAAGATAGAACCTTGATTTCTTTCTAAGGCCTTTCTTATAAGCCTCAGATATACTTCTGTCTTTCCAGAACCGGTAACACCTTTTAAAAGAAAATACCTTTTTTTTGAATTTTCTATCTCTGATACTGCTGTTTCCTGTTCTTTATTCAAAACTGTGCTTTCTTTAGAGTATATCCCGTCAGCCTCATCTATATCATAAGTTTTTCTCTTGTCTTTTAAGGTCTTTTCCAATGAAAGTGACCCACGTCTGACCATTTTATCTATTAACTCCTTAGAAAACTTCTTTTCTAAGGTTGCTTTAGTTACACACATCCTCTGAGAAAAATATTCTGACAATTCAAAATACTCTTCTTTTAAATTATCTCCAATTGTTAGTTTGTTTTTACCTTTTAGAATTTTATTTTCCAAAGCACTTTTAATAAGATCCTTAGAAAAATTTTTATACAAAGTAGTTTTTGTTACTTCTGATTTTTCTCTGAAATAATCTCCGATTTTTTTTTCTTCCTCTGTTTTTATAGGAATTTCTTCTATAAATCTGTAGTTATAAGAGTATTCTACCTTCAGGTTGCCTGGAACAGCGGCTCCAAAACTTTGTCCAAAAGAGCAAAGATAATAATTTTTCATCCATAATAATAGCTTTACCATAGCCTTAGAAAGATGAATATGACTATCTAATTTTCTGGTTATAGAAAGAACTTTAAACTCAAAGTTCTCAGACATTTCCCTGTAAACTATCAGACCACTTTTTATTCTTCCTCTAAAAGGAACTGCAACTCTCTCTCCTATATTAAATTCATCTTTCATGTCGCAATAGGTAAAAAAGTCGTTTGTCCCGTCTACATAAACTCCGTAATATCTCATATTTTAAACACCTATTTCAGGTGAATTTTCACCTTATTTATTTTTTCAAGAGCGGTACCCTTTTTCGGCCATTGTGAATCCACCAACCCAGTTCCCGAAATTTTAACCTCTATACCCAGTTTACCTAATATCTTCAGTACCTCTCTGGCACTTTTCCCAGAAAGATCAGGCATTTCAACCAGAGGTTCATTAGAACTATTTTCTGGAAATTCCATTTCAGAATCTCCAAGATATTCCACATCTCCCGGAAGGATGTCGTTGTACTTTATTATTCTCTTGGCAACCTCTTTAAATACTGGGGCAGCTACAGATCCACCAAACTTCTTATAGTAAATATCTGCCTGTGGCTTCAAAAACATAAAGAGCATTAAATACTGTGGGTTATTTGCCGGAAAGAAACCTATAAAGGACGCTAGATATTCGCCCCTGAGATAGCCGCCCTTAGAACTTATCTGGGCTGTTCCTGTCTTTCCTCCGATTCTATAACCATCTATGGCTGCATTTTTACCTGTACCATCAGCTACCACATGTTCGAGCATACTTCTCATCTCTTGTGAAATCTTAGGAGATATCACCCTTCTCACCTTTTGAGGTGTATTTCTTCGTATTACTACTCCGTCATCTCCGGCTATTCTATCAACCACATAAGGCTGATAAAGTACTCCTCCGTTTATTACCGATGAAAAAGCCGTTGCTAGTTGTATAGGGGTTATTGCTATCCCCTGACCAAAAGCCATTGTATTTTTTTTAAGACCATCCCATTTATTGTAATGTTGCATATATGGTTTTAACTCTCCGGGAAGATCCACCTTAGTTCTATCTTCTAGACCAAACTTTTCAAGATATTTTTCAAATGTTTCATTGCTGAATTTGTCGCTTATAAGTACCATTCCCACGTTACTGGATTTTTTCAATACCTCTTCTGTAGACAATATTCCCTTTGTGTGTCTGCTGCTTTCCCTTATGGTGTGCCTGTGTCTTACTATTTTACCATCTCCCACATCAAAGGTATCATTAGGAGAAATCAATCCCTCTTCCATCCCAGCCGCCACAATCAGAGGTTTAAATGTAGAACCAGGTTCATACTGACTCTGTATTATCTGATTTTTTAGGTTTTTCTGGGGGCTTTTGTTGAATATTGATGTAGCTAGTATTCTGCCTGTATTTGGATCCATTATCAGTCCTAGACCCATTTCAGCCCTGGTGTTGTCAAATTGTTTTTTCACTTCTTCATTGAGTATATATTGTAAAAAATAATCTATAGTTAAATAGATATTTTTACCATTTGCAGATATTTCCAACTCATCTGATGCCGTTGGAAGTCTCATAAAACGACTTCTGGTAAATATATCTTTTTTTGTTATTGTTCTGGCTCTAAGATACTTTTCATACTTTCTTTCCACTCCGAAAATTCCTGTTTTAGAATCTTTTGATTTTTTAGTAAACCCTGTAATTCCAACCAGATATGAAAATATTTCTTTTCTATAATACTCTCTGTTACCTTTTTTCTGAAAGAATATTTCGTTGTGTTTGAGTTTATATTTTTCCTTTATTAGTTTCTCTATCTCTTCTTTTTTATCTTCTTCTACATTTTTAGCTATTATTTTATATTTAGACTCAGATAAAGAAGGTAATTTTTTTTTTAGTGCCCTATACCCTATTTTAATATGATTTTTATCTATCTCCTCTAGGGCATTCATTGCAGTCTCAAATTTATAAACTCTTCTAGGATCTATAGCTACTGTATATAAATTTGAATTATAAGCTAAAGGTTTTCCTCTAAAATCCAAAATTTTACCTCTATTACCCATAATCGAATAAGTTGCCTCTACTTGGTCAACAAGTGTCTTTTCATACTTTTTATGCTCTATCACCTGTACTTGATACAGACGTGTTATCAAAATCAACATAAAAAAAAGACAGGTCCTCGAAAGATTTTTACTTCTGGTTGTGAAATTAGAATACTTGTATTTTTCACTATCTCTACTTATTATGTAAAGTAAAAAAAATAAAAAAGTGACATCCCAAACAGTAAAGTGTGCATTTCCTTATAAATAAAAAGTAAAATCAGAGACAAAAAAAACCCCTGTCAGTACTTTTATTTTAACCTTTTTTGATAGCATGAAAAGTTGCCTCCTAGACAAAAATAACTTTTAGTTTTTAATATCAATTAATTATAATTTATATTCAATAATATTACAACTTTTTTCACGAACTTCACAAGCTATCTTTAAGAAAAACATCTTGTTACCAAGATGTTTTTCTCCGATGGTATACTATTAAAGTTATCATCAATAATTTTTCATCTTATTATTTCTTGAAAATATTCTATTACGTATGTATTATAACATTATTTTCTTCTCAAGAAAATATTTTTGTTTAAAAAGATGAAAAAACAATCATTTTTATATCAATCTTTCATCATAATAACTCTTTTAAGGCTTTTGCCAACTGATCAGGACAAGATGTTTCTCTTGATCCACAGTTCATCCCAGAGAGCCTTTCTATTACGTCATCTACCTTCATTCCTGTTAGTAGAGCACTTAGACCCTGGGTATTTCCACTGCATCCACCTTTAAAAACAACACTTTCAATAACATCTCCATCTACTTTAAAAGAGATCTCTCTTGCACAGACCCCTGAAGTTTTAAATGTCTTCATAATTTTTTCCTCCTAAAATTTTTATATAAAAATTATATCAGTTTTACCTAATATGTCAAATTTATTTATTTTTAAACAATAAAGAGGCATCTAGTATTCTAGACACCCCCTTTTACATGTTTAACCTCTGATAAATTTTAAAATTTATTTTTTTATTAGATTTTCCAAAAATTCTTTCATTCCATCTTTTTCTATGCAGTTTTTATGGAGTACAGGAAGTTTATCTATCCCTTTTACTGCACTGTGAAGTTCTACACCTGTTATTTCATTTAACATCTCTATTTCTTTAAACTCAGTTTCTCCCTGTTTCCCAAATGACCTTAAGACACTTGAAGGAAATTTATATATACTGGCTGTGGATAATACTACTACTTTTCTTTCAGTTTTTTTTCTAAGTGCTACATTCATAGCTACCGAAGTATGAGTGTCCATTATATAGTTATCATTTTCAAAAACATTTTTTATTGTATCTATACACATATCTTCATCAGTGTATCCAGATTCCATAATATTCTGAATATTTTCTAGCTCCTGCTTTTCTATACTGAAAACTCCGTCTCTATTGAACCTTTCGTAGATCTTAGAAACTTTGTCAGCATCTCCCAGTGTATGATAAAGAAATCTTTCAAGATTTGAAGAAACTAAAATATCCATAGATGGACTCATTGTTTTATGAAAATCTCTTTTTTTGTCATAGGTTCCGCTCTGAAGAAAGTCTGTCAAAACATTGTTTTTATTAGAAGCACAGATCAGTTTTCCAACTGGAAGACCCATTTCCATAGCATAATAACCTGCTAGTATATTTCCAAAGTTTCCTGTTGGAACACAGAAGTCCACTTTTTCCCCTAGGGTAATTTCATTGTCTCTCAGCATCTGTGCATAGGCCTTAAAATAGTATATTACTTGAGGAAGAAGTCTGCCTAGATTTATGGAATTTGCCGAAGACAGCTCTAGGCCTTTCAAAATACTATTAAACTCTTCGTCTGAAAAAATATCCTTTACACCTGTCTGGCAGTCATCAAAGTTCCCTTTTAATGCAGAAACAGTTAGATTATCTCCCTCTGTTGTTATCATTTGAAGTTTTTGAACCTGGCTTACACCCTCTTCTGGATAAAAAACAACTACTTTAATCCCCTTAAGATTTTTAAATCCTTCAAGAGCTGCCTTTCCAGTATCACCAGAAGTAGCAACAAGTATAAGGGTATCGTCTACAGCATTTGTTTTCTCTCTAGCTTTCACAAAGAGTCTTGGCATAAGCTGAAGTGCCATATCCTTAAATGCAGCTGTTGGACCATGCCATAGTTCCATTACATATACTTCATCCTCGACTTTCACCACAGGAGTTCTTTCTTTGTGTGAGAAATTAATGTCGCTGTAAGCACCCTCTACACATTCTTTTATCTCTTCTTCTGTATAGTCAGAAAGATATTTTTTCAGTACTTCAATAGAAACTTCTTGGTAGTTAAGTTTTTTCAAGCTGTTTATTTCGTCAAGAGTAAATTTAGGAAAACTCTCAGGTACAAAAAGTCCTCCTCCTGGAACCATTCCCTCTCTTATGGCTTCTGCTGCCGAATAACTTTTTTCAAGGTTTCCCCTAGTACTAACGTATCTCATTTTTTCCTCCTTAGAAATATCTCAGCAATGGAAGGAGATCTTTGTAATTTTTAAACTCCATATTTACACTGCTGTTGTCCTCTACATGAAATTTATTAACTCTCAAAAATATAAAAGTAAGAGCAATTCTTATGAGAGCTTCATTCATGAGCTCCTTCTCTTCTTCGGTTATCTTTCTTTCACTCTCATAGGCATTTAAAAATACTTCAGTTAGCCTATTTTCAACTTCATCTGAAAAACCTCTGTTTCTTATCCAAAAACTTATAACTATAGCCAAATCAAGAATAAGAGGTCCTCTAAGACAGTCGTTGAAATCTATTATACCTGATATTTCACCTTCTTGCATAAAAACATTGTCAGGAAAAATATCGTTATGAATTATACCAAAGGGAAGATTTGAGTAATCTATTTTAGATGCCCTTTCATAATACTTCATAATGAAATCATAATCATCTTTAAGTATTCCTCTGAGATCAGCCTTTGATATTATATCATAAAAATACTGCATATCTATTTTTCTGTTTCTTTTTATATCTCTGTCTTTCAAGAGGTTATGCATTTTACCTAGCTTTTGGCCTATCTCTTTAATATTATTTTCATTTATAGACTTTACTTTTTCTCCTTCTATAAATGTAAATACCGAAGTCATCTTACCATCTATAAATGTATAATTTTCTCCTAAATCATTTTTTATAGCCGTTGGACATGGAAACCCATTTAAATTAAGATATTCTAGAAATTCGAGTTCCTTTACCTCTTCTGTGTAATCCCTCTCACCTTCTAATATTCTAAAAATAAATTTACCTTTGTCACCTTCTACAAAATAATTAGTATTTAATATCCCCTCAGATATCTCCTCTATCCTGTCCACCTTTTTAAAGGAGTAACTTTTCAATATATTCTTTATATATTCATCGCTCAATTTAGTATAAACAGCCACTGTTTACCGACCTCCATTTTAGGCAGAAAGGCTTTTTTCTATAAGTTCATCATGCATCAGCCTTTTTAATTTATCTACATTTTCTTCTGCTACAACATAAGAAAGACTTGTTTCCGAAGAAGACATCATTTTTGGTTTTATCCCGTTGTTATTAAGTATTCTCATTACACTTCCCTGAAGCCTGTTTGAACGAACCCCTATACCTATTGCAGAGACCATTCCCAAATTCAGTTTTACATCTATATTTTCTTTGTTTCCCAGCTTCTCTTGGATAAGTTTAGAAACTCTCACTGCCTCTTTTTCTTCTAAAAGGAATGAAATTTCAAAATGCCCAGAAGGATTAAGTCCTTGACTTACCAGTCTGATATCAATTTCCCTATCTTCTAATATATCCATTACATCACTTAGATAATTATTACTTTCAAGCTGAGTTATAGTCAATTTAGCAAGTCCTTTGACATGCGTTATTCCTCTTACCATTGCTTTTTCCATTTTTTCATCCCCCTTTACCCAAGTTCCTTCTTCCCATGTAAACGCTGATCTCAAATGAATATCGATCCCATATTTAGCAGCTAGTTCCACACTTCTGCAGTGAAGAACTTTAGCTCCTTTCCCCGCCATCTCTATCATCTCTGTGAAAGACACCTGTGGTATCTTTCCAGCATTTTTTACCACTCTCGGATCAGCTGTGTATATACCATCTACATCAGTGTAAATTTCCACCTGATCTGCAGATATAGCTGCCCCCACAGCTACAGCCGTTGTATCCGATCCCCCTCTTCCAAGGGTAGTAATATTACCATTTTCGTCTGCACCTTGAAATCCTGTTATTATAACCACATGGTCACTGTTTAATTTTTCCATTATTTTTTCAGGTGATATATCCAGTATCTTTGCATTATTAAAATCATTAGTCGTCTTTATTCCTACTTGTGGTCCGGTAAAAGAGATGGCCTTGTGTCCAAGCTGTTCTATTGCCATTGAAAGAAGTGCCGCTGATATTTGTTCTCCCACAGAGAGTAGCACATCTAACTCTCTTCCTTGAGGGTTGCTGTTAACCTCTTCTGCTCTTTTTATCAGAGAATCAGTCATGCCTCCAGGTGCAGATACAACTACCACCATCTTGTTGCCCTCTTCTTTATTTTTAACTACCCACTTAGCGACTTCCTGCAGTCTCTCAGTGTCCTTTACGCTTGTTCCACCAAATTTCTGTACTATTAATGCCATTCTCCTTACCCCCTCGTATTAATTCCAAGAACGACTGGCTAAAACTTTATATATGTCAGATACTACAGCTGAAGCAGTTGCGTCCATCCCTGCTCCCTCTCCGAAGAATATTGTTTTCCCTGTATATGAACCGTCTATCTCCACAGCATTGTAAACTCCGCCTACATCATAAAGAAGTTCGCTGCTTTCAATTAGTTGTGGTGATACTCTTACTGTCAGCTTTCCTTCTTCTTTAAATGCTTCTCCTAAAAGTTTGTATCTTTTTCCTTCTGCCTTGGCTTTTTCGATATCTTCCTTAGTTAACTTATCAATCCCTGTTATAGGTATTGATGAAAATTCCTTTAGTTCTCCCCAAGCTAAATATGCAAGAACACTTATTTTATGTCCTGTATCGATACCAGCTACATCAAATGTAGGATCTGCTTCTGCATAGCCTTTTTCCTGAGCGTCTGCAAGTGCTTCATCATAACTCATTCCCTCTTCCATTTTTGAAAGCATATAGTTACAAGTACCGTTTAGTATCCCTCTTATTCTTTCAAATCTATTTGGAAAAAGTCCTTCTTTAAGGGGAGTTACAACTGGAATCCCTCCTGCAACTGCTGCCTCAAAGAAAAACTTAACATTATTTTTTTCTGCAAGAGCAAATAATTCTTTTCCGTGAGTAGCTATAAGATGCTTGTTTGCACACACTAAGTTCCTTCCTGATCCAAGGATTTCCTTTGCTATTTCAAAGGCTATCCCCACTCCGCCGATTAGTTCTACAACTGTATTGATCTCTTCATCTGCTAGTATTTCTTTATAATTATTTGTAAAGTTAAATTTACCAAATGGAAAGTTTCTCTCTTCAAGGTCACAAACTTTTGTAACATTTATTTTCTCTCCAAACATGGCCTCTAATCTATCTTTCTCAAGTGTAAGAATTTTTAAGACTCCTTCGCCTACAGTACCTAATCCTATTACACCTAATTTCATAATTTTCCCCCTTTTGCAAGTACCTCTGCTATTTGTACGGTGTTTGTTGCTGCACCTTTTCTAAGGTTATCTGATACTACCCACATGTTGAGACCATTTTTTATGCTTGGATCTTTTCTAAGTCTTCCTACGAATACTTCATTTTTTTCATCTGATTCTGAAGCCAGTGGGTATACATTGTTTTTAGGGTCGTCATACAGCACAACTCCTGGAAAATCTTGTAGTGCATCTCTTAATTTCTGAATATCAACTTCTGATTCTGTTTCTACGTTTATTGAAACTCCGTGACAGTTAAGTACTGGTACTCTTACACAAGTTGCAGTTATAGGCAACTCTGGAACTTCAAGAATCTTTCTGGTTTCATTTATCATCTTCTCTTCTTCTTTGGTGTAGCCATTGTCTAAAAATACATCTATATGCGGAAGGCAGTTATTTTTTATCTGATAAGGATAAAATCTTTTCCCTTCTTTTAATTCCTCTATACCATCTCTACCAGATCCTGAGACAGCCTGATAAGTGCTGTAAACAACCCTTTTTAGTCCAAATAAGTCTTGAACCACTTTTAAAGGAAGTACACACTGTGTTGTTGAACAGTTTGGATTTGCTATTATTTTGCTATTTTTTATAGCCTCTGGATTTACTTCAGGTACCACTAGCGGAACATCTTCTGTCATTCTCCATGCACTTGAGTTGTCTACTACGATAGCTCCTCTTTCTGCAGCTTCAGGAGCAAATTTCTTACTTGTTTCTCCACCGGCTGAAAATAGTGCTACATCTACTCCTACAAAACTTTCAGCTTTAAGTTCCTCTACAACTACTTCTTTTCCTCTGAAAGTCATCTTTTTACCAGCTGACCTAGCCGAAGCCAAAAGCTTTATCTCTTTAACAGGAAACTTTTTTTCTTCAAGTACCTGTAACATTTTCCTTCCTACCATACCAGTTGCCCCAACTACCGCTACAACATAACTCATTGATAATCCCCCCTAAAAAAATTTAAATATATAAAAAGAGGTTACAAAAATGTAACCTCAAGAAAACAATCCATACGCAAAAATAGTTGCGTGGGTTTTCCTCCGTCCTTTTACCTGAGAGTGTTACTCCTTCGGTGACTGATCAAACAGTTCTCTCCTGAGGTTCGTCCAGCATAGGTCCATTTACCTGAAAGATTTACTTCTTCGGTGGCTGTTTTACCAGCTCTCTCCCTATACCTTCATCCGATTTATTAAGCTGTCAGTGACTCGACATTTATTTACCGTGTTGAAGATTATAATAATAGATTTTTAAAGAAATGTCAAAAGTTTTTTTCTTTATTTAACATTATTATGTTCACTCTGATAAAATTATCTTTAATCACTACAGCTTTAGCCCTTTATTAATGTATAATTTATCAGGCTGAGACTTTTCACTGTTTGATGAGGTTGTTATTTAATTTTATAAAAAAATGCCCGTTAAGAACATATGTTCTAAACGGGCATTTGACTACTTTTAGACTCTATCCCACTTAGAAACATTCCACATTTTCATTATTCTAAAATGGGTCTGAATCAGCAGAAATTCTGATTGCAAACCCTACATAATAATTATGGTGGTGGTTATAGTTAGTCTAAACATAGCATTTCTCTCCTCTATACTTTTGTGACAATACTCTATCACAACTTTTATTTTTACTTTCGAAACTTTTTACTGTTTTTTATAACTTTGTCTTTCCTAGAAGAACTTTTATGTATAATAGCAGTTATAGACCATTAACGTCAAGTTAAAAATTTTTAATAAATAACTCCTTGCATTATATTAATTTTTCTAGGTTTTTAATAAAAATCTGCCTTTAGTATAAATATATTTCATAATAAACCCAGAGTTAACAAGGGTTAAACAATGTTTCACTCTATAAAACTTGTCTTTCTTTTATAAATTTAATAAAATTTTCATGATCTTTTAATTGAGAAGTTTTATAAGCTAGTACCAATTATTTGATACAAAAAAAAAAGTTTTTTTTCAAAATATTTTTGTTTTTCATTGGATAAATAAAAAAAGGCGTCCTAAGACACCTTTTTTATTTTTCTTCTATCAAATTCAATTTAGCTACTCTGTTAAAAATCTCATTTAGAGATTTCAAAAGAGAAAGTCTATTATTTTTTAACGATTGATCTTTATCCATTACCATTACACTGTCAAAAAATCTATTTATTACATTTTTACCCGCAAGAATATTTCTAAAAAATTCTTCATAAGATTTAGTTTGAAGATTCAATTCTGTTTTTGAATCAAGGTCTACATAAAATTTATGAAGTTCCTTTTCAGCGTCTTCTACAAGTAAATCAGTTGAAATTGCTTTTTCATGATGATCTTTAGATATATTTCCTACTCTTTTTAAAAGGAGTACCAGATCGTTAAATCCCTCTTCCTTAGAAACTTTTTCCAGTGTCTCTATTTTTTCAGAGGCCTCTAAAAGAACATCACAATCTATACTTAAGACTGCACCAATAACATCTTTTCTGTGTCCATGGTCAGCAAATACATTTATAGCTCTCTGTTTAAAAAATTCCATTAGATCTTTTAAAACATCTTTTTTAGGTCTCTTAAGAACATTGTCTTCTTCTAAAATATCAAGCATTTTAGAAGTAAGCTCCTCTAAAGAAATCACAAGTTTAGAATTTAAAATAATATTTACAATTGCAAGTGCGGCTCTTCTTAGGGCAAAAGGGTCTTTTGAACCACTAGGGATCATACCAATGCCAAAACATCCCACTAGGGTATCCATTCTGTCGCATATTCCTGCTATTACTCCTTCTATACCTTGAGGAAGCTTATCTCCCTGGTATCTAGGGTAATAATGCTCTTCTATACCCTTTGAAACGACCTCTTTCTCTCCGGCCTTAAGAGCATAATCTGCTCCCATAAACCCTTGGAGCTTTGTAAACTCTTTTTCCCCTATCATGTTAGAGACAAGGTCAGCCTTTGCAAGATGAATAGTTCTCATAATATCTTCTTTTGAATCCCTTAATGCTAATTTTTCACTCATATATTCAGCAAGTTTTTTACTCCTTGAGATTTTTTGAGCTATTGTTCCTAGATCTTTTTGGAATACCACAGTAGATAGCTTATCTACAAATTCCTCAAGAGATTTTTTCTGATCTTCCTGATAAAAAAATCTGGCGTCAGAAAGTCTTGCAGATAAAACCTTCTCATTACCCTTTCTTACATGCTCAGAAGATGTTATCCCATTTCTGATAACTACAAATTTAGGTAAAAGCTTACCCTGGCTATCTAAAATAGGGAAGTACCTCTGGTGGACCTGCATAGATATAATAAGAACTTCCTGAGGAACCTCTAAAAATTCTGAGTTGAAAGTTCCAACTATAGGATAAGGATATTCTATAAGATTTGTCACCTCATCTAGTAGGTCAGGCTCTATAAGTACCTGTTCCCCTGTCTTGGTGCATTTTTCCTTTATCATATCTATGATCATTTGTTTTCTTTCTTCTATGTCCACTATTACGTTATTTTCTCTGAGTTTTGTAAAGTACTCTTCAATTGAAGTTACTTCGAACTCCTCGCCAAAAAATCTATGTCCCTTTGAATTTAAGGAACTTTTTATCCCTTCTATTTCAAATTCTACCAATTCATCGTCTGCCATTGCCAAAAACCACTGGACAGGTCTTGCAAATTTCATACTTAAGTCAGACCATTTCATAGATTTTGGGAATGTTAATCCTGTGATAAGGTTTTTAAGTAGTCCTGAAAGAAGCTCTTTAGTATCCTTACCCTCTACAAACTTTCTTACGGCAATATATTCACCTTTAGGAGTTTCTAGAATCTCTAAATCTGTAGGATCAATTCCTTGAGATTTTGCAAATCCAACACCGGCCCTTGTAAGCTCACCATTTACGTCATATGCTACTTCTTTTGCAGGACCTGTATTTACTATATCAAGATCTTCCTGTTTTTCTGAAACTCCGTCTACTAGAAGAACTAACCTTCTAGGAGTCCCAAAAGTTTTCAGGGTTTCAAACTTTATTCTCTGGCTTTCAAATTCTTTTTTAATATATTTTTCTATATCATTTAGTGCAGGCTTCAAAAACCTTGCAGGTATCTCTTCCATACCTATTTCCAATAGGATCTTCACGTCATTCTCTCCTTTCTTGCAGCGAGATTATATTAATTCGACTCTTTTTTCAATAATGGGTAACCTAGGTCTTTTCTGTTTTGTACAAAAACCTCTGCACACCTTTTAGCCAAGTTTCTTACTCTTAATATATAAGACATTCTCTCTGTTGTTGAGATAGCTCCCCTTGAATCTAATACGTTAAATACATGAGAACATTTTAACACATAATCATAAGCAGGGAAAACAAGCTCATCTTCTAGTGCATTAAGAGCTTCCTTTTCATAATCGTCAAACCATTTAAAATGAAGGTCTAAGTCTGCTTTTTCAAAGGAATACTTTGAATTTTCATACTCATACTGGAATCTAATATCCCCGTATTTTACACCCTTTGTCCATTCAAGATCATAAACACTCTCTTTTCCTTGAAGATAAAGTGCTATTCTCTCTAAACCATATGTAAGCTCTGCAGGCACAACTTCTAATTCAAGTCCTCCTACCTGTTGGAAATAAGTAAATTGTGTTATCTCCATTCCGTCAAGCCATACTTCCCATCCTAGTCCCCAAGCACCCAGAGTAGGTGACTCCCAGTCATCTTCTACAAATCTGATATCGTGTTTTTGAGGATCAATCCCGAGAACTCTAAGACTCTCAAGATATAACTCTTGTATATCTTTAGGCGATGGTTTCATTATTACCTGAAACTGGTGATGCTGATACACTCTATTTGGATTTTCTCCGTATCTTCCGTCTTTAGGTCTCCTAGACGGCTCTACATAGGCTACATTCCAAGGCTCTGGTCCCAGAGACATAAGAAATGTATTGGGATTGAATGTCCCTGCCCCTGTTTCAATGTCGTAAGGATTTGCTAATATGCATCCTTTAGAACTCCAGTACTGTTGGAGTGCAAATATCATTTCTTGAAAGGTCATTTACTTTCCTCCTCTATACTTTTCTCCTTTTTTTTCGTTGCCAAAACTGATTCCAAAACAATAAGGGCTACCCCTATATTTATCCAAACGTCAGCCAGATTGAAGACAAAACTCCAGATCCCTCTGAAATCAACCATGTCCACAACGAATCCTCTGAAAATTCTGTCGAGCATATTTCCGATAGCACCGGAAAGTATGAAGGAATATGCAAAATTTTCTAGTGTGTTTCCTTTTTTCAAATTCTTTGCAAGATATATTATTATTCCAATTATTGCTGCCACTGTCACTAAGGAGATAATGTTGATTTTCCCCTGGAGCATCCCAAAGGCAACCCCTCTATTTTTTACATAGGTTATATGCAAAAAATCATACAGCAGAGCTATGCTTTCTCCCTCTACCATCCTGCCAACTATCATTATTTTTGAAATTTGGTCTAGGGCTATTAGCAGAAGGATTAACAGAAGATACAACATAAATTCACCTTCTCAGAAAAAATTTATTTTTCAAAATTGTGACGGGAATCCCCGTCACAATTTTTTATTTACTCAAAACTTCTGAACATCTAGGACAGATTGTAGGGTGTTCTTCTAAAGTACCTATTTCAGTAGAATACTTCCAGCATCTTTCACATTTTTCTCCTTCAGCGTGAAGTACCTTTACAAACATTCCCTCGACTTCTTCTCCTTCAGTAAATGTTTCATCTGTTTCTGAAACTATTTCAAGTGAAGAAACAATTAGAACTCCCTCTATTAGTTCTCTGTTTTCTTCTAGAAGCTTTGCCAGACCTTCATCATTTAACTTTATTAGAACTTTGGCATCAAGTGAATTTCCTATTATTCTGTTTTCTCCCTGTCTTGCTTTTTCAAGAGACTTATTTGCATCTTTTCTGATTTTTATGATCTGATCCCACTTTGCTGCAAGCTCTTCATCTATATACTGATCATTATTTTCATACCATTTAGAGATCAGTATAGATTCTGCGTCTTTTGAAGTTTCAGGAATTTTACTCCAGATCTCTTCAGCTGTGAATGAAAGAATAGGAGCTATCATTTTGTTCATAGATACAAGTACCTCATACATAACTGTCTGAGCTGCCCTTCTATCAACTGAATCACCATTTTCAGCATAAAGTCTATCTTTGATTATATCAAGATAGAAAGCTGACATATCTATTCCGGCAAAATAATGTATATCGTGGAATAGGTTGTAGAACTCATATTTATTGTAGTTTTCAGTTACTTTTCTTTTGAGTGTTTCAAGCTTATGCATAGCCCATCTATCTATCTCAGGAAGCTCATCATAAGATACTCTGTCTTTGATAGGATCAAAGTCATTTGTATTTCCTAATATATATCTAGCAGTATTTCTGACTCTTCTATAAGCCTCTGCCATCTGTTTTAGAATATTCTCTGATATTTTAACATCTTCTCTGTAATCTACAGAGGCACACCACAATCTAAGTATATCTGCACCATACGTTTTGATTACGTCATCAGGAGACATTACGTTTCCTGTAGATTTAGACATTTTCTTTCCTTCTCCGTCGTTTACAAATCCATGAGTAAGAACCTGCTTATACGGTGCATCTCCTGTAGACCCTATAGAAGTTAAAAGTGATGTCTGAAACCATCCTCTGTGCTGGTCAGAACCCTCTAAATAAAGGTCAGCAGGTCTTTTTAGGTTTTCTCTTGTTTCTAATACCGATCTATGAGAAACTCCAGAGTCAAACCATACGTCCATTATATTTGTTTCTTTTCTCAGCTCTAAACCTGCTAAGTTATATTTTTCAAGAAGTTCTTCTCCTATAAGTTCTTCTGGAGAATATTTAACCCATGCTATTGTTCCCTCTTTTTTCACTATACCTATAACCCTGTCAATGATTTCACCGTAAAAAATCTCCTCTCCAGTGGCCTCATTATAGAATATAGGGATAGGAACTCCCCAGATTCTCTGTCTTGAGATACACCAGTCAGGTCTTGATTCAAGCATAGTACTTATTCTGTTTCTACCCCATGCAGGTATGAAATCTACATCTTCAATGGCCTTTAAAGCCTTTTCTCTCAAGTCAGAACCTTCAGCTCTCACAAACCATTGTTCTGTAGCTCTGAATATTACAGGAGTTTTTGATCTCCAGTCATGAGGATAAGAATGTTCTATCTCTTTTAACATAAGAAGGTGTCCTGTTTCATCCATATGAGCTGCGATCTCTTTGTTTGCTTTTTTATAAAACATTCCTGCGAACTTTCCAGCTTCCTCTGTAAGGTGCCCCTTGTTGTTTATAGGTGAGATAACAGGTAATCCGTATCTTGTTCCTACAACATAGTCATCTTGACCATGTCCAGGTGCTGTATGTACACACCCTGTACCGGCTTCCATAGTTACGTGTTCTCCTAAGATCACCACTCCCGTTCTGTCTAGGAAAGGGTGCTTATAAGTTGTTCTTTCTAATTTATCCCCTGTAAACTCTTTTAAAAGCTCAACATTTTCTATACCCATATCTGCAAATGCCTTTTCTGATAGACCTTTAGCCAAGATAAGGTTTCCTTTTTCAGTTTTGTATACCCCATATTCAAATTCAGCATTTAAACATATAGCCACATTTGCCGGAATAGTCCAAGGAGTTGTGGTCCATATAACAAGAGATGCTTCATCTAGACCTAGTTTTTCTAAAAGATCAGAATTAGCTTCCATCTTTACATAGATAGATGGTGATACGTGGTTTTTATACTCTATCTCTGCTTCTGCAAGGGCTGTTTCTGTTGCCGGAGACCAATAAATAGGCTTAAGTCCTTTAAATATATATCCGTTTTCATATAATTCTTTAAATACTTCTAGTTGTTTTGCCTCATATTCTGGGTTTAAAGTAAGATAAGGGTTATCCCAATCTCCCATTACTCCCAATCTGATAAAGTCAGATTTTTGTTTTTGTACCCATTTTTTAGCATATTTTGTACATTTATCTCTTATTTTAAGAGGAGACATATCTTTTGCTGCTTCTCCAAGCTCCTCTGTAACTTTTAATTCTATAGGAAGTCCATGTGTATCCCATCCTGGAATATAAGGTGCATTGTATCCTTGAAGTCTCTTATACTTCAGTATTATATCCTTTAAAATTTTATTAAGAGCGTGACCTATATGGATATTTCCATTGGCATAGGGAGGTCCATCATGAAGAATAAACTGTTTTTCTTTCCCCTCTAAACTCTTTTTATAAATTTTGTCCTTGTCCCACTGTTTTAATATTAGTGGCTCTTTGTTAGGTAGATTTGCTCTCATTTGAAAGCTTGTCTTTGGAAGGTTTAAGGTCTTCCCATAGTCTCTTTCATCAGACATTATCTATTTCTCCTCCTTATATGCATTTAAAGTTATTTTTGCTTGCGTATTTACATTTTCCTGGGATTCAAATTTTATGATTCCCCTATGGTGTTTTATTATTCTATAGGCAATGGAAAGTCCTAGTCCTGAAGCATTCTTTTTATAGCTTACAAAGGGCTCATATATATTCTGTAGCTGACTTTCATTCATTCCTATACCATTATCAAAAATTCTGATTCTTACTTTTTCTGTATTTTTAGCTCTTGAAAGAATAATATTGATTTTCTTATTTGTTTTATCACTTTTTATAACTGCATCAAAGGCGTTATCTATTATTTCAGTAAATGCTTTTTTTAGCTCTGCTCTGTCTCCATAAATTTTTTCTCTAGACTTTACAAAAAGAGAAACTGTAATATTATTTGAAATCATATTATCCTTGTGTTCATTGTATATCTCTTCAAATAGAGATTCTAAATCAAAAACTTCAAACCTATACTCTTTCATATCAGAATAATCAGTTAATATGCTGTTTTCACGTTTTACATTTAAGAGTTCCCTTTCTAGTTCTAAAATTTCTTTCCTAAAGTCATCGGTTCCTAATTTTGCCTTTTCTACTATTGCATCTATTTTTTCTAAAAGAGGCTTTCTTCCGTCTAAGAATTTCTCAGAAAGTTTACCTATTGTTATAGCTCTTTCATTATCTATCTTTTCTTCTTCTAGAATTCTGTTTTTAAAATGTATCCCTAGATTTAATATAAGAAGATTTAGTAGCTCTACCTCTTCAGTTGTAACAACTCTATCCTTCATAAAATTATCCACTAATATACAACCATAATCTCTTTCATTACTGTATATAGGAATGATTATAAAGTTGTTTAGTCCAAGACTCATTAAAAACTCATTTCCCAGGTTGTATTTATAACCTCTGTCGTTGTGATATATTATTTTTTTATCCTTGACTGATTCTGCCATTAAACTTGGCTTTCTCACTGGAATCTTTATATATGAAACTAGTTCATTCAGTGATTCACTCTGAAACCTAAAACCTCCTACTGCACCAGCGACTCCGTCATCCTTTGTTTCTATCACATTACTGTTTATGATGGCATACTCTCCGACAAGAGATTCTATCTCTCTGCTGTACCTTAGGAATATTGCCCGACTGTATCCAAGCCCCATTTCAGAAGTAAGAGCATTTGCTATTGATCTTATCACATCAAAGATATCATCTTCTACATGTATTCCTAGTAGTAGTCTTTCTATTACATTTATCCTAAATATATTTTCCTGAAGTTTTAGATTTTGTGACCTAAGCTTATTTTGTGTGCACCTTATGGTTTTAATCATTTTTTTAAAGGACATTATAAGTGTCCCTATCTCACCAGTACTCTTTATTTTGAGATCTACATCATAATCTCCCTGTGATATTCTGTCAGAAGCCTCTGCTATTTCTGCCAAGGGAGTTAAAGTCTTATAGAAGATCTTCCCGAAAAATGTAGAGTTAAAGAGTATCAGAGTTATCGCCACACTGGCTATAAAAAGAAATACAAGAGCCTTTATACGGATAACTTCTCCTTGTGATATTGCTATACCTATACTCCCTAAAAATATACCATTGGTATTTCTTATGGGGTAAAGTGCCATGTAATAAGGTTCCTTATTTAATGTCTTCTCTATATAAAAATATTTGTGGTCTCTCAGCTGAAGTTCTGAACGAACCTTATCACTCAGAAATTTTTCCCCATTGGAAACTTCTAGGGTTCCTTTACTGTAATCTCCACTACTCAGTAGAAATATCTTGTGTTCAGCTTCTAGACCCATAAAATCATGACAGACTTCTAAAAATTTTTCATCAATCATAAAGGTAAGTACATAAGCTTTGATTTCAGGATCCCCATAATAAGGTACCGAGATTCTAACTATTATATCATCAGATATTTTTTCACTAAAAGAGGTCTTCATCTGATATTTAGACCTTTTATTTATAAAATTAAGATAATTCCTACTTTTAGAAGCAGAGAATTTTTTTAAAACTTCTTCATCACCAGATTCTCCGATAATTTCATTGTTTTTTCCTATTATAGAAAATATTGTATCGTTGTAAATTTTATAATTTTGCTTTTCTAACTGCGACTTTAGTTTGTCAGAAAGAAGCTGATAATTTAATCTGCTATTCTGAGATGTATTGGAATCGAAAAAAGTATTTGGGTTCTGAGATATCATAGAGATATCGTCGCGCATCTTAGACATGTAAAAAGTATAATACCTGTCTAAGGTCTTTATCTTCTCTGCCGCCAATTTGGGAACCTGAGCTCCAATATCTTTTAAAGTAATAAAGGCAAGTATAAAAGCGATCATTGAAGCAGTGAGAAGAACCGCCATATTATTATAAAAGATTATTTTTAGGAGCAAAGAATCTTTTTTTAGCCTCATAAATTACTTCTCCTTTTTAGTGAGAGTCACTCTTTCCCGCTGAAAATCAACATCTTTAATTTTTACTTTTATTATTTGACCTACAGAAAGAACCTTCGATGGGTCTGAAATAAATGTGTTTGATATCTCAGATATGTGAAGGAGAGCATCGTTCTTTAGCCCTATATCAATAAAGGCCCCGAATTTTACTACGTTTCTAACAGTTCCTTCAAGTTCCATACCAGGCTTAAGGTCTGCCATCTTAAGTATATCTGATTTTAATACTGGTTTTTCTAATTCTTCCCTCGGGTCACGCCTATCACCTATAAGAGCTCCGTAGATGTCTCTTACAGTTTCTTTTCCATAACCTTTTTCTTCTGAAAAGGCTTCCACATTAAAATTCTTCAATGCCGCTCTTGCATCCCCTATACTTTTTCTGTATTTCTCCAGGGTGAATCCTGCTTTTTCTAGTATCTCTTCTGCTATTCCGTAAGACTCCGGGTGAATAATGGTATTGTCTAAAATGTTTTCCCCGTCCTGTATCACCAAGAAACCAGCCATCTGCTCATAGGCTTTTGCACCGATTCCCTTTACTTTCAGAAGTTTCTTTCTGTTTGTGAAGTTACCGTTTTCTTTTCTAAAATCCACTATATTCTTGGCAGCATTCTTCTTTATCCCAGATATATATGACAAAAGAACCCAAGAAGCACTGTTTACATTTACTCCAACAGAGTTAACGACACTTTCAATTACTTCCCCTAGAGAACTGTCTAATTTGTTTTGGTTTACATCATGCTGGTACATTCCAACCCCTATAGACTTAGGGTCTATTTTTACCAACTCTGCCAGAGGGTCCTGTATTCTCTTGGCTATTGATATAGCCCCTCTTGCAGTTACATCTAAGTCTGGAAACTCTTCCTTAGCAAGTTTAGAAGCAGAATAAACAGAAGCTCCCGCCTCATTTACTATGAGATAATAAACCTCTTTTTTTACTTCTTTTAGCATTCCTGCAACAAAGCTTTCTGTCTCTCTAGATGCAGTACCATTTCCTATGGCAATTATATCTATATCGTACTGGTCTATATATTTAATTATTTTATTTTTAGCCTGTTCTAGCTGTCTTGGGTTATGCATTCCTTCAACAAGATAAAGAACGTCATCACATTTAAAAAACCCATCTTTGTCTATAACTACAGTTTTACACCCGGTTCTATATGCTGGGTCTAGCCCTAAAATATTTTTATCCTGAAGTGGAGGCTGCATAAGAAGATTTTTTAAGTTTTCCTTAAATGATTCTATGGCTTCTCCCTCTGCTTTTTCTGTAAGAATATTTCTGACTTCCCTCTCTATAGACGGTAGAATAAGCCTGTCTAAAGAGTCTTTTATAACTTCAAGATAAAAGTCCTTCAGACTCTGATTCTTGTATTCTCTCAAAATCATATTTTCTATAAATGATCTTGTCTTTTCATCAAACTTTATTGAAACCTTGAGTATCTTTTCATTCTCTCCACGATTCACAGCCAATATTCTGTGAGATGGTATCTTTGAAACAGCCTCATTATATTCATAATAATCCCTGTAAACCTGCTTTAGATCCAGTTCAGGGGATTTTTTGGTAGCCTTTGAGTAAAGTGATGCATATTTTTGCATCCTATTTCTGATTTCCTCTCTAAAAACAGGATTCTCAGAATTTTCCTGGGCCAAGATTAGTTTTACCCCCTCTATAGCCTCTTCGTTAGTCTTTACATCTTCTGATAAAAACTTTTCTGCCTTTATTAAAAGTTCATCATAGTTTATCCTACCTAAAGCCAGCTTTGCAAGGGGTTCTAGACCGTGATCCTTTGCTATATCGGCCTTAGTTTTCTTTTTTTTCTTGTACGGAAGATAGAGATCTTCCACTTCCTGGAGTTTTTCAGCCTTTAGAATCTTGTTTTTCAGATCCTCTGTCAGCTTGTTTTGCTCCTCTATACTTTTCAGCACCTCATCCTTTCTTTTTTGAAGGTTTCTGAGGTAGTTCATTCTTTCAAGAATATCTCTGATAACTGTTTCATCGAGATCCCCTGTAAGCTCTTTTCTATACCTTGCCACAAAGGGAACCGTAGCACCTTCGTCTAAAAGTTTTATAGTGTTTTCTACCTGGCTAGCCTTTATCTTCAGCTCCCTGGCAACTGTATCATAAAAAACAGACATCTATACCTCCCCGACTATCTTTGAAAAATAAAGCTGACCTCATTTTTTAAGAGCTCAACCTGGATTTTCCTTATGTTTCTCATTGAACAATGAATTTTTAACAAAGATTCCTCATTATATCACAAACAAATTTGTTTGTCTAACTTCATTCCCCTGTATTTTAGGGGTTTTTTTACAGGAGATCTTACGTTGACAAGTGCTTTTATTTTATATATACTTTTTTGATAAAAATATATTATAATTACTGATAGGATTATATTTTTTTGAACTTTGAATTTTTAGTTTTAGTTAAATAAATGTTCAATTAGAATTGTGAGTTTAAAGTTACAAAGTTTCATATTTTTATAAAATTGGAGGAGTCATAATGAGAAAAGAATTTCTGCTCAGCAGACAGAGTGCCATCATAAACTTCACTGCCAAATACTGTGATACAAGAGAAAAACTCCTTGACAGCCAAGCATTCAAAACGGTTTTGACCTCATATATGGAGATTATAAAAAGCAAGGACAATGCAGTATATAACTATTTTATAAAACGATCAGACAATGATTTGGACAATATGGTAGACAACCTCATTGTAGTATTTAAACTGCTTTTGGTTCTACAGGTAGAGGATATCTCAAAAATAGATTCAAAGTACACTCTTTATTTTGATAAAAAAGAATACTTTGTAGAACTTATTGAGGGAATCTACTCCTTTTGGAGAAAACTAGAAAGATACTCTGTAGTATCAAACAGAAGACAGGGAGAAGGCCTTCAGAATGTTGGCTTTATAGAGGCCAACAATAACTTCAGCAACATGATCTTAGGAGTATACAGGCGTATAGAGGAAACTGTCATCGGATATCAGCACAGGGTTTATCGTCAGCTTCCTGCCGGTGCCAATGCTGGGCTTATTGTAAATGAGGTAAAATGGCCATGCCCACACGAATATTCATTCCTTGAAAGAGTCCCTTTTATCGAGACTATAATCCTAGAGCCTCCTTTTATCATATATCCAAAGAAGAACAAAAGAGAGGGAATAGCTAAAGAGGTTTTCACATCCCCTTTATCAGAAGCTTCTGTAAATGAACACCACTGGTTCTGCTATCCTGCAAAGGTAGGAAACCTTCTAGCCTATATATATTTCCACAAGGATTTCATGTGCCACGGAGTAACTTTATGCAACCTTTTTGAGTTGGCCAAAGAGGATGAGTACAGAAATAAAAAACCCGACATTATATATGTCTATGGAATGAAGGATTTTAATAACGAAAAAACAACTTGTTTTTACAAGGATAAAGAGAACAGTATAATTTTGGGATACGCCAATTATCACGAAGATATTGATTATTTCGGATATATGAAAACTATGATCCTGACCCTTCACAACGTATATATGATGGAGCAAGGAAACCTTCCTGTACACGGAGCCATGGTAAATGTAGTTACAAAAACAGGTAAAGAGAGTAATATTGTCATCGTAGGAGACAGTGGTGCAGGAAAATCAGAGAGTATAGAGGCTTTAAGAGCCCTCAGTGAGAACTATGTAAAAGATATGAAAATAATATTTGACGATATGGGGGTTCTAAAGCTGAACTCTAAAAATCAGGTGGTGGCCTCTGGTACAGAGATAGGAGCCTTTATAAGGATGGATGACTTAGAACAGGGTTATGCCTACCAGTCCATGGACAGAAGTATATTTATGAATCCTGACAGAGAAAACTCAAGGGTGGTTCTTCCTATAACCTCTTATAATGACATAGTCAAAGAGTATCCTGTAGACTATATTTTCTACGCAAACAACTACGAAGATGAAGATGAGATAAAGTTCTTCAAAAATTCTAAAGAAGCCCTAAAAGTATTTAAAGAAGCAAAGAGACTGGCTAAGGGAACTACCAGTGAAAAAGGGATGGTAACCTCTTATTTTGCAAATCCATTTGGTCCCATACAGAGAAAAGGCCGTTGTGATATGCTTTTAAATAAGTATTTTAGCATACTCTTCGAAAGAGGGGTCAAAGTGGGAGAAGTAAAGACCTGTCTTGGTATAACAGGTATGGAAAAAGAAGGTCCGAAAAAATTAGCAGTCAAACTTTTTGAAATTATTAAATAACCTTTAATGACAGGTAAAAAAAAGGAGAAAACAGATGAAATTAATAATAAATGCAGATGATTTCGGTTATTCAAAAGGTGTAAACTACGGCATTATAGAGGCTTATAAAAATGGATTGGTCACTTCTACCACCATAATGATGAATATGCCCTATGTCGACCATGCCTTGGATCTATACAAGGATAATCAAGGTCTTGGACTAGGAATACATTTCGTATTGACAAGTTATATCCCTCTAACCAATTCATCGGAATTACTAGGTAAAGATGGTGTCATGGACAGGGATTTTGACAGAATCGCTCTGTGCTCGGAAAAGACTATAGAGGCTGAACTAAGGGCACAGCTCAATCTTCTAATTAAAAAAGGTTACAAAATAACCCATGCAGACAGCCATCACCATGTACATCAGATCCCAAAGGTCTTAAAAATAATGAGTAAGATCTGCAAAGAGTATGACTTGGCCATGAGGACTGTTCCTGAACAAAAAAACTGGGATGAATTTGACAATAATATAAAAACAACTGAAAATTTTGAATGGGAGTTTTATGACGAAAAAGCTACATTTGAAAAATTTAAAGATATTGTCTCGCAGCCCGATATTTCAAGCTTAGAAATTTGCACCCATCCGGCTTTTATAGATCTCCATTTAAAAAACTTCAGCAACTATGTAGAGCCGAGAATGATAGAGCTAGATATTCTCACATCCCAAAAGACAAAAGAACTGATAGCCGATAAAAACATCCAAATGATCAACTTTGGTGATCTTTAATTTCTTTATAAATTAACAGAAAAGTCTGACCCTAATGCAAATCCATTAAGGTCAGACTTTATTTTGTTAAACTAGTTTCAAATCATTTTTTAAGTATTCTAATAGCCCTTCTTTTGTTTCGTCATGTTTCAGCCCATATTCAATATTGGCTTTTAAAAGACCCAATTTATCCCCTATATCATAACGCTTTCCGTCAAAGTTATAGGCCGCCACTTTTTCACCGGATTTCCTAAGCTTGAGAATTGCATCTGTCAGCTGTATCTCTCCGCCTTTTCCAGGTTTTGCACCTTCTAAATGATCAAAGATTTTACCATCTAAGAGATATCTTCCTAGACAAGCAAACCTCGATGGAGCATCTTCTACAAATGGTTTTTCCACAAAATCTTCTACTTCAACAGTCTTGTCGTCTAATTTTTTCCCAGGATCTACTATACCATACTTAGAAACATTCTTCTTCGCAACTTCTTGAACCCCTATAATACTACTTCCATACTTTTCATATTTTTCCATCATCTGTTTGCTTACAGGTTTATCAGGGTTATACATTATATCGTCTCCTAAGGCTATTACAAAAGGTTCATCTCCTATAAATGGCTTAGCTTTCAGAACTGCATGCCCTAGTCCTAAAGGGTGAGTCTGTCTCACATAAAAAATATTAACCATACTGGAAAGCTCTGCAACTTTAGCCAGCAGAGCATGTTTTTCCTGCTTTAAAAGAGTATCCTCTAGCTCATAAGAATAATCAAAATGATCCTCTATACAATCTTTGTTACGTCCTGTAACTATTATTATATCCTTTATACCAGACTCTACAAGTTCCTCTACGATATACTGAAGAGATGGTTTATCTACTATTGTAAGCATCTCCTTAGGCTGTGCTTTTGTAGCCGGAAGAAGTCTTGTCCCTAAACCTGCCGCAGGAATTACTGCCTTTGTTACTTTTGTCATAAAAATAACCTCCTAAAATCAAATCTGAAAAATATCAGGTTTTATATCTCACTGATTTATTTTAAATTATTTTACCTTCGACCCTGTTTTTACTGCACTATCTATCTCTACGAGTTTTACTCTTTTTTTCTCTTCAGTAGTTAGAAGCATTCCTTGAGAAAGTTCTCCTCTTAGTTTTACAGGATTTAAGTTTAAGACAGCCAGAACTTTTTTACCCACGAGCTCCTGATGATTCTTATAGTATTTTGCAATACCTGAAACTATCTGTCTGATTCCCTTTCCTGTGCTGACTTTAAATTTTAAAAGTTTATCTGCTCCCTCTATTGTGGAAACCTCTAATATCTCAACAACTTTTATCTCTACACTGTTAAAATCATCTATGGAGATGGGATTTTCAATTTTAAGATTTTCCTCTACTTTTAATTTAGGCTCCTCTTTCTGAACCTCTATTCTTGGGAAAATAGGTTTTGCTTCTCCAAGGTTATGTCCTTCTTTTATTACTTCCCAAGGAGATACCACAGATAACTTAGCATCTTTTATATCCTCAGAAAAACCTAGCTGCTCCCATATTTTCTGTGCAGACTCTGGCATATAAGGATATACCAACACTGCTACTTTATACAGTGCCTCTACAAGGTTATTCATAACCACTGCAAGTCTTGGTTTTTTATCTTCATCTTTGGCAAGTGCCCAAGGCATCGTCTCATCTATATATTTATTCATTCTAGATATAAATTTCCAGATAGCTTCCAGTGCCTTTGAAAACTCCAATTTACTCATAGATTTTTCAACTGATTCTAGAGTTTCTTTCCATAGTTCCTTTATCTGATCGTCATATATCTGATGTCCAGTTCCCTTTACAACTGTGGAATTAAAATATTTTTTATACATTCCTAAAGTTCTGTTTAAAAGATTTCCTAAGTCGTTGGCAAGGTCGGCATTTATTCTGTTTACCATAGATGTCGTAGAATAATCTCCGTCATTTCCAAAATGAACCTCTCTCATAAGGAAATATCTAAATGGATCTCTGCCATATCTCTCAGTTTCTGCCTGAGGATCTATTACATTACCCTTTGATTTTGACATTTTTTCTCCCTCTACAGTCCACCATCCATGGGCTACAATTTTATCCGGGAGTTTTTCCTCTGCTGCTAAGAGCATACAAGGCCATATTATTGCATGAAATCTAAGAATATCTTTTCCTAATAAATGCACTACTTCTCCGTCATTCCAGAATTTTTGGAACATATCAAGATTGTTTTCATACCCAACTGCAGTAAGATAATTTGTAAGGGCATCAAACCATACATAGGTGATATGTCCTGGAGCAAATTCAATTGGTATTCCCCACTCGAAAGTGTTTCTAGAAATAGATAAATCTTGAAGTCCTTGTTTCACAAAGGAGATAACTTCATTTTTTCTAGAGTGAGGCAGTATGAAATCAGGATGTTTCTCTATATGCTCTAAAAGGGCGTCCTGATATTTCGACATTTTAAAGAAATAAGATTCCTCTTTTACAACTCTTAGATCTTTTCCACAGTCTGGACATCCGTTTTCTCCCACTATCTGATTTTCAGGTACATAGGTCTCACAAGAGACACAGTATTTCCCCTCGTATTCACCTTTGTAGATATCACCTTTTTCATATACTTTTTTCAAAATTTTTGTAACTGCTTTTTTATGTCTTATCTGGGTGGTTCTTATGAAATCATCATGGGAAACATTTAAAAGGTTCCACATATCTTCAAATCTAGGGGCCATCTTATCTGTCCATTCCTGTGGTGTAAATCCTTTTTCCCTTGCAGTCTCTTCAACTTTTTGACCGTGTTCATCTGTTCCAGTAAGGAAAAACACATCATATCCCATTGTCTTTTTGTATCTTGCAATGACATCAGCAGCAATTGTTGTATAGGCACTTCCCACATGAGGATCCCCATTTACATAGTATATTGGTGTAGTTACATAAAAATTCTTACTCACAAAATTTTCCCCTTTCCTAAATTAGGCTTTTGATTTTTCACTATTTATCTCATTTAATTTTTATTTAGATTTGTCTTTTTTCAAATATTCCTCAGCTTCTTTGTCTAGTCTGTTTAGTTCTTTTTCTAAAAAAAGAGCATACTTATCTAAATCCGCTCCTTTGGGTATCTCTATGGGATCACCCTCTATACACACCATCTTAGAAAAGGGTTTTGGAAACTGAAATTTGTCCCAGGCCTTTTCAAAGGTCCAGCAGTTTGAAAAAGCTCCACCCACTGGAATCATTTTTTTTCCTGATTTCTGTGCCAAGAAAAGCATCCCGGGTTTCACCTTATAGATAGGTCCCTTTGGTCCATCTACAGGGGTTCCTGCACTATATCCGTTTTTCACAAGTTTGGCCAGCTTGATAAGACTCCTCACTGCTTCTTTGTCCGATGACCCTCTTATTACCTGAAATCCAAATTTTTCAAGGGTAACTGCTATAAGTTCTCCGTCATTAGAGGGACTTGCAAGCCCTGCCTTTTTTTTATAATAATCCAGACAAACAGAAGTTATTATAAGTTTATTATGCCAGAAACCATAGACGTAGTTGCTATTAAGGTCTATTTTTTCACTTCTTTTCACTTCTAATTTCAAGGTTTTCAGTATAAATTTCAATAGAAAATACAGCATATTTCCGTATATTCTATATTTTCTCTTTTTTTTATCCATATAGGTTTTCTCCTGAGTTTTTTAAAAAGTATAACATATCCTCCGAAACTCTTCAATTACTCTTATCTATATATACCTCAAGTTTGCCAAAAAAAGAACACTGACACAGTGCCCAAATAACAATCTCTAATTAAAAATAGCTCTTATTGAAAAAAAGAGGGAATTCCCTCTTTTTAAACTTTCCTAAACAAGACCTGGAATGTTGATTCCGCCAGTTACTTTTCCCATCTCTTTTTCAGCAAGCTCTTCAGCCTGTCTAACTGCTTCTTTTACTGCTGAAACAAGAAGATCTTCTAGCATCTCTTTGTCGTTATCCTCCACAGCCTCTTTCAAGATTTCATCTGAAAGCTTTATTTCAAGGACCTCTTTCTGACCATTTACTTTTACAGTAACTGCTCCTCCGCCTACAGAAGTCTCAAGTTCTTTTTCCTTTAACCCCTCTTGTACTACAAGCATCTGCTGCTGCATCGCCTGTGCCTGCTTCATTATATCCATCTGACTATTATTCCCTTTAGCCTTTAACTTTCTAACCAACTTAAACGCCTCCTCTTACTATACTTATGCCATAAGATTATATCATATGATCACTCTCTTGGCAATATACAAGATACGCCACTATTATAAAAACAACACCTCTTTTACAAGAGGTGTCTAAAATTTATTTTATCTTATCTATATGTAAAAGTTCCGAAAGTTCTTTTCTTGGAACAGGTCTTGTCTCAACTGCCGGTTTACCTACAGGTATAATAGCTGCTATCTGAATATCTCCTTTTATATCTAAGATTTCAGATGCTTTTTTAGAATCATAAGCACCTACCACCACGCTCCCTAAACCTAGGTCATGAAGTTTTAGCATCATGTTCTGACAAGCTAGTCCAAGATCAAACATTCCCCATGTTCCCACGTCATTAAATGAAGTTTCTTTATAGAAACCAGATTTTTTTCTGTTGTAGCATGCCACAATTACAAGAGAAGCATCTAAAGAACATGCAGTTGATGGATTTTTAGGATAGCAGTTTTCCACAAGTTCTTTGATCTTTTCCTTATCTCTCAAAGCCAGAAATTCAGAACACTGAGTGTTTGCCCAAGAAGGTGCAACTCTTGCCGCTTCCATGGCTTCATTTAGCTCTTCGTCTGTCACATAGTAGTCTGTAAATTTTCTAACACTTCTTCTATCTTTTATTGCTTTTGTCAATTCCACTATAAATTCCTCCAATATAATAAAATACGTTTTCGTACTTTATTATATCTGATCTAACTGTTTTTTACAAGATTTTTTTTATAGATTTAGCCCATAAGCCAGAATTTATTTAAAATTAAAAGTTATATATCTTGGAAATTTTTTCTCACTTTTCCAAGGTACTTTACCAAGATCTCTTTTTCCTCTTCTTCAAAACCATCATAGGCTTTTTCCAAAAGAGCCTTTGATATTTTCAAAAATGTTTTTCGAAACTCTATTCCTTTAGGGCTAAGGGTCACATTTATAACCCTTGCATCTAGCTCATCCTGTTTTCTCTCAACGTATCCAAGTTTTTCAAGTTTTTTAACCATATCTGTGACACTTGATTTTCGTCTCGCTATATATTTTGCTATCTCATTCATTGTCATCTGTCCGTCATTGTCATAAAGAGCAGACAAAATAGTCCCATGACTAGAGTTTATCCCTTCTACACCTAATCTTTTGAGCTCCCCATTGATAAACTGGGCACTTTTTTCCCTTATATTTGCAACTAATCCAATAACTATATCTGTCCTTATTTTGACCACTTCCCTTCATTACGATCTCAAGGACATTTTACTTGGAAGAGCCTTCTTTGTCAAAAATAACTCAATATATTTTTGTCATCCTAAAAGGGAAAGGATAAGTCTTCAGGTATAAAAAAGTATGGAGGTGGTATATATTATGAAGACAATTACACTTGCCGGTGGTTGTTTCTGGGGTATAGAGGCTTATTTCAAAAGAGTAAGAGGAGTAGTTCATACAAGTGTAGGCTATTCCAACGGAACAAAAGAAAATCCAGACTACAAGGAGGTCTGCTCTGGAAAAACCGGTCATGCCGAGGTATGCAAGATTGATTATGACGATTCCATTCTACCTCTCGATAAAATCTTAGATCATTTTTTCAGACTCATTGATCCAACTGTTTTAAACAGACAGGGAAATGATACAGGTACCCAGTACAGGACTGGGGTCTATTATTCTTCAGATGATGACCTCCCTGAAATAAAGGAGTTTGTAAAATCCATAGCCAAGAAATATAGTTCAGAAATCGTGACAGAAATAGAACCCTTACACAATTTCTTCCCAGCGGAAGATTATCATCAAGAGTACCTTGAAAAAAATCCATCAGGCTACTGCCACATAAATTTTTCCCTCTTAAAAGATGAGGAAAAACAAGATCCCGTATAAATTCAAACCAAAAAAGCACTCTTATAGTGCTTTTTTATTTTTAAAACTTATTGATTTTTATATTCAAACCTAAACAAAATTTGTAAGTTTGACTTAATTATTTACCATTGCTATAATAAAATCTGTGTTTAAATCTGTTAACTCATATATATGTATTGCATTCTTTTACACTATTACCAACGACTAAGTTAAAGGAGGAGATCATGCCAGAAGACAGATCAAATAAGGTTAGCTGCAATAATTATAGATGCGAAATAGAGCTCACCCTTGAGATAATAGGAGGTAAATGGAAAGCCTTGATCCTCTGGGAACTTGGAAATCACGGGGTTATAAGATTTAATGAGTTTCAACGGTATATAACAGAGATAAGTCAGAAGATGCTTACCCAGCAGCTTAGATATTTGGAAAAAAATAAATTAATCACTAGAAAAATTTATCCTGTTGTGCCTCCAATGGTTGAGTATTCTTTAACTGAATTAGGAAAAAAGCTCATCCCTATTTTAAAAGAAATGGATGTCTGGGGAAAAGATTATATATTTGAAAGAGATAAATAGTAAAAAGTCCTCCCCTAAAAGCGGGAGGACTTTTAAATTAAAATGTCACTTTTTCACCGTAATAAACAGCTTTAAATAAGTTTTTCATCTCTTCTACAGATATATCTCTTGGATTTGTCCCTGTACATGGGTCTCCTACAGATGTTCTTGCGATCTCATCTAAGTTAGCCAAGAAGAACTCCTCTTCTACTCCAAATTCTTTTAATGAATGAGGCATATCCATTTGTTCTCTTAATTCTTTAATTAAGTTTACTAATGATTCAACTAATTCAGTTTCGTTATTTCCGGCTAAACCTATTGTTTTAGCGGCATGAGCATATTGTGCTTTTCCGATTTCATCTTTTGCATTGAATTCGACAGCATATGAAAGGTAGATTGCATTGGCTAATCCATGATCAATATTTAAAACTTTTCCTGTCTTATGAGCCATTGAATGAACTATTCCAAGGATTGCATTTGAGAATGCCATTCCTGCTAAGTTTTGTGCGATATGCATATCTTTTCTCGCAGAGTCTTCACCGTTATAAGAGTTGATTAAAGTCTCTGAGATCATCTCGATAGATTTCATCGCTAGTGCATCTGTAAATGGATTTCTTGCCTTTGAAACATATGCTTCTAGTGCATGAGTTAATGCATCCATTCCTGTGTTTGCTACTAATACCTTAGGCATTGTTTGTACTAAGTTTGTATCTACAATAGCTACATCTGGAGTGATGTTGTAGTCTGCGATTGGATATTTGATATTAGTTTCATTGTCTGTGATTACAGCAAATGATGTAACTTCTGTAGCGGTACCACTTGTTGTCGGAACTGCTATAAATTTAGCCTTGTTTCTTAATTCTGGTAGGTTAAATGGTTTTGCAGCTTCTTCAAATGTGAATGTTGGGTGCTCATAGAAGATCCACATAGCTTTGGCCGCATCTATCGGTGATCCTCCACCTATTCCTATTATTGTATCGGGCTTAAATTTATTCATAGCTTCTACACCTTTCATAACAGTAGCTACTCAAGGGTCATTTTCTATTCCTACGAACAGTTCACTTTCTATTCCAGCTTCTTTTAAATATTCAACAGCACTAGGTACTGTTCCATCGTTTATTAATCTCTCTGAACCGATAACGATAAGAGCCTTAGTTCCATTGATATTTTTTAAATGAGATAGCGAGTCCTCTCCGAAATATAGATCTCTTGGTATTGTAAATCTTTGCATTTGTAACCTCCTAATTTTTTTAATTTTTTATGTGCACTCAGTATACAAAAAAAACTAATTAAAAAAAAGAAGGCACTTTTTGGTGAAATACTTACCAAAAGGTGTAAATTGTGATTTTACAAGATTAAAAAAACCATAAAAATAAAAAAAATAATTGAATTAAAATAATTGCGAGTATCTAAAATCAAATTATCATTTAAAAAAAGCCACCAACTTATTTAAAATTTATTTTCATTAAAAAAGTGTCCTAAACAGGACAGAAGTATCTCTATTAAAATGTTATTATTTTAACATAACATAAGCCAAGAGGTCTTTTGTTACATTCTTGTATAGAGGTGAGCCATTTGAACAAAAAAATTCAATTAATTAGAAACAGTGTTCAACTTTTTTTTATTGGATTGTTAGTAGCGGGTTTATTTATGAAATTTAAGGCTGTATTTCCACTACTGCTTATTTTTTCATTGGTAGTGGGTAATTTTTTCTGCGGATGGGTATGTCCATACGGAGCCCTTCAGGAATTTTTTGGTGCCATAGGGGACAGGATTTTTACAAAAAAATATAAGATGCCACAAAATATTCAAAAATATCTGATATTTTCAAGATATATCGTTATGGCACTCTTAGTTGCAGGTATAGGGGTAGGTATCTATGAAACTGTAAACGGCAATAAAACATTCACCTCTACAGTAAGTAATTTTTCAGGTGTTGTCATCTCAGCATCATTAATTATAATGGCTGGTTTTCTAATTGTTTCAACTGTATTTGAAAGGCCATTCTGCAATTATCTTTGCATAGACGGAACCAAGTTCGGGATTGCAAGCTTGACTAAATTTTTCTCAGTGAAGAGAAATAAAAAAAGTTGTGTAAACTGTAAAAAATGCAACAGAGTATGTCCTATGAACATTGCTGTGTCAGATAAGGATAGCATCAGAAATCCCCAGTGTATTAACTGTTTCGAGTGTATAAGCAGCTGTCCGGTAAAAGATACACTGTCATATGGGAAGATCGGAATATTCCTTAAGAAAATCGGCAACTAAAAAACCCTGTTAGTAAAACTTTCAGGTATTTTTTCAAAACTCTGTAGAACTACTGAGAATAATTTAAGGAGGGGATAGTAGTGATAGACAACGGATTTAATAACACTTTCGATTTAGATGTTCCAAAAGTTAGTAAGAGAGCTCCATTTAAAGTGAGTGAAAAAGGAATTTTAAGGCATGACAAAGAATTTTTTTATACCTACACTAAAGATAACTTAGGAAAAGAACTGACTGATAATAACCCATATGTAAAAATAGATGGAGAGTTATTTGATCACTATACTTCTATACATCCAGGGGATGGTAAAGGAGACTCTATAGACATAGATTCAGACTACATCAAAAACATTGCAAAGTATGTTGAAGATGATGGTATGACACCTAAAATCAGAGACGTGTTCATAAAAGATGCACAGAGGGTAATGAAGGGTATTGCTCTATCAAAACAAAATCCAGAATTTAATAAAAAACTAGAAGCAGATATAGAAGCCGGTAAAGTTAAACCTTTGAAAGACTTAAAGCAGCTTAAAGATAATATCTTAGAGTATGTAAAGAGCCTGGGAATGATTGGAGCCTTTACCTTAGTTGACAGAAGGTATATCAATGAGGGCTTTGACGACTCTTTCCCATATGACACTATGCTTGTATTGGGTATGGAGATGGAGGCGGATCAGATAGAAGAAATACCTTATCCTACAAAAGATACTGGAAAGATATTTGATTGGCATATATATGCCGAAGCTGGAGATGCTGCAAATAAAGTAGCCGATTTTATTAGAAGTAAGGGATATAAGGCTCTTTCAACTCCAGCATTAGGTGATGAAATAAACTTTCCCCCTCATGCAGTGAATGCCGGTCTTGGAATGTATTCCACTCATGGCTTGCTGATTACCAAAGAGTATGGAACAAGATTAAGACTATGCTGTGTAACCATTGATGCTGACATTGAGCTAGACCATGCAACAGAAGACATGAATTTTGAGGAGTTTTGTGCAAGATGCAGAATGTGCTATAAGACCTGTCCTGTGGCCAGCATTCCCAAAGATGAACATGAGTGGTTTGGTCAATTTAAAAGAAGATCAGTTAGAAAAAGCTGTGGCTGGTCTATGGCAACAAACAGATACTGCGGACACTGTCTCAAAGTTTGTCCGTTAAGCAGATTCGGATATGATAAAATTGTAAATCAAAGTTTACCTGAATACAACATGTATAACGTTATGACTGATATTATAGATAAAGATAAAATCAGAGGAGGAGAATAGTAATGAAGAAATTCATTTTATGCGGCAAAATAAATAATCCAGGAACATATAATATAGATGAAAATCGATCATTGATAGATATTTTTACTAAATTGGCAGGAGGCCTCTGGAACAACGGAAGACTGTCAATGGTTCAAATAGGTGGACCTTTCGGTGAAATTGTACTTTTAAAAGATATTGAAAATCCTCTAAGTGACTATACTAAAAACATCGATACAGATACTATCCTGTTTTTAAATGACCTTACCTGTCCTGTAGATTATGCCAGATTTTGTGTGAGATATCTTATTAAAGAGCTTAGAACTACAAATGAAACTATAGAAGAGATAGAGGAAATCATTGAGAAAATAAGCAACGGAACAAGCAAAAGAATTTTAGAACTAGACATATTAAAAGAACTTTTGGAAGAGAAAACTGTCATTCCTGCTGAAAGAAAAATGAAAAAAACAGTACTGTTTTTATTAAATAACTTTAGAGAAATTTTTGAAGAACATATTACAGAGAAAAAATGCCACCCTGGAGTATGCCATAGATTAGCTTCTGCTCAGTGTGTCAATGCATGTCCTGCTGAGGTAAATATCCCCGGTTATGTAGCATATATGGCTGAAGATGATATGGACACAGCTTATTCAGTAATGAGACAGGCCAATCCCTTATCCTATGTCTGTGGAATGATTTGTGCAAGACCTTGTGAAGAGAGATGTCGCAGAGGAGAGCTCGAGCAATCTGTAGGTGTAAGAGCACTTAAATACTTCGCTTCAACTATGGCTCTTGAAGATAACAAGATCAAAGAAGATAAACTGGAAAGTAACGGGAAGAAGATAGCTATTATCGGAAGCGGACCCGCAGGACTAAGTGCCTCTTATTTCCTTGGTCGTAGCGGTTATAATGTAACTATATACGAAGCTGAGAAAACGGCAGGTGGAGTTCCCGCAATAATGATTCCAGAGTACAGAATAAATAATGAAGCAATAAACAGAGAAATAAAACTTATTGAAAATCTTGGTGTAAAGATTAAAACAGGAGTAAAAGTAGGAGAAGATATAAAACTTGGTGAAATCAGAAAAGCCAATGATGCAACTATTCTTGCAACAGGTTTGATGACAGGTGTAAAAGTGGGCCCTGATAAAGAATATATCGTAAGTGCAGTGGATATTCTAAAAGAGATAAAGCTTCAAGGAAAGAGAAACTTCTCTAAAAAAGTAACAGTTATCGGTGGTGGAGATGTCGCCATGGATGCTGCCAGAAGCATTATGAGATGCGGATCTGATGTGACAGTTGTTTCACTTGAAGAGTATGATGGTATGCCTGCCTCTCATGAAGAGAAACATGGAGCAGCCGAAGAGAGGATTAATTTTTTAAATGGTTATACCATAAACAAGTATCTTGAAGAAAAAGATTCTTTAAAGAAAATTGAACTCAAGAAATGCATATCCACAATGGATAGTCAGTACAGGTTCAGCCCGAAGTTTGATGAAGAAAAAACTATTAAAATTGATTCTGAGTTAGTGGTAATGGCAATAGGTCAAAGAGCAGACTACAGCTATCTAGATTGTGATATAGAGATCGGTTCTGACAGATGGATATCATTTGATAAAAATACTTACAAAACAACAGCAGAAGACGTCTATGTAGCCGGAGATATGGGGGGATACTCTAAAATTGCCATCAGTGCCATAGCAGAAGCTAAAAAAGTAGCAATTAGTATTGATAAGGCTTTGGGTGGCCAGGGAATTTATGTAGGAGATGAGATTGAAATTCCTGAAAAACAGCTTGATCTGACTACATGGAATATTCCCAAACAGGAAGAAAAAGAAACAGAATCAACATACAGATGTAAAAACTTTGAAAATATAAAAGTAGTTTATACAAGAGAAGAAGCTTTAAGAGAAGCTACAAGATGTATGAGATGCGACAGAAACAGTAAGCAATAAGGCTTAATAAGTATATTTATGAAATGGGGGAATTACTGTGAATAAAATACTAGAAGTAATAAAAAACAGAAGAAGCACAAGGTCATACAAAGAGGAACAAGTCAAAAAAGATGAAATTATGGCCTTATTAGAAGCAGGTGCTTGGGCTCCAAGCGGCCATAATAAGCAACCTTGGCAATTCACTGTGGTTCAGAATAAAGAACTCATTAAAAAGATGAGTGACAGATCGAAATATACAGCAAAAGACGCAGAAAAAGAAAAAATGCGTAAAATGGCAAATAATCCTGATTTTAATATTTTTCATAAGGCTCCCACCGTAATAATTGTTTCTCATAAGAATGATGCCATTACTCCGCTAGAGGATATATCAGCAGCCACTGAAAACATCTTACTTCAAGCTGAGTCTATGGGGCTTGGTACCTGCTGGAGTGCATTTATATTTGGGATATTCAGAGGTCCTGAAAAAGAAGAATTTATAAAATATCTGGAAATTCTAGAAGGTCACACTCTGCATCACGCAATAGCAGTTGGTTATCCCAATGCAAAGGTATTTAATTATCCTGAAAGAAAAAACGATTATTTTAATTTTATAAAATAAAAGCAAATTTTTGGGAGGTATCCCTTGGATTAAAAAAAAACAGACATAAGTTACTGTGGTCTGGCTCTTGGAGTTACAGGGGTCTCACTCACCTTCCACACTTCTGCTGCTGCTATGGCACATGCAAACAGTGGTAATTTTTTAGGGGTGTCAAAGCTTTCAATGGTAGGATACTATGAAGTTATTCTTTAGTTGGTTATCCTTTTTATATTTTTTGCAGGGGCTTTAATCTTTTTTATAAAGGACTTTTTGGTTTCTCAAAAAGATTATATAATTCAGAGTCCTAACTATTAACTAGAGTTCCATAATGGAGCTCTTTTTATATTTCAGCAAATTTTTTTAATTCTTCCCAATCCACTATGGTGATAACTCTACCATCCCTTTCTACGATTCCCCTGTCAACTAACTTTCCTAAAGCCAAATAAAAGTTGCTTCTACTACACTTTATAAACTCAGAAAATAGTGAAAAATTTTTTATTCTCATCTTTCCATTTTCAGAATAGTTAAGGAGGACATAAGCAAGAAATTTTTCAATATTTTTATCTAGACGATATACCAGTTCTTCTATCAACGATAAGGAATCCATCTTGGCGTTTTTTAAACACCTAAAAAGAAAATCTCTGTCTAAAAGAAGTTCCCTGCTTCTTTCAGGTGAAACTTTAAGGATTTCAGTTTTTTCTATAGCGATATAATATAGATTGTCAATGGCCTTCCCCTCCAAAAGATAGGCATATCCACCTAGAATAGTTTCCTTTTTTGTGAGAGTCTTCAAAGGCACCCTTCTTCCCTTTTCATTTTCATAGACCAAAAGAAGCTTCCCCTTGGTCATGAGTCCAAAGGAGAATCTCAGATCGTAGTGGTATATAGTTTCAAAGGGTTCAAGCTCTATCTTTTCTTCTATATCAGTATCAGAAAATTTAAATTCATTGTTGACCTTATTTTCTTGCATTTTACCTCCTTAAATCTGTTTTTTTAATATTATATTTCCTAATGATTTATTTATCAATGATAAAATGAGGGTGACCCCCTTGGGCCACCCTCATTTTTAATATTTTAATTTTAAATAGATTATTGAATTTATCCAAAGTTCCGTTACTTTTCCTTGATGAAAAGTAACCAAAAATCAAGGCCTGTGAAAAATAAGCTAAATGCCTTCGGAAATCTAAGTAAAAATCAAAACTCGCTTCGCTCAGACAGTTGATTTTTTCTAAAGATTTCTCTCAGTCATTCTTAACGCTTATTTTATCAATGGCCAAAAACTTAAAAAAAACTTTTGTGTGAATAAACCTTGGTAAACCTTTGCGCTTATTTCTTATAGATAGATCATACGATTTTATATTTTTTGAATTTCAAGTCGCAGGGCTTATACAGGAAAGAACCTGCACTCAGCCGTCCTACAGAATAAGTTCCGCAGGGAACCGAGGACTGTAGCGTACAAAGGCGATAAAAGAAATATATACTTCCTAGACATTTGAAAATTCTTGAACTTTTGGTTATGCCCTGACCGAAGGGAGGAAACACTCTTGGGGTGCTTTTCTTTCAAGAGAAAAGTAACAGGTTCAAATAAAGTCACTAATTTATTCATCTTTAAACAAAGATGTAGAAAGATACCTCTCCCCAGTATCTGGAAGGAGAACAACTATATTTTTACCAGAATTTTCAGGTCTCTTGCCTATTTCAGTGGCTGCAAAAAGTGCTGCCCCAGAGGATATTCCAACCAGAAGCCCTTCTGACTTAGCAAGTTTTCTTGAAGTTTCAAAGGCACTTTCATTTTTGACTTTAAATACCTCGTCTATTATAGATTCTTTCAGCACAGTTGGCACAAATCCAGCCCCTATACCCTGTATCTTATGAGGCCCTGGCTTCCCTCCCGAAAGCACCGGAGAGTCCTCTGGCTCTACAGCTATTATCTTTATATCTGGATTTTTTTCCTTGAGAGTTTCTCCTACTCCTGTTATAGTTCCTCCAGTCCCAACTCCAGCTATGAAGATATCTACTTTTCCCTCAGTATCTCTCCATATCTCCTCTGCTGTTGTCTTTCTATGGATATCGGGGTTGGCTGGATTTTCAAACTGCTGAAGAATAATAGCATTAGGAATAGTATCTGCAAGTTCTTTAGCCTTGTTTATGGCTCCTTTCATTCCCTCTGACCCAGGTGTCAAAACAAGCTCAGATCCTAGAGCTTTCAGCAGGTTACGTCTTTCCACACTCATGGTATCTGGCATGGTCAAGATAAGCCTGTATCCCTTAGCCGCAGCTACAAAAGAAAGAGCTATACCTGTGTTTCCACTTGTTGATTCTACTATTACGCTATCTTTATTTATAATTCCTCTATCTTCAGCATCCTTTATCATCGCATAGCCGATTCTGTCTTTTACACTTCCTAAAGGATTAAAATATTCTAATTTGGCGATTACCTTAGCCTTTAATTCGTTGGCTTTATTATAATTTGAAAGTTCCAGTAATGGAGTATTTCCTATTAAATCTACTAAACTCTTAGCTATCATTTTTCACCACTCCTTTGTGTTTATTATTAAAAAAACAATAATTTTTTAATCCAAAAGAATTTTCTATATATTCTTCAGAGCCTGATCTAGGTCATTGATAAGATCTTCTGCATTCTCTATTCCTACCGATAGTCTGAGGAGTTTATCTGTTACCCCTATTCTGTCTCTTATCTCCTGAGGTATAGAGGCGTGGGTCTGGGTCTGTGGATAGGTTATCAGACTCTCTACTCCCCCTAAACTTTCTGCAAATGTTATTATTTTTACATTTTTCAAAATCTCTTCCACTGCCTGGACATTTTTTACTGTAAAAGAGATCATAGCACCAAATCCCCTAGCCTGTTTTAAAGATATTTCGTGGCCTTTATGCTCTGGAAGTCCCACATAATAAACTTCATCTATTCTGTCTTTTTGTTGCTTTAACCAATTGGCTATTTTCATGGCACTTTCTTGCTGTTTTTCCATTCTGATAGCCAGGGTTTTTATACCCCTCAGAATAAGCCAGCTGTCAAAGGGAGATAAAACTCCACCTACGGAGTTCTGCAAAAATCTAATTTTTTCAATTATTTCCTCGTCATTTAATACAACAAGTCCTGCCAAGGTATCATTATGTCCTCCCAAAAATTTGGTTCCACTGTGTACAACTATATCTGCCCCAAGTAAAATAGGATTCTGAAAATAAGGACTCAAAAATGTATTATCCACAATAGTTAATGCCTTATTAGACTTAGCTAACTTTATAATTTCCGCTAAATCTGTGACCTTCATCATAGGGTTAGAAGGAGTCTCTATAAATATAGCCTTTGTGTTTTCTTTTATAGCTTCTGATACCAATTTGGTATCTGTTGTATCTACGAAGCTGTGACTTATGCCATACTTATTATACACCTCTTCAAAAAGTCTATAGGTCCCTCCGTATAGATCATCTGATACGATTATATGATCTCCAGGAGAAAATATATTAAGAACTGCAGAAATTGCCGCCAATCCTGTTGAAAATGCAAATCCAGCTTTAGCTCCCTCTATACCTGCCACTGTGTTCTCAAGTTCCTCCCTTGTTGGATTTTGGAGTCTAGAATAATCATAACCTGTTGTCTCGTTTAGGGCAGGATGTCTAAAGGTAGCCGTCTGATAAATAGGATAGCTAATGGCTCCCGTATGTTCGTCATACCCCTTATATCCATGCACAACTTTTGTATCTATAAATTTATCTTTTTCCACCTGTATCAACTCCCCCTAGTTTATATACTGTTTACAGCTTTTTCCAGTCTATTCAAAGCTTCTTCAAGAGTATTTTTAGTACAGGCTATATTCATTCTTTGAAATCCTTTCCCTTCTTCTCCGAAGCTGCTACCATCATTAAGTAAAATTCCGGCTTTTTCTATCATAAATTTTTTAAGTTCTTCGTCATTTAATCCTAAGCCGCTGCAGTCTATCCATAACAAATAGGTAGCTTCAGGTTCTATGAGTTTGAGTTTTGGAATCCTGTTTTCTATTCGTTTTTTTACAAGTTCCTTATTTTCTTCTAGATAATCCAAAAGTTCCTCTAACCATGATTCTCCATATTTATACGCAGTTTCACAGGCAACCATCCCAAATACATTCAATCTTGAAACCTCTATATTTTCAAGAGCAATTTTGTACTCCCTTCGGAAATTTTCATTTGGTATTATTATGTTAGAGCTCTGAAGACCGGCTAAGTTGAAAGTTTTACTTGGTGCAGTACAAATTATGGAATTTTGCTCAAATTCCTTTGATATACTTGCAAAAGGTGTATATTTGTATCCTTTATACACAAGATCAGAATGAATTTCATCTGATATCACTATTATATTATTTTTAATGCAAATTTCTCCCAGTTTTATCAATTCATCTCTTGTCCATGCCCTTCCAACTGGATTATGTGGATTGCACAGAACCATTATTTTTGTTCTTTCATCCGTAAGCTTTTCTTCAAGATCATCAAAGTCCATCTTATATTTTCCATTAACTAATTTAAGAGAACTACTCACAAGCTCACATCCGCTTTTTGTCACGGCTCCAAAGAAAGGACTGTAAACTGGGGTTTGTATAAGTACCCTGTCTCCAGGATGAGTCAGTGCACGTATCGCAAGATTGATCCCTGTTACCACTCCGGGACTAAAGCATAACCACTCTTTTTTAATTTCCCAGTTGTATCTTTTTTTTGTCCACTCTGACAGTGACTCAAAGTACTCATCCTTCATCTCACTATAACCGTATATTCCCTGGGTTGCCCTCTCAATAATAGCCTTTTTAACTTCAGGTACAGTTTCAAAATCCATATCTGCTATCCACATAGGAACGATATCCTGTTTATCTGATATTTTTTTTACAGTATTCCACTTAAGAGAATCCTTTATCTCATGGTTAAAACCTCTGTCAAAGTTATACTTCATATTCTCCCCCTGTTTTTTCTTCGCAATAATTGTATTTCCTTTAATCTGTACCTATCAACAAAAGATCTTATTTAACAATCTTTTTAAAACTACACTTAATACACGTATATTTGTATTTATATAAATTTAACATAATTTACCTTATTAATCAAGAAAATTTATATTTTTATGAAAAATAAACAAAATAATAATAAAATATAATATTCGATTTTATCAGCAATAAAAAATCAGGGAAAAATCCCTGATTTTTTAAATCCTATATGGTAAATAAGTCACCGGTTTAATAATAAGTTCACTCTCTGTCATATCTTTTTCTTTATTAAATTCCATATTGAGAAGACTGTTGAATTTATTATAAAAATTTTCTAAATATTTGTAATTCATAAATAATTTTTCAAAAGGATTTTCTCTTCTTATCTCTACCACATTGTATTCAGACAGCTGAAGGTCCTTGGCCATAATCTTTATAGTATCCTGGAGCCCCCCTATACCATCTACAAGACCTTTTTCCAGAGCCTCCTCACCTAGCCATACTCTTCCTCCTGCCAGAGATTCCATCTGACTCATTGGAATATTCCTTCCTGAACTCACTCTTTCTTTAAATTCAGAATAAATTTTAGAGCTAGATTCATAGATTCTTTCCCTTTCTCCCTTTGTCATTCCGTCAGTTATAGAGTAAATTCCGGATAATTTTCCTTTTTGTACAGACTCAATTTTGATTCCCAATTTTCCAGCCAGCTCACTTACATCAGGTACTAGGCTTACTACCCCTATAGATCCTGTTATGGTATCCCTTTCTGCAAAAATTCTATCTCCTGAAGCCGATATATAATACCCTCCTGAAGCTGAAGTTCCACCCATAGACACATAGACAGGTTTTTCTATACTTCTTATTTTAGCATTTATAACTTCAGATGCCAGAGCAGACCCTCCTGGAGAATCAATTCTTAGAACTATTCCCACCACATTTTTATCTCTAACTGCCATATTTAGCTCAGATATAATTGTATCTGGAGTTATTGATTGTTGTGCTCCTCTTCCGCTGTTTGAATATAATATTTCTCCATCACCGTAAATTACCGCTATTTTTTTCCCTGAACTCTGATGTCCAACTACACTTCTGGCATATTTTCCCAGAGTTGTTATATTTGCTATCTTTCTCTCTTTTAAAAATTCATGGTAATACATTAGAGAATCTACAAGTTTCTCCTCCTTCATTTTAAAAGCATCTGCCAAAACGAAATCTCCATTAAGTATTTTTCTACTCAGTGTTCTTTCATCTATATTTCTAGAAACAGATACATCCTGGACAAAATTATAATATATTCTGTCTAACAGTCTGGTGATATTCTCTCTGAACTCAGGTGACATCTCTTCTCTCACATAGTTTTCACCGTAAGATTTATAATCCCCAACATGTATAACATCATATTTTATTCCTATTTTATCACTGAGCCTTTTCATATATGGAAGCTCCATAAAGTATCCCGATATATTTGACCCTGCCCCCCTGCTAGGAGGCATAATTATCTCATCTGCATTCACTGCTAGAGAATAATTTCTGTTTTGAAACCCTCTAGAAAATGCATATACTTTTTTACCTACTTCCCTGTACTCTTTGATTTTTCTTCCAAGTTCCTCTACCTGGGCTCTGTTTAATGCCACACTATCAACTTTTAAAATAAGTCCATCTATCCTTTGATCATTTTTCCCTTTATCAAGATAATTCAGCATGTTATAAAAATTGACTTTTTCACCCTCTATTGTAAATATAGAAAGGCTTCCCCTTTCTCCCACAGGGTTTGATAAATCTAACTCAATATATGTATTTTTCCTTATTGGAGCTTTTTCCACCGGAGTTTTTGGAACAAAGACCGTTAGTAAAATTATTAATATCACCATAACCATCACTATCTTTATAAGAAAAGAGGCTATCTCTTTCATTATAAATAGAAGGGCGTTTTTAAACCATCTAAACACAATCATATTCTACCTCCCAGAAATATTAGTCTATCATTTACTATACTTTATTCCAATACTCTTTGCAATTAAATTCTCTTTCTTCAGGTAAAATTTTGATGCCATAAATACTTTTTTCTGCACAATATTATAAATTCCTGTAAATTTAAGTATATTTCCCCTTTATCTTTTACACTTATTCAACTTATACAACCATTTATATTAATAGTTTTTCAAATTATCAATATTTACAACCAATATTTTTTAAACACTATAACTACTATTATTAAATAACCTCAATTGTCCTTTTACTTCAAATTAAAGTATTAAATTTATCCAAAAGCTTCTGTTACTTTTCCTTGATGAAAAGTAACCAAAAATCAAGGCCTGTGAAAAATAAGCTAAATGCCTTCGGAAATCGAAGAAAAAATCAAAACTCGCTTTGCTCAAACAGTTGATTTTTTCTAGAGATTTCTTTCAGTCATTCTTAACGCTTATTTTATCAATGGCCAAAAGAATTTCAAAAGATTTAAAAAAAATCATTTAAAGATTTTAAATTCCCCTTTAAAAAATACCGTTAAGAAATCATCTTGTGAAATCCACTTTCATTGAAATAAGGAGGTTTACCGACTATATTTCAATAGAAAGTTAGTTCAGAAGGGATTTTAGGTATTTTTTTGGGGTGCCTTTTCTTTGGTTACTTTCTTTGGGCAAGCAAAGAAAGTAACACAGCTTTTGGATAAAGTCAGTAATTTATCTAAATCTCTTTCAAGCAGCAACTCAAATTAATTATCAAAACTATTAAATCATATTAATAAAAACTCAAAAATATAGAAAAAAGAGCAGTAAAATCCTGCTCTTTCATTATTTCTAGTTATCTATAAACTGTATTTCTTTAATCCCCACTACAGATCTCTCAGTTTTTAGAGACACCTCATATATTATGCCATCTATATCACTGCTAAGTTTATCCAAAATTACCGTCCCTAGCTCCTTTGTTACACTATAGTCCCCGACTACTTCGTATATATACTGGACAAAGTACATGATCGAAACCTCCCAGTCACTTTATTTTATCTTTCTATATAGGTTCCCTCTACTTCATTATAAATAAGTGGTTCATTACTACCTATTCTACCTATAAGATTTACCTTATATTTGTTTGCTATCTCTATTGCCATATTACTGGTTATTCTCATAGAAGCCACCACAGGAACTCCTGCACCTGCTGCCTTTACTACCATGTCTGAAGACACCCTTCCTGTTATTACTACAGTTGACCTTTCTAGGTTCATACCCTCAAGAAGAGCAGCCCCTATAACCTTATCCACTGCATTGTGCCTTCCTATATCCTCCCTTACAATGACCCTTCCTTCATTATCTTTTATCGCAGCTGAATGGGTTCCCCCAGTAGTCTGGTGAAGTCTAGCGGATTCAAGCATCTCCCCAAAGGTTTCCTTTATATTCCCCATTTCCACTCTGTATCCTGATCTTATATCTCTTTTATAAAAATCCAATTCCTTAGGAAGTTCACCGCTTCCGCATCCGCTCATAACTATATTTTTAATGCTGTATACTTCATCTTTTAATTTTTTGCTCACAATGGCAAATATTCTTTTACCGCTGCTACAAGGAGCCGCGCCCATAAACTCATCTACACATTCTATTATACCCCTAGAATAAAGATATCCCAGAGCCATCTCATCAAGGTTTTCAGGGGTGCACATAAATGTTATCATTTTTTTACCGTTTACAAATAGTTCCACAGCTTCTTCAGTAAAAACATTTGACTTTCTCATTCTTTCTCTCCCCCCACCTCTCTTAGCTCCTCTATGGTATTTATATTTCTAAATCCATTTTTTATATCTATGTTTTCAGGCAGTTTATCTATATCCACTTTTTTTACAGGATTATTATCATAAAGAAAAGCGATTTTGTGCATCTTTGATTCTATAAGTTTTTCTATATCACCAATAAGAGATTTTTTATAAAGCGCCGTCAATGGTTCTCTTCCCTCTCTGTGTACTGGCAAAGCTACTTTATAATCTCCTGACATCTCTCCCAGGTACTTCAAAAAATTTCTGTTTTGAAATGGCGTGTCACAGGAGAGAATTAGTACCTCGTCATAAGAGCTGTTTATGAGTCCGGTATATATGCCTCCAAGGGGGCCTATTCCCTTTACTCTGTCTTCTACCACTTTTATCTTGTGATCTTTATACTTTTCAGGGCTGTTAGATACTATGAGTATTTCCTCATACCCGTCCACCTTTTCCAGTATACACTGAATAAAAGTTTTTCCATTATATTTTAAAAATGCTTTATCTATATGTCCCATCCTGCTGCCTTCTCCACCGGCAAGGATTACAGCAGTTTTTTTGTATCTTGACATTAACTTTTGTCGCTGTATGTGGTATGCAATAGGTGGTGGCTTTTATGGCCACATGGATCTTCCAAGTAGTTTTCATAAAGCCTCTTTATTTCCGGATTATCATGGGACCTTCTCAAAGTACTTGTTTTGTCAAAACCGTGCATACCTTCCATTCTTTGTCTTCTCACATCCAAATTGTCAGGGATAGGTGCCCCTCCACCGCTTATACATCCACCGTGACAGGCCATTACTTCTACAAAATCATAATAAAGCCTGCCGGATTTTATGCCCTCCATCACCGAATGTGCAGATCCAATCCCGTTTACAACGGCTAGCTTAAGTTTATTTTCCCCAATCTCTACGGTGGTTTCTTTTACATTCTTGAAGCCTCTTATCTCTTCAAATTCAAGAACTCCGACTTTTTCTTCACTTAAAATAGTGGCTACAGTTCTAAGAGCTGCTTCCATTACTCCTCCAGAAGTACCAAAAAGTCTTCCTGCACTAGAACCCTTACCCATAAATGAATCGTATTCCTGCCCATTAGGCAAAGCAGCAAAATTTATGTTATTCATTTTTACAAGCTTTGCAAATTCTCTAGTTGTAATTACTACATCTACATCCCTTACTCTGTCGTGATCCTCCATCTCAATTCTTTGAGCCTCACCTTTTTTAGCAGTACAAGGCATTATAGATACCACTACGATATCCTCCTTTGGTACTTTAGATTCTTCAGCATAATAACTCTTTGCCAAGGCACCGAATATCTGCTGGGGAGACTTACAACTAGATAAGTTCCCAAGAAATTCCGGATGATTTTTTTCCACGTAATTCACCCACCCAGGACAGCAAGATGTAAACATCGGAGTCTTTCCCTTTCCTTTGGTAAGACGCTGTATCAGCTCTGTTCCCTCTTCCATGATTGTTACATCAGCAGAATAATCTGTACTAAACACCTTGGAAAATCCAAGTTTTTTTAATGCCCCTACCATCATAGAAGTAACGTCCTGCCCAGGGGCTATAAAAAACTCCTCCCCTATAGTGTGTTTTATTGCAGGAGCCATCTGCACAATAAAGTGCTTTTCTCTTTTTTTAAGCTCTCTGCTTAATTCAGAAACAGTGTTATTTTCAACAAGGGCTCCCACTGGGCAGACCTTTACACACTGACCACAGCTTATGCACTTTGTCTCAGATAAGTTCTTCCCACCGACTAAGACTATCTCTTTTTCTCCGTCGACTACCTCTACATCGTAAACCCCTATACCCTGAATGTCTTTGCATACAGCCACACATTTCTCACATTTTATGCACTTGTTCATATCCCTTACCATCCCTTCAGATGATCGGTCTATTTCATACATCGTAACTGGCTTTGAGTTTCTGTTTTCCACTCCGTACTCATAACAGGCATCTTGCAGCTGACAGTCTCCCTTTGCTTTTTCACATGTCAGACAGTCATTTGAATGGTTTTCCATAAGTTTTTCAAGGATATCTTTTCTCCTTGCCTCTATATCATCTGTATAAGTTCTTATTACCATACCCTCTTTTGGTTTTGTAGAACAGGATTTTACCAGTTCTCCGTCTATGTCTATTACGCATATTCCACAAACATCCTGACTACCTAGATCTTTATGATAGCAAAGAGAGGGAATATCTATACCCATATTATCAAGATTTTCCAATAGACTTATTCCACCGTCGAAGATCGTTTCTTTATTGTTTACAGTTAATTTAATATCCATTCCTAGTTCACCTCACATTTTTCCACAGACACAGCTGTCAATTTTAATTCAGGTTCCCCTGACTTTACATCAATTGCATCTGTACCTGTAAGTACATTAGCCGACCCTTCGGCAAAGTGGAATGTCATAAATACAGTTCCGTCTTGTATAATATCTGTTTTTAAAACCTTAGTTTTTACGCTTCCTCTTCTAGAAGTTACTTTTACCATGTCTCCATCTTTTACCCCGATTTTTTCACAGGTAAGAGGATTCATCTCAATATAAGATTCTGGAGACTTTTTGTGCAGACCTTCAGTCTTTGCAGTCATGGTTCTTGTATGATAATGATAAAGATTTCTACCATTTGTAAGAATTATAGGATACTCTTCATTTATAAGATCTCCAGGAAGCTCATACTCTACAGGCACTATCTTCCCTTTACCTCTAATTGCACCATCTACATGAAGTATTGGAGTTCCAGGATGATTTTTATCCTTTACAGGCCACTGGAGTCCATCAACTTCTATCCTGTCATATGATATTCCTGCATACTGAGGTATAAGAGTGGCTATCTCATCCATTATCTCAGATGGATGTGAGAAATCTTCCTTATAACCAAACTTATTTAAAAGTTCAGTAAATATTTTCCAGTCGGCCTTGGCATTTGGTACAGCCTGTACTGCTTTTCTTACCCTCTGAACCTTTCTTTCGGTATTTGTAAAAGTTCCATCTTTTTCTGCAAATGACAAAGCCGGAAGGATAAGGTCTGCTTTTTTAGCTGTTTCAGTCATAAATATATCCTGAACAACTAAAAAATCCAACGCTTCCAAAGATTCTAATATATGTTTTGTATCAGGATCAGATACAACTGGATTCTCCCCCATTATATACATAAATTTAACATGCCCATGATGAGCCGCATCCATAATCTGAGGTAGAGTCAGCCCTACTTTTTTGGGAACTTCTACTCCCCATAGTTTTTCAAATTTATCAATAACATTTTTATCTAATACCTTTTGATACCCTGGATATTCGTCTGGGAATGCTCCCATATCGCAGGACCCCTGTACATTATTTTGTCCTCTAAGAGGGTTTATTCCAGTTCCAGGTCTTCCCATCTGCCCGGTAATCAATGCCAGATTAGACAAGGCTATTACATTATTTGTACCTGTTTTAAACTGAGTAATTCCCATTGCATAATAGATAGAGGAAGCCTTACTTGTAGCATAAAGTCTTGCAGCCCTTCTGATATCTTCAGCAGACACTCCTGCTATTTCAGATACTTCTTCAGGTGTATATTTTGCTACCATTTTCTTTAGTTCTTCATATCCTTCAGTATGATTTTTTATATAATCAGCGTCAACTAAACCTTCAGTTATCACTGTGTTTATCATTCCGTTTATAAGAGCTATATTAGCTCCTACCTTAACCTGCATAAATACTTCAGCATCATCAGCTAAATCTATTCTTCTCGGGTCTGCTACTATCACTTTAGTACCATTCCTGAATGCCTGTTTGATTTTTGCCCCTATTACAGGGTGATTTTCCCTTGGATTTGACCCGATTACAAATATCAGATCTGAATCCTTTGCTTCTGAGATACTATTTGTCATAGCACCACTTCCTAATGTAGTTGCAAGCCCGGCAACTGTTGAGGCATGTCAAAGACGTGCACAATGATCTATATTATTAGTTCCTATACCAACCCTCATAAATTTTTGAAATACAAAGTTATCTTCATTTGTACATCTAGCAGATGCTAACCCTGCAAAGGCGTCAGGACCAAATTCATCTTTTATCTTAGTCGCCTTGCTTAAAAACAGGTCATACGCCTCTTCCCAGCTAGCTTCTCTAAATTTTCCATTTTCCTTTATAAGAGGTGTTTTCACTCTTTCTGGATGATCTATAAACTTATAACCAAATTTCCCCTTTACACAGAGTAACCCATCATTTGGAGCCATATTTATAGGCTCTACCCCAACAATTTTATTTCCTTTAGAGAGAAGATTAAACTGGCATCCTACACCACAGTATGAGCATGTCGTCTGTGTCCTTTCTACTTCCCATTTCCTAAATCTGGTTTTCTCCTTTGGCTGTAGCGCTCCCACCGGGCACACACTTACACAGTTTCCACAGAAGGCACAGTTAGATTCATCTATTTTAACACCTTCAGAAACTAACACTTTCTTAGTTACTGGATCTAATTTTAATACATTGTTACACTGCAGTGTTTCACATACCTTTACGCACTTGCCACATGAAATACATTTATTAGAATCAATTGTAAAAAAAGGATTACTTGAATCTGCCATCAGACTTTCTTTGCAGGCATTACTTGTCTGTTCCACATTATACTCATAGCAATAATCCTGAAGTTTACAATCTCCGGATTTCACGCATCCCAGACAATCTAAGGGATGATCCTCTATGATCTCTTTCAGAATACCTTTTCTCATATTTGTCACTGCATTTGTATGTGTTTCTATGACCATACCATCTTGAGCCTCTATTTCACAGGCTTTTTTAATCTCACCATTTACTTCGACACTGCATATACCACAGCTTTCGTTCTTTTCTATTATCCTTGTATCGTGACAGAAGCTAGGTATCTCAACTCCAACTTCTCCCAGTACATCGATAAGTTTTTTCTCATGAGAAACATTATAATGTTCTCCGTTAACTAATATCTTCACCATCACCCTCCTTATATTCTATATGTTTTTTACAGTATAATATTTCTAGAGAATCAATATAATTTCAATTTAACACTTTTTTTATTCTATATAGTTATATTAAAAATCATTTTTTACAGACAAAGCGAACTGTTAAAGTACAACTGAAGAGTTTCCAAAATGATATAAGAATATAAATGAAACTTTTAATACCTTTTTTCCCTTTTCCTTTATAAAAATTGGCTTTATTTATAATTTTTTAAATGTTAAAATAAATAAAAATATATTTTATACAATTAACTATAATCCTGTGGGGTGATTTTCATTAACAGAAATATTATATCCAAACTAGAAAATTTAATAAAAGATCACAACAAAGATACATACTATGAATATCTGAGGATCTTACATCTTTATAAGTACTTTATCGGAAATATACAAGAATTTACTCCCAATGACAGACTAGAAATCCTTTCATTTTTTTATGAATCCGTTTTAGGAGATGTAGAAAATATTTACTCAAAGTTAGAAACTACAGATAGTTTTATATTTAAAGGAGATAAGTTCAGAGAAAAAAACTTTAGGATGGCTTTAGAATACTTTAGAAACAGATATGAATTTTCCCTTTCCAATGAAAAAAGTATCGATCTTATTGAAAAAAATAATGCTCTCTACTCTTCATCACTTATAGAATTTTTAAGGCGAAATGCCAGAACTTTAGACGAGGTTTTTAATTTCAATGAACATCGTTTTAGAGACAAACTAGAGAGCCTTCCTTCTGAAAAAGATTTTTACAGAATATATTCAGATGATTATTCAGATATAATTATCATCAGAAAAAATTTTTTTTCTGATATGAATCCTTCATTTTTTTCAAGAGATGGACTTATAATAAGATTTTGCCAAACTGGTCAGATCGGTTTTGAAAAAGATGCCATCTTTTTACATGAAAGGGAAGCCTTATTCTCTAAAGGAATTTCCCTTGGAGACTACAAAGTCTTATCTCAAAATATCAGCTATGTTACCCTTCATATTAAAGATAAATTTTTTAAGGATTTTCAGATTGATTTCCCTGAGTATGTTCTAAAAAAACTCCCGTGGAAATTGGATTCATCTACACTTTATAAGCTAGATAACCTTGTTTCATTTAAGAATTCAAGAATAATAATGTTAAATTTCATAACAGATATTATTCTCAGTTTTTTAGGAGAAGAGCATAGATTAGATTTAGAAAGAGCTACAAATAAAGAATTGAATAAAATTATAGAATATATAGAATACAATATAGATAATGACCTAAATGTGGCTCAGATCAAACGTGAGTTTGGTCTCAATAAAAATAATCTAGCCTCTTTGTTCAATAATAATTTAGAGATGTCTCCCTCGAAATATATCATAAATAAAAAACTAGAAAAAGCTTCCCAACTTCTTCTAGAAACAGATATTTCAGTTACAGACATTGCTTTTAGACTAAATTTTTCCAGTGGAAGTAAATTTTCATCACACTTTAAGAAAAAATATTCCCTTACTCCTCTGCAGTTTAAAAAGAAATTCGAGAAACTAACCAAAAAATAATAAAATTATAAAGTTTCTTCTATAAAAATAATCCAGAGTCTGGCTTTATCTGCCAATACTCTGGATTATTTTTATAAATTTTCGATATTTCTATTTTCTTTCTAGATTTTCCATCTCTTTTTCCAAAATATCTAAAAGTGCATTCATGTCTTTAGACACAGCCTCTATAGTCTCAGTCTCAGTTAGATCAACCCCGGCCTTTTTAAGCTGATTCATAGGATGATCACTTCCTCCAGATTTCAAAAGATCTAGATATTTGTTTAGAGCTACTTTTCTTTCGTCTTCACTGTATTTTTCATTGGTTATTCTGTCATGAAGAACTGCAGAGGATGCAAAACAAGTAGCATACTGATACACATAATAAGGAGAATTATAAAAATGAGGTATTCTCGCCCATATTATTTTTTGAAGTTCATCTATGGCAACTGTGTCACCAAAATAATCTTTAAATAACTGATCCATTATTCCACTTAAAACATCCGGTGTTATGGCACCGCCATTTTCCACTATCTTGTGTACCTGGTATTCATAGTCTGCGAAAAGTGTCTGTATAAAATAAGTTCCCACCACATTGCCTAAAGACTGCTCTATAAGAGCTATTCTTTCTATTGGATCTTTGGTGTTTGTTAACATGTTATCCAAAAGAAGTCTCTCATTAAATGTAGATGCAACCTCTGCCACGAAAATAGTATACCCGTGAGTAGAATAAGGCTGATTCTCACTAGAAAGCATTGTGTGCATTGTATGACCTAGCTCATGTCCTAGGGTAAAGACAGAATCTAAAGTCCCGTTGTAATTTAAAAGCATATAAGGATGTACTCCGTAGATTCCTAGAGAATATGCCCCACTTCTTTTATTTGGAGTCTCATAGACATCTAACCAGCCTTGGCTGACAGCCTTTTCCATTCCTTTTACATACTCATCTCCCAATGGAGCTACGGACTTTAAAACAAGTTCCTTTGCCTCATCATATTCAAACTCTCTGTTATAATCTACCAAGGTTATCTGATTATCATAATAGTGATATTCATCTAGTCCCAAGAGTTTTTTTCTTAGGTTCACATATCTCTGAAGAGGCTGTGTATTTTCTCTGGTAACTTTTATCAGATTTTCATATACTTCCACAGGAATGTTATTTCCCTCTAAGGCCTTAGCCAAAGTAGAGCCATAACCCCTTGCCTGGACAGTGGCGTTGCTTTTCTGAAGGATGGAACGGTATATTGCAGCATAGGTATTCTGATTGTCTGCATAAGCAGTATAGAGGGCTTCAAAGGCTTTTTTTCTATCTTCCTGATTTTTATTTGTAGACAATATTTTTGAATACACTGCATTTGTAACCTTTGTTTTTTCACCGGTGGAAAGTTCTACCTCATTCCACTTTATATCAGAAGTGGTCAGTTCTTTATATATATCTCCTGGTGCTCCCATAAACTGACCATAATATGAGAGAAGTTTTTCCTTTTCTGCATCTAATACATGCCCCTGAAGTCTATAGAGTTCCATAATTTGAAATCTGTGCTCTTCAAGCTCTTTGTTCTCATCTATCCATTTTATCATGGTTCCCTTTGGAATCTCTAAAATCTCAGGATTTATCCATGCCACAGTAGCACTGTACTGGGTATAAATAGCCATTATCTCTTGTAGTTTTTTTGAGGCTACTTCATCTGTAGAGTCAAGATCTCTCATGAGATAAGGATACAAATATATTTCATCTGTTATTTTAGACAGTTCATTTTCCATTGCCACAAGCTCAGAAAAAGCCTTAGGATCATTTTTTATTTTTCCTCTATACTTCGGAATCTCTTCCATAAGTTCTTTCGCCCTTACCAAATCAGCCTCCCATTCTTCCCAGTTTTCATATATGTCGTTAAGATTCCATTTATATTTCTGATCTATATCTTCCCTTTTCAGGGTTTTATCTTCTTTTACCACTTCTATCACTCCTTCTTTTCCTTCATTTGATATTTTTTCATTATTTTTTTCATTTGACGGTTTTCCCATATTTTTACCACTTATATAAGCATGTCCTGCTATTCCAAAAACTGCTATAAGTGCAAGTATAAGGAGTCTTTTTCTCATCTTCGATCACCCCTTGAATAATTTATTTCTATTCTCTATTCCAATATTTTTACATATTTCCTTTGGATTTTCACTTATCAATTTATTCTTTTCCCTGTTATAAGCCTTTTTAAACTGACCCTGAGAAAAATGATAATAAAAATATATATTATCAAATTCTTTATTTGCCTCTATAGTATCTTTGAAACTTTTAAAAATTTTATTCAGATTTGAAGTTCCGAGTATCCACATATCACATTTAAATACTCTTTGCAAATCACAGGCTAATTCACCCATGAACTTTTGGTTCTCCATCAGAATATCTCTGTATAAATCAAATTTACCAAGTTCTGAGGTTACTTTTGTATGAACAAAACTCTTGTTCAAAACAATTACTTCTCTGTCAAAGTCATTCACAAATCCATTTTCTTCCATGAAATTCTTTCCGGTTTTCCCGGATATTCCCACAGCATACTTGTTCTGTTTACTTTCATTGAATCCGGGGTTGTCTGTTACCCATATATACTTTATACTATCATCCTTTCCTAAATAGTCAAGTTTTTCATTATAGACAAATGCCCTTATATCACTTTCTTTCTGGTCATATCTTTTTAAAATATCCTTTGCAAAACCAGGATAATTATCTCTGTATTCATCTACTTTCATTCTAAATTTTTCCCTGATTTTCAAAAATTCCTCGTATTGTCTTGATGTCATAAGATCCTCCTAAAATTTGACCTAAGCTGACAGTTTTATTTTAAATTAAAGTATTGAATTTCTCCAAAGTTCTTGCAAATAGTCATTTTAACCATTTAATATAATTATATTTTACTATTATTACTCTAGTGTTGTCTACTTTTAAAGTTCTTTTTATATCGCGACATCTTTAACACCTAAGTTCAAATCTTTTTCCAAAAAATAAAAGTATCTGCAATTTAAAATTGCAGATACTTTTACTTCAACATTGAAAACCTAAAAACACTTCCTTTTCCCTCTTTAGATTTCACTTCTATCTTTCCGCCACATATTTCCACAAGTTCTGCAACAATATTAAGCCCCAAACCTGTCCCGGCTACATTACTGGTCCTAGCTTTATCCACACGGTAAAACCTTTCAAAAATATTTTCTATATCCTCTTCAGGTATGCCCAATCCATTGTCCTCTATTACCATTTTATATCTGTCATAAATCTCTTTTATCTCAACTCTTATAACAGGTTTTTTATCGTTATAGATAATTGCATTTTCTATGAGGTTTTTAAGTATGGTGGTCAGCTTGTCAAAATCCACCCTCATATAATCATCGGCACCTAAAAGGTTTACCGAATATATTATTTCAGCTTCCTTTGATTTTATATATCGAGATAACACTTTTTCTATCTCTTCCTGTATTTTCCCAAAGGAAACAGGTGCCAGGTTAAGAACCTTAGAATTCTCTATTTTAGATATATTTAAAAAATCCATGGTTATGTTTTCCAATTTATCCACATTATTTTTTACAATCTTTAAAAAATTACCTCTCATAGCCTCTGGGGCATCTTCTAAAGCTATGAGATAGCCTTTGATGTTGGTCAAAGGGGTTTTGAGTTCATGACTTATGTTGCTTATAAAGTTTCTCTGAACCTCCATCATTTCACGATTTCTAGTTACATCTTTTATAGTTATAATAAACTGATTTCTAAATTCTAGATATTTCACTCCTATTACCAGATATTTTTTCAATTTGGTAATATACACATCTTCTTTTATATCCTTTTTTTCGTCTATGGCTTTTCTTACCACATTTATGATCTCTATATATTTCATTCCCTGATAATAGTGCCCACCCTGGTAAAAATTATAAAGATAATTTAGTGATTCATTTTTTAGTATTACTTCCATATTTACATTTATAAGAACAATTGACATATCAACAGACGATATTACCCGCCTCAGTATTTGTTTTTCCAAATTAACTTTTTCCAAGTTTTTTATATTCTCACTTTGCCAGGCCTGGACAACTTTCCAAAATTCTACGAGCCACATATCATCATTAGAATATATTTCATTTACCTCAATTCCGGTTTCTAAAGATTTTCTTATCTCGTCAACTTTACTAAATAAGTGTCTTTTTAGATAATTTTTATAACTAAGGTGAATAAATATATTTAGAATTATAAAAAATATAATCTGTCCTGTGAGAATATTTCTTATATTGCTATGATCCGAATCATATCCCCTGGCAACTCTTATTATGTAGTCTTCTCCGTACTCGTCGGTGTATGGCATTGCATAGTATGCAAGAAGTTCTCCTAGGGTTTCACTCTTTCGAACATTAAACCCCTGCCCTTTTTCAAGAGCCTCTATAACTTCAGGTCTTGTCCCATGATTTTCCATGGTTGACTCCTCTTCATATTTCTCAGAATCATACACTACTGTTCCTTTGGCATTTATCAATGTAAATCTCTTTTCCACACTTCCAAATATATCCTGAAAATCTTCTCTTGAATTATTCCTAGCAATATTTTTTATGAGAATAGCATCCTCCCTCAAGGTTTTTTTAGCAACTTCTTGATAGAGAGTTGATACTCTGTCCGTATTTATCTTTACAAAGAATATTTCAAGGAAAAAAATCAAGATAAGAGTTATTATCTCTTTTCTTCTAATTTGTATCCAACTCCTTTCACTGTTTTTATATTTTTAGAAATACTAACTATTTTCTCTCTCAATTTAGATATATATATATCTACAGATCTATCTCCGGCGTAGTAGCTTGTATTCCATACCTTATCCAAAATCTTTTCCCTAGAAAGAACCAGACCTTTATTTCTTATGAGAAGGTGCAATAGATCGTATTCTTTTTTAGAAAGTTCAACTTCTACTCCTTCTTCGGTCACAAGGTGTCTATCGTCATCTACCACTACATCTTTAAAAATATATTTTTTCGATACCTTAGCCCCATTATTCAGGAATTTTTTAGATCTGAGTATTAGTTCTCTAGGATCAAAAGGTTTTTTCATATAATCATTGGCACCTATCTCGAGACCTTCTAGAACATCTTCTATCTCTGTTTTGGCAGTCAACATTATGATAACTGGATTCCCATACTCTTCAGGAAGTTCCCTTACTATTTTAGTAAAATTTTTCCCATCTAAACTAGGCAGCATAATATCAAGTATCACTAAGTCGGGCTTGGATTTTTTTAAAAATCTGAGTCCTTCTAAACCATCTGACGCAGTTTCTACTCCATAACCTTCCTTGCTGAAAAAATAACTTACCAGCTGTTGTATTTCAAGATCATCTTCAACTATTAAAACTTTCACATTGCCCTCCCCAAATAAAATCTACACTTTTCATTATATCTTATTTTTTCTTTGATGACTTATTTTTTTTGAAATATTTTAAATATTACATATTTGAAATTTCCTTTCTGATAGTTCTTTTCTGGTTACATTACCAAAAAAGAAAAAAAGACAGCGGATAATATCCGCTGTCTAAAAATTTTACATTTTATGTTTTGGGAAATACTCTGTATGTAATATATCATGTGCCTTGTGGCTCATTGGTTTACCTAAGTGCTTTTCATAAAGTTCCTTGATATAAGGATTTTCATGTGATTTTCTTAGCTCTTTACCTTCATCTATAGAAGTCAGTCCAGCTGCTCTTTTCACTATTACTCCAAAATCCCCATGGTGATAAGGCTGTCCACCTCCACCTACACATCCACCTTTACAAGCCATAATCTCTATAGCGTGTACTGTTTCTTCTCCTGATCTAATCTTATCTAGAAGTTCTCTAGCTGATCCAAGACCATGAGCGATTCCGATTCTAAATTTGGAACCTAACTTTTCATCTAATCCTGGAATAGAAACCTCTGCTACTCTTACAGATTCCATACCTCTTAATACAGTAAAGTCTACAGACTCTAAAGTATCTCCTGTAATCCATTCGTATGCAGTTCTAGTTGCTGCCTCTATAACTCCTCCAGTTCTACCGAATATTACTCCGGCCCCTGTGTAGCTTCCTAGAGGATTATCTACTTCTTCCTCATCTAAACCATTAAAGTTGATGTTAGCTTGTTTTATAAGCTTTGCTAGTTCTCTTGTCGAGATAGAATAATCTACATCAGGATTTCCGTCTTTATCAGCGAATTCCTCTCTAGAAGCTTCATATTTCTTTGCAAGACAAGGCATTATAGATACAACTATAAGATCCTTCTTATCAATTCCTTCTTCCTTTGCCCAAACATTTTTAGCTATTGCACCAAACATTTGTTGAGGAGATTTAGCTGTAGAAGGTACATCTAGCATATCAGGGTAATTGTGCTCAAAGAACTTAACCCATGCAGGACAACAAGAAGTAAGGATAGGAAGTTTTACATCTTCATCTCCAGCAAGTTTCTTTGTTACTCTGTCAATAAGCTCAGAAGCCTCTTCCATTATCGTAAGGTCAGCTGACCAGTTAGTATCAAATACCATATCAAATCCTAACTTTCTAAGTGCAGCTATCATCTTACCTTCAACATTTGTACCAGGTTCAAAGCCAAACTCTTCTCCAAGAGCTACTCTGACTGCAGGAGCCACTTGAACTACCACTTTTTTAGCAGGGTTAGCAAGGTCTTTTACAAGTCTCCATGTGTGGTCAGCTTCATGAAGTGCCCCTACTGGACATACTGCCACACACTGTCCACAGTAAGTACATGCCGTATCCTCTAGATCTTGTTCAAATGCTGGAGCCACAACAGCTTCAAATCCTCTGTTTACCCCTGAAAGAACTCCACAAGTCTGTATTACATTACACATAGTTTCACATCTTCTACACATGATACATTTGTCGATATCTCTGATTATAGAAGGTGATACATCTTGTCTATATGTAGATTCTTTACCTGCAAATCTTATTTCTCTAACACCAAATTGCATTGCAAGGTCTTGGAGTTCACACTCTCCGTTCTTAGAACAAGCAAGACAGTCTTTTGGATGATCAGAAAGAAGAAGTTCCAATACTGTTTTTCTTTTTTGCATTACCTTCATTGAATTTGTAGTTACTACCATACCGTCATATACAGGTGTAGCACATGCCGGTGCAAGGTTTCTTCTTCCCTCTACCTCTACTACACAGACTCTACATGAAGCACAGTCATTTTTATAACCTACTCCTCCCATCTGAAGATGACAAAGAGTAGGAATTGTTATTCCCAACGATTTAGCAGCTGCAACGATTGTTGCACCTTTAGGCGCTTCTACTGCTTTTCCATCTATAATAAGCTTTACCATTTCCATTCGCCCGATTCACTCCTTTTAATTTTGTCTTCCAAAACTAAGATTTATCCTCTATCAATAGCTCCAAATTTACATGTAGAATAGCAAGCTCCACATTTTATACATACACTTTGGTCGATTACATGCTTCTCTTTTACCTTACCAGCTATACAATTTACTGGACATACTCTAGCACATGCCGTACATCCGATACATTTGTCGTTGATCGAATATTGTAAAAGATCTGTACAAGCACCAGCTGGACATCTTTTATCCACTACGTGTGCCACATATTCATCCCAGAACTGATCAAGTGTCGATAGTATAGGGTTTGGAGCTGTCTGTCCAAGCCCGCAAAGAGATGTGTCTTTGATAGTCTCAGAAAGTTCCTTTAGCAATTCAAGGTCTTCAAGTGTTCCGTTACCTTTTGTAATCTTATCTAGGATTTCATATAATCTCGTATTACCTATTCTACATGGAGTACACTTTCCACAAGATTCTTCCACAGTAAATTCAAGGTAGAATTTAGATACTGCAACCATACAGTTATCTTCATCCATTACGATCATTCCACCAGATCCCATCATAGATCCTTTTGCTAAAAGAGAGTCAAAATCAATTGGAGTATCTAAGTCTCTTTCAGTCAGACATCCACCAGAAGGTCCTCCTGTCTGAACAGCCTTAAACTTCTTACCGTTTGAGATACCGCCACCAATTTCAAAAATTACTTCTCTTAAAGTAGTTCCCATAGGTACTTCTACAAGTCCTACGTTGTTTATTTTCCCAGCAAGTGCAAATACTTTTGTTCCTGAAGACTTTTCAGTTCCTATAGATTTAAACCATTCTCCACCATTTAAGATGATTTCCGGTATATTTGCAAAAGTTTCAACGTTGTTAACGTTTGTAGGTTTTCCCCAGTATCCTGATTCAGCTGGGAAAGGAGGTTTTGATGTAGGTTCCCCTCTTTCTCCCTCCATAGAATGGATAAGAGCAGTTTCTTCTCCACATACAAATGCTCCCGCACCATATTTGATCTCTATATCAAAATCAAAACCTGATCCAAGAATATTTTTTCCTAGTAGTCCATATTCTCTAGCATCATCCATAGCTTTTTTAAGTCTATTGATTGCTAGAGGATATTCTGCTCTGATGTATACAAGACCTTTGCTTGCACCTGTAGAGTATCCACAGATAGCCATAGCCTCTATAACAGAGTGAGGGTCACCTTCGAGTATCGATCTGTCCATAAATGCTCCCGGATCTCCCTCGTCAGCATTACATACAACATATTTTTGATCAGCACTATTATTTGCAGCAAACTGCCATTTGAGACCAGTAGGGAATCCTCCCCCACCTCTTCCTCTAAGACCAGAAAGCTTCATCTCGTCAATTACTGATTGAGGATTCATTTCATTAAGACATTTTCCTAGTGCCATGTAACCTCTGTTACCTAGATACTCCTCTATATTTTCAGGATTAATAAGACCACAGTTTCTGAGAGCTATTCTCATCTGCTTCTTATAGAACTCCATGTTTTCACCTTCGTGAATTCTTGTTCCAGTTTTCGGATCTCTGTAAAGTAGAGTTTCTATTTTATCTCCCTTTATTAAATCCTCTTCTACTATTCTTCCAGCATCTTCAGGCTTAACCTCAACATAGAATGTATTTTCAGGCATTATCTTTACAATTGGTCCCTTTTCACAGAAACCAAAACATCCAGTCAATACTACCTCTACTTGATCCTCCATCCCTTTTTCTTTAAGGACAGTGTTGATATTATCCGCAATTTGTCTGCTCTTGGAAGAAAGACATCCTGTACCTCCACATATTAGGACGTGCTTTTTATCTGACATCTAATTACCCCCTAAATTAATGATTACACTTATTGTTTCCGTCATTATCTACAAGAAAATCTTTTATTTTCTCCGTATCTAAAACATATTTCTTTACTAGTTCTACAGCTTCATGAGGTGTTATGTTGCCAAAAACAACATTCCCCATTTTTGGTATAATTATTTCTAAAGTAGGCTTTTCACCAGAATATCCATAAAATTCCGTCTGAATAACGGCCACATCTTCTATATTACACTCTTTTAGATATTTTATTATCTCTAGTGCTACTTCATCTGCAAGTCTTTTGGATTCAGGCGTAGGCTGCCCGATTCCTATTTTTGCGACCTTGACATTTTCAAGATCTATTTCTTCTCATTTTTTTCTTACTTCGATAAGAGCTTCACACTCTTTGTTCTTTTTTAAAAGCTCTTCATAAGATGCTATCTTCTTTGACATAAGAAAACCTCCTTACCCTCTGGCTTTATAAGTATCTAGTATTGTTTTTACATCTTTAGCTTCATCTTTACCAAAAACATCTTCTCCCACAAGAACAACTGGTGCTAGTCCACATGCTCCTACACATCTTAGTGCATCGATTGAAAATATTCCGTCTGAAGTCGTTTCCCCCACTTCGATTCCCAATTGCTTTTGGAAATCTTCTAGTACTTTTCCTGCTCCCCTTACATAACAAGCAGTTCCCATACATACAGAAATAGGGTATTTACCCTTTGGAGTCATTGTGAAAAACGAATAAAAGCTGACAACTCCGTAAACTTTGGCTAATGGTAAATCCAATCTTTCTGCTACAAATGATTGAATTTCTTTCGGTAGATATCCAAATATCTCCTGAGCCTTGTGAAGTACTGTGATTAATGCCCCTTGCTTATCCTCAAGATTCAAGATAAACTCATCTAACTGTTTGAAGCACTCTTCCTTAAGTTGGTTTTTACAAGACATCTTCATCCTCCCTTTCATTATATTATGTTAATAATGTAACAATGTTGTGTTCATATACTAGTCAAATAATACCGTAAATCAAAAAATAAATCAAATATAAAATGAAAAAATTTAAAAAAAATTCTAAAAAAATAAAATAATATCACATTTTTTTAAGGGTAATCTTTTCAAAACTCCCCGTTAATCCATATAAACTTTAGGGTTTAAATAACGCTTCTTGCCCTGAGTTTTATTTTTATAATTTATTGCTTCTTTTGGGCAGGTATGGACACATCTGAGACAAAGTTCACATACTACTCCGAAAATTATCTTTTTATCTATTAACCTAATATTATTTACAGGGCAGTTTTTTACACATAATCCACACTGATTACATCTTGAATCTGCTTTTAGTTCTTTCCCCATTTTTCTAAACCTGCTTGCCGACCAAAAATGTATTTTCTCAGGAATCAGGTTAAATGGAAATTTTTCTTTTTCTATTTTTACATATTTCTTTAAAACCTCCTTTGAGATAAGTGTTATCTTTCTGTCGGCTTCTTCTAAAATTCTCATCTGTTTAGATTCTTCAGGAACTTTGAAACTCAATATATAATTATCAGGAAACTTAACTTTCCCAGCATAATTCAGTTGAATTCTAGATTTTTTCAAAAGTTTTTCTGTGATATCTATTGTAGGGCCACACTGTCCTCCGTAGGTTACCACTATAAAAACATACTCCCCATTTAACCCTTCTAACTTTTCCATGAATTTCTTTACAATATTAGGAGGTCCAAATGCATACACAGGAAATACTATCCCTATATACTCCTGTCTTCCCCTGGGAATATTTTTGATATCTATACTCTCCACAGAAAGGTCGAGCTTCTCACCTAAAAGTTTAGCAGTATAATAACTATTCCCTGTACCTGAAAAATAATATATAGAACCTCTTTTCATAAAAATTCCCCCGAAAAATTCTTTTAAATACATTAATTTAAAAAGTAGATTATATCCCCTACAATATAATTCTAATCTAGAAATACAACTTATGCAAAAATTTAAATAATTTCATTTGATATTTTATAAAAATTTTGCCTATAGGATTTTTTATTTTTTTTAAGTATAAATATTTATACCTTTATTAAAGTTTAAGGCAGTCAAATAATTGGAAATTTTTATAATAGGAGGGCGGATAAAATGGATTTATTAGACAATTTTCTCCCTAACAAAAGAACTTTTAACTTATTTATAATGTTTTTAATTCTCTCATTTTCTGGATGTTTAATGGTCGCAATACGTGCATTAATTACTCTTAATACCTATTATTTTTTTTTAATATGGAACCTTTTTCTTGCCTGGATTCCACTGTTTATATCCCTTATTTTAATTATCGAAGGAATTCATAAAGTGCCCAGGATCTGTTTCGGGATTGCCTGGATTATCTTTTATCCCAATGCTTCTTACTTTATAACCGATTTTATACACATCAGCAGGGGGGGATATCATCTGAATCATCAAACTGGTATAGAGGTCATTGTTTGGTATGATTTTTTGATGATTTCGCTTTTTGTTTTTACAGGTCTGTTGATAGGATTTCTATCTCTGTATTTACTACACAAAAAAATAGAAACAAAAATTGGCTTCTATGCCGGTTGGAGGTTTATTATCGCTGCAGAGATATTATCAAGCTATGGAATATATTTGGGACGATTTATTCGTCTAAACAGCTGGCACGTTGTAACAAACCCCTATAACCTAGTCAAAGGTGTTTTATGGAGTTTTAATTTTGAGACTATTATTTTTGTGGTTATCCTCAGCTTTTTTCTTACATTAATGTATATAGCTTTATATAATATCTCTCAACTTAGCAAGCAAAACAATTATTAGTACAATTTTAGTTGCAAAATACAAATAAAAACCAGGAGATATGAATTAAAAAATTCATTCTCCTGGTTTTTTTATAAACCTTTTTTTCTGTTATAAATAGCCTCTACAAACCCTTTAAATAAAGGATGAGGTCTATTTGGTCTTGTCTTCAACTCTGGATGAAACTGTCCTGCGATAAAGAAAGGATGCTCTTCTCTTGAAATCTCAACAATTTCAGCAAGTCTTCCGTTTGGAGAAGATCCAGAAATAATAAGTCCCGCATTTTGAATATCGTCCTTAAATTCATTGTTGAATTCATATCTGTGTCTGTGTCTCTCATATATTAACTCTTCATTATAAAGATCTCTTGCTAGTGTACCTTCTTCTAGTTTACAAGGATACACCCCTAGTCTCATAGTTCCACCCATATCTTCAATAGTTTTCTGATCTGGAAGAATATCTATTACAGGATATTTTGTTTCTTTATCAAATTCACTTGAGTGAGCCGTTTCCCATCCCACTACATTTCTTGCATATTCTATTACAACACTTTGCATTCCTAGACATATTCCAAGAAAAGGAACCTTATTTTCTCTGGCAAATTTGATTGATTCTATTTTACCCTCTATACCTCTGTCTCCAAATCCTCCTGGGACAAGTATTCCACTGTAAACTTCAAGATCAGATGTCTTTATTTTATCTGCCTGCAGATAGTCTATTTTTGCCTTTAGTCCCATAGAGTAAGCTGCATGTTCTATAGCTTCGTTTACTGATATATACGCATCTTTCAGCTCTACGTATTTACCTACAACAGCCACCCTTATATCGTCTTTAGGGTTTACTATTCTGTCTACCATCTCTTCCCACTTGGTCAGGTCTACTTCTCTATCTTCTATCCCTAGTTTTCTGCAGACTACAGTAGCTAGTCCGTTAGCCTCCATTATAAGAGGTACTTCATATATAGTAGAAGCATCTGGAGCTTCTATAACTGCATCAGAATCTATGTCACAAAATAGAGAAAGTTTTTTTCTTATCTCTTCAGTCGTAGGATGCTCTGTTCTGCAAACCAAAACATCAGGTCTTATTCCTAAAGTCATTAACTGTTTCACAGAGTGCTGAGCCGGCTTTGTTTTAAGCTCTCCTGCAGCTTTTAAGAAAGGTAAAAGTGCACAGTGAAGGTAGATTACATTTTCTCTCCCAACGTCATATCTGAACTGTCTTATAGCTTCTAAGAATGGAGTAGATTCTATGTCTCCTACTGTTCCTCCAATCTCAGTGATTACGATGTCAGAATTACTTTCTTTCCCTACAATCTCTATTCTCGATTTTATTTCGTTTGTGATATGAGGAATTACTTGTACCGTCTTACCAAGGTACTCCCCTCTTCTCTCTTTATTTATAACTGATTGATATATTTTTCCAGTAGTTACACTGTTATATTTTGTAAGGCTCTTATCGATGAATCTTTCATAGTGTCCTAGATCTAAGTCTGTCTCTCCACCATCATCAGTTACGAAAACCTCTCCGTGTTCATAAGGATTCATGGTTCCAGGATCTACGTTAATATATGGATCAAATTTTTGTATAGTTACGCTGTACCCTCTTTCTTCTAAAAGTCTCCCTAAAGATGCTGCAGTTATACCTTTTCCAAGTGATGATACTACTCCACCTGTTACAAAAATATACTTTGTTTGCTTCATCAAAAATATACCTCCTATTTAAATTTCTAATTAATAATTGACAATAAAAAAAGACGAAAAAAAAAAATCGTCTCAAGAGATTTTTTTTTGAAATAAATTTCTAAAACTCATTTCAAAAATTATTAGGTTCTGTGTTCACTATAAATTAATAGATTTCTTTAATCACTCGTAAAAGTATATCACGACTTTTAGTTATTTTCAAGATTTTTTTACACTTAATATCAATAGTAATTTCTTAATTTTTTAAATTATTTTTTAGTTTTTTTAAAGGTTTTTTTTATCTGTCGTTGTAACTAATTAATAGTAATATTATTTATCAGGAGGTAGGCTATATGGAAAAGTGTAGAGAAAAATTAGAAGATTGTAGAGAAAAAATGAACCAACTTGAAAAAGATCTTGAAAAAGCATATGCCGAAGAAAATGATATACTCATAAAAAAATATACTGAAGAATTAGAACAGCTAACATCTATGTTTGAAAGGTTTAAAAAAGAGTCTTAATAGTAAAAACCCCGCCTAAAAAGCGGGGTTTTTTAATTATATTTATTTAGCAGCTTTCTTATAAGCTCCTTCAGATCCGAATACATCTACTATTTTAGATTGGTAGTATTCTTTCATCTCTTTCATTGCAGGTCCTAAGTATTTTCTTGGGTCAAACTCTTTAGGGTTTGTACCAAATACTTTTCTTATTCCAGCTGTAAATGCAAGTCTTCCATCTGTATCAACATTGATCTTAGAAACAGCTGATTTTGTAGCTCCTCTAAGCTGATCATCGGGGATACCTATAGCATCTGTAAGCTCTCCACCGAACTCTTTTATCATATCTACATATTTTGCAGGTACTGCTGAAGAACCATGAAGTACGATAGGGAATCCAGGGATCTTTCTCTCTATTTCAGCAAGTATGTCAAGTTTTAATTTAGGGTCGCTTCCAGGTTTGAACTTGTGTGCTCCGTGAGAAGTTCCAATTGCTATTGCAAGGGAATCTACTCCAGTTCTAGATACAAATTCCTCTACCTCTTCAGGCTGAGTGAATACGTGCTCGTCTGCTACTACATCGTCTTCTACTCCTGCTAAAACTCCAAGCTCAGCTTCTACTGTTACGTCAAATTTATGAGCATAGTCTGCAGCTTCTTTAGATACTATAATATTTTTTTCAAAATCATAGTGTGAACCATCTATCATAACAGATGAGAATCCATAGTCGATACAGTCTTTGATTAACTCTAAATCAGATCCGTGATCTAAATGTAATGCCACTGGTATATCAGAACCCTTAGCTCTTACATGCTCTACTAATCCTTTTGCAAGCATAGGAACTATCTCTTTTCCCATATATTTTCTAGCACCAGAAGAACATTGTAGGATTACAGGAGAACCCATCTCAGCACATGCCTCAACTATAGCCATACCCTGTTCCATGTTGTTAAAGTTAAATGCAGGTACTGCATACCCTTTTTCGTTGGCAGCTTTAAACATCTCTCTTGTGTTTACAAGACCTAGATCTTTGTAGTTATATTTCATTGATAACCCTCCACTTAAAATTTTTTATATATTTATTCTAACAAATTTATACCCTAAAATCAAACTTAAACACGGTCATATTTTACTCTTTATTCTAGTCAAAATATATCTAAAAAACCATTTTAACTTCATACGCCTTTTAAACATGGTCAAAACCTCAGGAACAAGCTCCATAACATTTTCAACCACTACCTGATAATTTCTTAACCTCCCCTTTAGTATTCCTTTAGAATTTACCATCCAGGAAATCATAATAAGGTTACTTATCCTCATAAAATTAACAGCCGCCGAAATAAGACCAGGTTTTGTGATATAAAAATTGTATATTCTCCAAAGGACTTCACCTTCTTGAAGATAAAAAAGTTGAAAAAGACAGGTGCCCAAGTAGAAAAAAAACAAAAATTTCATTTTTTTAAGACATTTTTTAAAATCTTTATTACAAAATAAATTTATCAAAAGCAGAACAACTGCTATGCTTATCATATTAAGAGGTTTACTGAAATAGATATTTCCTATAAAAAGCAAGAACAAACTACTTTTTAATAACATCTATTCCCCCCATATAAGGTCTTAAAGCTTCTGGTATAATTATTGAACCATCTTCCTGCTGGTAGTTTTCCATTATTGCAAGAAGGGCTCTTCCCACTGCTACTCCAGAACCATTTAGTGTATTAACAAACTCACTCTTTTTAGTTCCTTCTGGTCTGTACTTTAATCCCATTCTTCTTGCCTGAAAATCCCCGCAGTTTGAACAAGACGAGATCTCTCTGTATTTCCCTTGTCCTGGAAGCCATACTTCAAGGTCATAAGTTTTTGCTGCAGAGAATCCTATATCCCCACTACAAAGCTGTACAAGTCTGTAAGGAAGTCCTAGTTTCTGAAGAACAGTCTCAGCATTTACAACCATTTTATCTAATTCATCATAAGAGTTTTCAGGTGTTGTTATTTTTACCATCTCTACTTTATTAAACTGGTGCTGTCTTATAAGTCCTTTTACATCTCTTCCATATGAACCTGCCTCTCTTCTAAAACAAGGAGAGTGAGCAGTATAGTATTTTGGAAGGTCACTTTCTTCTAATATCTCTTTTCTGTGGAGGTTGGTAAGTGTTATTTCAGACGTTGATATAAGGAACATCTCGTCTGTTGTCTTATACATGTCATCTTCAAATTTCGGAAGTTGTCCTGTACCTTCACAAATATCTCTTCTTACTAGAAAAGGAGTTATATGCTCAGTATAGCCATGTTCAGTTGTATGAAGATCAAGCATGAAGTTTATTAATGCTCTCTCTAATCTGGCACCAAGCCCTCTATAAACTGTAAATCTAGCTCCACCTAGTTTTGCTCCTCTTTCAAAATCAAGAATCCCTAGCTCTTCACCAAGTTCCCAGTGATTTTTTGGCTCATATTCAAATTCAGTAGGTTCTCCCCAAGTTCTCACAAGAAGGTTGTCCTCTTCATCTTTTCCTACAGGAGTGGATTCATGATATACATTTGGTATAGTCATCTGATAATACTGAAGTTTTGAATCTATTTCTGAAAGTTTTGAATCTAGCTCTTTTATTTTCGAAGAAACCGTTCCCATCTCAGCTATTATATGAGAGGCATCTTTTTTCTCTCTTTTTAATTTCCCTACCTCTTGGGAAACATTGTTTCTTTTATGTTTTAATGCTTCAACCTCAGTAAGAAGGTCTCTTCTTTCTGCATCTAGCTGTTCAAAGTCGTCAAGATCTACTGAAGCATTTCTGTTTTTCAGCATCCCCTTTAAAAATTCGATGTTGTCACGCATGTATCTCAAATCTAACATACCAAACTCTCCTCCTCTTTCTTACTTTCTATATCCTAATTTTTTTATTTCAACTTCTGTGGGACTTATTTCAGCCATTCCCAAAAATACATTTGGAGAGGTATTTATAAGTTCTAGACGAAGCTTACTTTCCTCTATTTTATAATACTGTATTCTTTCTTTGAGATTTCTCTCTTTTCTTTTACCTTTTTTAATCTTGACCTCTATAATATCATCCTGTTCAAGAAGTCTTTTGAGTTTTTCAAGTGTTTTTTCATCTCCAGATATCTCATATATCATTATCTGAAATTCCTCTGCAATACTTGATTTTCTAGGGACATCCTCTGCACCTTTAAATCTAAATCCCAGAGGACACTCTGCATTTAGTTTCTCTAAAAGAACTTTGTTGTCCATCTCCACTAAAAGCTCTAGGTCCATTACCTCATCATAAGCCTCTACTCCTAAAGATACTGGATTACCAAATGACATCTTAGGTCTCGGGTGAAATCCTTCTGAATACTTGACTTCTATCTTAGCCTTTTTTAAAAGCCTTTCTAGAAATCTCATCATGTCCAGATGGGATATATACTTCATGTCTTCGATTTTATCGAAGTAAAGTCTTTTTTTCATACACTCTCCTATTCATAAACCAAACTCTACATATTGTCAGCACTGATTATTTTAGCACAGATAACTTACAACTTCAAAGAAATTTAATACAATGACTTCTTAAAAATGTCCATATAGGTAAGATACAATCTCATATCAAATTCTAACTGGTGATAGTTTGGCTCTATATATTCACAAAGTTTATAAAAAGACTTGTCATGGGATTTTTCTTTTAGGTGGGCCAATTCATGAACCACTATCATTTTCAAAAATTCCAAGGGCATTTTTTTAAACTGACTGGAAATCTTAATCTCATTTTTCGTCTTTAATTTGTTTCCCTGGACTCGGGATACATAAGTATGGAGTCCCAGTGCCTGATTTGAAAAATTGATCTTTGAATCATAGGAAACCTTGCTTATGGGATTGGATTTTTTCAGATACTTATTTTTTATATCTATAACATAATCATAAAGCATTTTATCTGTTGTTATATTATGGGGAGTGGGATATTTTTTTAAAATTAACTTTCCGAGATTTTTATTTTCTATAAGTGTTATAACCTGTTCCTTTAATTTGGAGTCATAAGCTCCGAGATACTTTAGTCTTTCCATCTTTTCCCTTTCATAAGTTACATTAAATAATTAAAATTTCCTCTAGGAGAATCACTATAATCCCAGATAGTATATAAAAGTCTGCCATGTTAAAAACCGGAGATCCCTTTATATTAAAATATATAAAATCAATCACATAGCCTCTGAACAGTCTGTTTAGGGTATTCCCCAGTCCGCCTGCCAGCACAAGGGAGAGGCCCATCTTATTTATATTTGGAGCGGTATAGAGAGAAGTTATATAAATAAGCAAAACAAAATTTAATGTAAGAATAAGCCACTTTTTATGACTTAGTTTATTGAATGCAATACCAAAATTCCTTACATAATAAAGGTGAATCGCTCCGGATAAAATACTTTTAGGATGAAATTTCAATTTCTTTTCTGCTATTACTTTGCTGAAAACATCTATAAAAAACAAAAAGAAAACAGTCCATAAATACATTATATCCCCCTTATAAAACATTTATCTAATCTAACTTTTCTAACTCTCCTTTTAAGAAGTTCGCTAGTTCACTTATATATCCTTCAGAAAAATCAAACTTTATTCCGGCAGTCTCATATATTTCTTCTATTGATTTAGAGTAGCCTAAAGAAAGAAATTCTTCATACTTAATAAGGGTGGTTTCTGGATTTTGTTTATAATTCTTATACATTCCTATTGCTCCAAGCTGACTTATTGCATATTCTATATAATAAAAAGGAACTTCAAAAATATGAAGCTGCTTTAGCCAGACCATGGATTTTTCATTTGCTAAGCCCTGCCAGTTTACTTTAGTGTTAAATCTATCCATTAGTTCTTCAAACTTTGCATCTCTTTCTTTTTGGGTATGATCTGGGTTAAGATATATCCAGTGCTGAAAGGCATCCACTGTCATAACCCACGGAAAAGTCTGAAGTGCCCCTATAATCTGCTCTTTCTGTGCTTTTTTAAAGTCCTCTTTTTTTTCATAAAACCTCTGCCACTTATCCATACTGATAAATTCCATGGACATAGATGCCAGCTCTGCTACCTCACTAGGAGTTTCTTTATAAGACATCAGTCTCTCGTCTTTTGTAGCAAAAGAGTGAAGAGCATGCCCGGCCTCATGCATAAGGGTCACAACATCCCTTTGTACTCCCACTGCATTCATAAATATAAATGCGGCTCCACTTTCACTCAAGGGATAATTATATCCTCCAGGAGCCTTTCCTTTTCTGTTTCCAAGATCTAAGAACTCTTTTTCAGCCATGTATCGAAGCTTTGAACCAAACTCTTCTTTTACATCCATCAAGGCAGATATTCCCTTTTCCAGTAGTTCTTTTTCATTTTCAAAAGGTTTTAATATTTTCCCGTCTTCACTAGCCTCTGTATCCCAAGGACGAAGTGTATCAAGATTTATTTTCACTTTCTTTTTTTCATTTATCTCTCTCAGCATCGGAACTATTACTTTTTCCACAGATTCATGAAATTTGTATAAATCCTCTGGAGTATATGAAAATCTTCCCTTTGCCTTATGCATATAATCTCTGTAGTTTTCAAAATTCTTATTCTTAGCCATTTCAACTCTTATCTTTAAAAGTTTGTTAAATAGCTCGTTTAATTCAGATTTTTTCTCCGAAACTGCGACATATATCTTTTTCCACGCCTCTTCCCTGATTTTTCTGTCATTATCTTTAAGAAACCTGTTCATTTGGGAAAGGGTGTAGCTTTCTCCTTGAAACTCAATGATTATTTTTGAAATTATCTCTCCATACTGATTTGAAAGTTCATTTTCCTCAATCTGAAGAGGAATATTTTTTTCCTCAAAAATATCAATATCATTTTTTAAAATAAGTTTATAATTTTTGTACCTCTCTTCAGGCAGTTTACTGATATAAAGACTATCATATATTTTTTTATTTATATGAAATGACTGTCTGTTAAATTCAGATATGATTGTCCCGTAAAATTCGTTAAAATCCTTAGAGTACTCTTCCTGATCCGCAAATCTTGTCATTTTGATATATTTCCAGGCCATGACCTCTTCTACTATGGCACTTAACTCATTATATTTATCTATATATTTTTCTAAGTCTTCGACACTTTTCAGATCTTTTTCCAAAAGTTTTTGAAGCTCATTTTTTACACTTTCTATATCTTCCACCTGAAAGTTATCACTATAATAAATTCTATTCATTATACCTCCTAAATATCGTATTTTTCTAAGTCATTGACCCTTATAACCTTTTCGATTCTCTCAGTGTAACTATATCCGAGTTCAGAATATTTCACCAGATATTTCGCCAGTTTTTCAGAATTCTCTCCTCTGTTTATACCTTTTCTGAGACTTTCATATGCACTTCCTGTAGAAATAAGCAGAATATACGCGTCTACAGCCTCTTTTAAATTACTAAATTTTTTAAGATGTGCAGTAAAACCATTTTCTCTTGTTTCTCCCGCTTTCATACGTTCATCACTGCTGTCATAGGACCATATCCCAAAAACATTGTTTCCCTCTCTAAAAAATCTAGAGGTTCCCCAGCCACTTTCTAGAGCTGCCTGACTTAAAATAAGTGAAGTGGGTGGAACAATCATTTTTTCAAGAAGTTGTTTTGTATCTTTATCCTCTATACCATAATTGTCAAACAATCTCTCTAGCTTATCTTTCTCCTTATTCTTAATACTGCCTCTTTTTATTATTTTTTTTACCAAGCTTTTGTTTTCTAATATCTGATTTCTTGAAATTTCTATTGCAGGCATCATTAAGTTTACAAATAATTCTTTTTTTTCCTTCACAGGATAGGAATTCAAGTCTATTTTTCTGACAGCATAGACATATTTATTAGATTTTTCCTTTGTTTTTAAGTCCTCTGGACTGTCTACGTATATAATTTTGTAATTTGAACTTGTTTTTTCTCTTGTATTTACTGCCACCACATCTGGCTTTTTATCGCTTATATTTCTCATGTAGTTTCCTGAAGAAACGGTCACTACTTGTAGAAACAGATAAAGAAAAAACAAACTCCATTTTAACTCTTTCATCAATCCTCCTTTTTAAAAATTATTATATTTTTTCCATTGTTTTTTATAATTTTAAGTTTAAATTCTTTTTCTATAAACTTAAAAGTTTTCATACTGTAAAAAACCGTGTGAGTAGGATCCTGGATATACCACCAATTTTTGAAGTGTGTCCAGGAATCTTTATGAAAATTTGTCATAATTATAAGGTGACCGTTTTTTTTCACAGACCCTACAAGCTCTTTTAGAACTTCCATCGGGTAATATATATGCTCTATAACTTCTGTTGAACACACTACATCGTATTTACGGTCTTTATAAATTTTTTCAGGTGAGAAATACTTGTCATAAATATCCACCTTATAACCTTTTTCCCTCAAAACCGAAGCTAGTACAGGTTCAGGTCCGGATCCATAGTCCAATATATTTTCTACATTATCAAGGTCTTCAAAAGAATATTCTATAAATTTTTCAAAATATTCTCTGTATACAGGATCGTCAATTGAGTTATTGTGCATCTCATATCTTTCAAGTTCTTCCGAACCTTTCAACAAGGCTTTCTCTTCTAAAAAGATAAAACTACAATTTTTACATCTATAATATAACTGTTCAAATTTCTTATTTTTTACTAAAAATTCTTCTGTTTCACCGTTACATAAATGACACTTCAATAATACCCCTCCATTCTACGAACACTAATTATACATAATTATGTAGTTACTTGTCAAAATTTCACAAATAAAAGAGGAGGCTAGGCCTCCTCTTTTATTTGCTTATTATATTTATACAGGCTTGTATTCCTCATAATGTACCTTATTTCCATCCCATTTGTCAGATAATTTTACCTCTTGATCAGGATATCCTAAGGCAACCATGCAAAAAGGTATCACTGTTTCAGGAAGTGAAAATATTTCCCTCATAGTAGAAATTCTGTCTTCTCTAGGTGCTACTGCTATCCAAACACTTCCAAGTCCCTCAGTCACTGCCTGAAGCAGAATGTTCTCAGTTGCTGCCCCCAAGTCTTGCTGCCAGTATGAAGGATACCTCATATACTCTTCGTTGGCCATTACTGCGATTACAACATCTGCATTTGCAGCCATTTTTGAGTAAGGACTTACCTCTGATAACTTTTTAAGCATCTCCTTGTCCCTTACCACTACAAATTCCCAGGCTTGCTGATTCCCAGCACTAGGAGCCTGCATAGCGGCTCTGAGAATTTTTTCTATTTTACTCTCTTCTACTTTTTGTCCTGAATATTTTCTTACACTTCTACGGTTAAAAATTGCTTCCATAAATCTTACCCCCTATCTTGTAACATAAATATTTTTATAAAATTTTATATTCGCTCTATACATATATCTTATCAAAAATATTTTTTAAATGCACTATTAATTTATTATATCTATGATTTTTATATTTTCAATCTTTATTAAAAATATAATAGGCATTTCCTTTTATTTTTATATTCTCTCGTTCAAAATAAAAAGCAGCAAAGCTGCTTTTTTATTTTTTAAGCAATATTTTTTCCAACTCTTTTACTTTTTTGATCATTTCAGGAAGTTTTTTTAATGATACTTTTATCTTCAAATCGTCTCTATGATCTACAAGAGGAAAACCTGACAGTATCTGATTGTCCTTTACATTTCCATGTATTGCAGACTTAGAACCAACTATAACGTTACTTCCTATCTTTAAATGTCCTGAAACTCCTACTTGACCAGCTAGAGTTGTGTTGTCTCCTACCTCGGTACTTCCTGCTATACCTACCTGGGATATTATTATACAATTTTCACCTATAATATCGTTATGTGCTATCTGAACCAGGTTGTCTATTTTGGTATAGTTTTTTATTATGGTATCTCCTATAGCACCTCTGTCTATAGTGGTATTTGATCCTATTTCGACTTCATCGCCTATTAATACTCTTCCTATCTGCTCTATCTTTTGGTTTTTTCCGGCGACCTTTACATATCCAAATCCATCAGAACCTATGACGGCTCCTGGCTGAATTATGCATTTTTTTCCCAGTTCACTGAACTCTCTTATTGTTACATTTGAGTAGATTACCGAACCCTCTCCTATTTTTACACCTTGGCATATGGTTGTATTTGGAGATATTGCCACATTATCTCCTATCTCTACATCATGTCCTAGATATACATTTGGAGCAATAGATACATTTTTTCCTATTTTGGCTGTATCCTCAATCATTTTTACCATAGGTTTTGTTTTTCTTTTGAAAAAGGATAGAAGTTTCGGCATAAGTTCCCTTGGATTTCCATTTACAACTATGTAAGTTTTATCCCCAGGCAGCCCGGGTATAGGGGGTACTATTACAGCCCCAGCCTTTGTTTCTGATATTTTCCTTAAAAATTTTTCATCTGCAGCAAAAGTAAGCTCTGTCTCCCTGGCTTGAAAAAAGGGAGAAAGTCCTGATATTTCAAGACTTTTATCTCCCTTTATTTCCCCGCCTAGGAGGGCAGCTACATCTTGTAATTTATACTTCATAAAACAGCCTCCCAGTATATTATTTAATTTATTTCAACTTTATCTTTTGTCCTTTTTCCATCTGGTTTAATACCTTTTGAGTTATGTCTTCCCCACCAAATTTGATTGCTCCATCTTCAAAGATATAATCGAATTTTTCTTTTTTAGCAACTGACTGGATAGAAGCCTCTATATTTTTAGTTATTTCACTAAATTTAGCTTTTTCCTGCCTATTTAAATTCATCTGTGCTTGATTTACATATTTTTGAAATTCTTCTGCTTGTTTCTGGAATTTAGCTTTTTCCTGTTTTGTAACTGATTTACCTTTTGCCTGAAGTTCTACCTGCAGCTTTTGAAGATCCACTTCTTGCTTTTTAATCTGATTTTCTAATCTACCTTTTTCTTTAACAAGCTGCTCTTTTACAACCTTTGTTCCTGAATACTTTGAAAATACCTCTTGAGAACTTACATATCCCACTTTCATAGCAAATGCCGACATTGACATTGTCACCGCCAGAGCTAGAATCGTTAATTTTTTCATGTTTTTCCCCCTGTATTATAAATTTTTAAAATGTATGTCCCATGTTAAAGTAGAATTGCATTCCAGACTCATCTGTATCTCCAACTGGCCATCCAAAATCAAATCTAAGTGGTCCTAGAGGTGTATTAAGTCTCATTCCCACTCCGGCACCTACTCCTATGTCATCTGGAAAATCTCCATCATGTTCATAAGAAGTATCTCTTCCGTCTTGATTCCAAGCTCTTCCTGCATCTACGAAGACCACAAAACCTAATACGTCGTTTATCTGGCTTCTGTTTTCTACTGTAAAGGTTAGTTTTTCTGTTCCTTTATAATATCCTCCGTCATAACCTCTGAGGGAGCTTCCTCCACCTACTCTGAATCTTTGTGATTCTTTAGTAGAATCTGTCATAATACCACCTATAGCCCTGTAGGCAAAGGTATTTGTCTTCCAGAAACCTCTATGGTACTTTCTCAGTTCCAAAGTTGTGTTTCCAAAAGCACCTGCATCATAACCCCCTGCATATCCACCTTCAACTTGAAGTTTAGCGTATTCTCCTTCAGTTGGATTCCAGAAATGATTTCTAGTATCATAGGTTATAGCAGGAAATATACTTGTCAGTCCGTAATCATCTGTTCTGTCGCCGTCTTCATCATCTTCAGTTACATACTCAACCTTTGTACCTAAACTCAATCTGACATTTTTGGTGATTCCTTTACCTGCATTTACCTTGAATCCATAGGTATTTACATCATAAAACAGTTCACTGTCGTCATCTTCATATTGTGATTTATAAAGACTCCATCCCCATGAGATTCTTTCTGTATCCTTTATCCAAGGATCTTGAAAATCAAGCGAAAATTTACTATAGTCTGAATCAGATTTTTCATAAGTCACACCAAAATCCTGGCCTCTACCTTTGTAGTTAGTATCTTTTACTGATAAACTACCCAAGAACCCAACTTCAGATCCATAAGAAAGTGATCCTTGAAGAGAGGCAGTTCTTTCTTCATCAAATAACATAACGACTATTCTTCCATCTGGATCACCTGGAATAGTCTTATACTCAGGTTTTATGTTTTTAAAATTTCCTGATTTCATAAGGTTTTTAATGGATTCTTGGTACTTGTTATAATCAAACACCTCTCCCACTTTAAACTCTAAATTTCTTTCTATAACATAGTCTTTAGTTTTTAAAACATTATCTGTAGCTTTTCTTCTGGCACCTTTTTGTTTTGTCACCATTTTCCTAAACTGAATATCTCTTATCACACCTTCACTTAGGTATATCTCTAGTTCATAGCTGTCATTCAGACCTATATTTGCAAGTTCCGTAAGAGCATACCCACCTTCATGATATTTAGCAATAATTCCATCCTTATCCTCTCTCAGGGTGTTCAGATTGTATATCTTCCCAGGTTCAGTTTTTATCCCCTTCATAAGTTCCTCAGTAGAATATACTGTATTCCCATAGATATTTATTCCTGTTATAACTGGGTTTTCTGTGAGGTTGTATCTTACTAATACCCCTTCTCCGTATTTGTATACTTCTGGGGTCACCTCTCTGAAATATCCCGAGTTAATTATATTTTTCTGTCCATCAAGGACCTTCTTTTTGGAAAAATATCCTCCTGTTTTCACAGGTATCATATTTAGTATATCTTCTCTTGATATATAACGGTTACCGTATATCTCTATTGAATTTACAACCAGAGATTTGTCAATGTTTTCTCTTTCAGACAAAGGTATAATTCCGCTATCTTCCAAAATCTTTTTTGAATCCTCTTTTTCTTTAATTTCTATGCTGAGCTTTATTCCAGCATCATAGATTTTCGGGTAGATGACCACATCTTCTATGTAACTGAGATTTTTGATCCTTTTATAGTCTTCTACCATTTTTGTTGTGGAATAATTCTCTCCCACCCTGGATTCCATAACAGACTGGACAACTTCCACAGGTACCTCTCTGTTGTTTGTGACCTCTATCTCTTTAACTTGGTAATTTGCATCGTCACCAAAAGCTAAAAGAGAAAAAAGAAACGTAAGTAGTACTAATAATTGTTTTCTCATCATACCCTCCACTATTTTTTTCTGAAGATGTCTAGTAGACTATCATATGTCTTTCTAAAGTTGAAGTCTATATGATAATTTAAGTCTGACTGTTCATCCTCATCTATATTTAAACTTCCCTGAGGAAGCTTTCCAACTCCTAAACCCCATGAAAAACTTTTTGCAAATTTGTGTTCTAAACTCAGGTCATACTTATCTAGAGAATCTCCGTATTTGGTATCTGCTATCCTTACGCTGGCATTCCAAAAGACTTTATCTTTGTATATGGGATTTTCAGCTTCTATAGATGCCCCGAATCCCAAAGAAGAACTTTCCTGATAATTTTCCTCGCTCTCATCGTAGGCCACTATGTCAGAAGATATCTTAAATTTTGATATTCTAAGCACCTTTTGAATTTCATTTGATACAGGACTAAACAACTGTTTTGAAATCTGGGTATCCAGTATATTTTTAACCATTACATTTGAAGTTCCTGTAGAATCAGATGTTTTATGAAAGGCCAAAAGTGCTGCTACATCTTCCTGAGGAAGTCCAGAGCTAGAACTTAGAGTCAAATCTATATTTTTGTATTCTCCACTTGCTCCTATATAAACTTCTTCATTGGATATTGTGGACCTGGCACTTACAAGCAGGGTTGGATTGACATTTGGGATATATTCATCTGTCTTATCAAAAATGGCTATGGCTCTGTCTATCTCAAAAAGATTATTATTTATTGTTATCTCTCCTCCTTGGGATTCTATCTGTCCTAAAAATTGAGATTTTTTATCTTTCAGAGTAAATTTACCTCCACCTTTTATAACTGCCTCTAGATTTTCAACGAGGGTGGCCACCTTGTCAAGCTTTATGAATATTCCTTCGTTAATTGTAGCATCTATATCTATTTCAAGATTTTTTTCTCCTGTTCCTGTTATTGAAAAATCAGAACCGAGCTCTTGACTAGTATATACCAGCTGGTTTTGACCTACAGACACCTTTGATTTTAGGTCGTCAATATTTTCATTTGAAATTTCCGGTATTCCAGTTAACTCTCCTCTTTCTATAACAAAGTTTCCAGTTATTTTATTTCCCTTAAAAAGAGCGTCACTGCTTAGAATTAACTTCACTACATTTTGATAATCATATCTTACTTTATTCATATTAAGAGAAAGAGAGTAATCTAATGAAGTCATAGGGTCAAAGTCAACTTTAATTTCATCAAAATTCGGTATTTTTAAATAACCGTCAAGAGAAACCTCTCCATTGTTGACATCTCCTTTAAACTTTTCTATAAATACACGGTCATTGTCTAACCTTATATCTGAATTTACATCTTGAATAAGTATACCATATTTAGGTATATCAGCTCTTAGGTTTTCTACATAAAAACGTCCCTTGTTCTTTTCATTGTTCAGGTGGATATCTATTTTAGATTTTCCTTCTATCTTTTCAATGCCTGAAGAAACAAAAAAAAGATTTAAGAGTTTCAGGTCTATTTCAGAAGAAAGAATATTGAAATTATAAGTAAAGGGTTTAAATTTCAAATTACCTTTGGTACTGAGGTTATTTCCTAGATAATCTAGACTAAATTTGCTTAAAGAAAACTTTTCAAGATCCCCTGTTAAATTTAAAACGATGTTATCAAGTTTTATATCAGAAATATTAATAGAATCTCCAGATAAGTCAATTTTGTACAATAGATTATCTAAGGGCCCATAGATTCTAAAATCCAAGTTCATTATACCCTCTTCTTTTGTATAGGGGAAAAGATAGGAAGTTTTAGACAAATCTAGATTTTTTTCACTACTCACCACATCAATATACCTTTTATTGAGGTCAAAATAAGCTTTGGCTTCTAAAATATCTTCCCCTGTATCGTTTAAAAGTACTACTCTGCTTAAATCAACGCGTCCGTTTTTTCCCAGTTCTTTTCCTGTTTTACCTAAAAAACTACCCTCAAGATAAGCATTGGGAACTCTTTTTCCACGGAGGTAAACTCTGTCTGCAGAAACTTTTCCATAACTACGAATATTATCTTCGTAACCCCAGATATATACTTCTCCCATAACACGATATTTCAGATTTATATCACCATAATAAGCAGGAAGATTTTCCTCAAAGAGATTCAATTTTAAACTGTAAATTTTTTCGTCAGTTTTGTAAGTCCCGTTTAATATATTTTCGTTAACTTTCAGGTTTTGAAATTTTACAGTTTTATTCTTAAATTCTACCTTACCAGAAAGCTTTAGATTTTCACCTCTTTGCATTTTTACAGTAACTCCATCTAAAAAAGCTTCGGCAGATACATTACTTAGAGGCCCTTTCACATTTCCGTAAATTTTGTCTGCATTAAAATCCACATGAAGAAAATTTAGTTTTTTGTTAGAAAGTTCTGAAATCTTATATTGAAAATCAACATTTGATTCAATTATATTATAGCCACCTTGAATTGTCAAAATGTTGTTCCCAAACTCCTTTATGGTAAGAATATCATTTTCTAGGCTACCATCAAACTGAAAATCATAGAAGGAGGTGTCAAGGTAGGAGAGCTTGTCTAGATACCCTTTAAAGTACCCTTTAAGCTTTCCGTCATATTTGACGTATATATCTCCCTCAAGGTTATTAAATTCTGCAAAATATTTTCCATTTATTTTTTTTACCTTTATATCGCCTTGAAATTCAAGGTTTTGACCCTCTATACTCCCCCTATAATCTCCAATAAGTTTTAGGTCTGGAATCTTAATAAAAGAACTTATGTCCATATTTACACTAGCAAAGTTCAGAGAGTATTTCATCGTTTTCACATTGATCTGTCCGTCCCCTGTTATTTCAGTGTTACCTTTTGTATAGACTAAAGAACTAACTTTAAAGTTATCCTTTATTGCAAAAATATCTGCTGTAACTTCATGTTCACCTGTTTTTATATTTATATTACCCTTTCCAAGTAGAAACGTTTTTTCTTTATAGTCGTATATTATCTCAAGGGTACTTTTATTTGAATAGTCTCTGTCTTCTAAAGTTACTTCTAAGGTTTCTTCTGAATCCTGCCTTATGGATAATAGCTTTTTCTCAATATCCACATCTCCCTCAAAAGATATAAGATTAGAGTCCATATTAAAATTAATTTTTTTATCATTAAAGTCGAAATATGCATTTCCAGAAGATTTTTTTAGATTGCTCTTACTATCTATATCTGATATTTCATACTGGAGTCTTCCGCCTTCTTTGTCTAAGACACATTCTAAGTCTACCATCCCGTTTATTGGGAAGGCGGAGTTTTCAAAGTATCCCATAAAATTCACATCATCAAAATAAAACTTTTCATTTTCATATCGGAATATTCCTTGGATATCTTTAGCTTTTAAATTTTTATAAAAATACTCCGGAGACTTAAAATCCACATTAACTGCCAGCTTGTAATCTTTATTAAAATTCAAATTTACATGAACAAGATCAAATTCAGTGCCCTTTAATGGAAACTTCTGTCTTTTCAAAAGATCGTATTTTTCTAAAAATGCATAATCTACATCTTTAAAATAAAAATCAAGATCAAGTCTCTCTTTCCTCACAAGGCTCAAAAGAAACTGACCTTTCTTTCCATCAAAATCATAATCTGAGTTTATATAAATTTTGTCTCCGTTAAAGGATACATTTCCGCTTATATTTTCAGGAGTTCCACTCAAACCCTCATAAGTTACACTGGCATTTCTGAAGTCACCACTTCCTGTAAAAGATCCCGGCTTCAAAGTCAGATCAAGATTTACAGTTCCTGAAAGATAAGATATTTTTTCTGAATTATAAGCATACTGCATCAGGTTATTATTTATATTTATATTATTCAACTTTATTCCCAAGGCATACCTTGTGTCATTATTGTCAAATAAAAACCTATACTTTTCTTCTCCAATATCCCCGTCAAAATCTAAATTTATACCTTTATCCTTGTGAAAAGATACATAGCCTTTGACATTGTATACCGTCTTCTCTATGGGCCTTTCATAAGCTATATCTCGGTATATGAGCTCCCCTCCTGTTGCAGTAATCATATCTATGGGAACTCCAGTTCCTGCTTTAGATGTTGAAGATTTACCGCTTTGGGATTTTTTTGAAAAAGCTTTTACTATATTTATATTATTATTTTTATCACGGCTTATCCAAACTTTAGGATTTTTTATATCTATACTGTCTATACGGCCTTTTATTATTCTTCTGAAGCTATATCTAACTTCTACTTTAGGAGCTGATAAAATAAGTTCTTCTCCGTCTTTTAGAGTCACCCCACTAGCCTCTATACGGCCAAATTCCCTAAATTTAATAGATTGCATCTCTATGTCAGGACCCACTGCCTTAATGAGGATCGTTCTCACTGTCTGAGGAAGGCTGTACCTCACAGTTGTATAGAGACTATAGGATATCATTATTAAAATCACTACAACAAATGCAGCGAAAACTTTATGATATTTTCTCAATAAGTCTTTCATAGGATCCTCCGTTATATTTTAAAGGGGTCTTTTTAAAGGTATTCCTGTTCTTCTCGGATACTTGCTGTTAGTAGCTTTATTTTTTCTTATTTTTATAATAGTTCTAGGATCACTGCTGAATGGAAGCTCTAGCTTATATATCTCTTCTATCTCAGAATCAAGGACATTCAGGGCGTTTTCAGATTCATTCTCTTCCCCTGTTCCTTCCATCTTCTGAGCCAAAAATACTCCGTCTACCTTTAAAAAAGGTATCATATATTCTAAAATGACATTTAATTTTGATACTCCCCTACATAAACCGAGGTCATAGGTCCCTCTTTTTTCATTTTTTATAAACTCTTCTGCCCTGTCATTTATTACTTCCACGTTTTCAAGACCGAGTTCATTTTTAACCATTTCCAGAAAATCTGTTTTTTTACCTACTGAATCCATAAGGGTAAACTTAATCTTAGGATTGCATATGGCCAACACCATTCCTGGAAAACCAGCTCCAGTCCCTATATCTATGGCTGTTTCTGTATTTTCAGATATTGATTTCTGAAGAAGCATTGAATCTATAAAATGCTTCTCTATAAGAGAGTCCTCATCCCTGATAGCTGTTAGATTTGTGTGTTTATTTGTTTCTAAAAGTAGTTTGGCGTATGCTATTAAATTATCTATTATAACTTTGTCAAATTCTAGGCCCAGAGACTCTAGCCCCTTTAAAAGATATTCCCTCATCTTATTTACCTCTCATTTTCAAGTTTATCAAAAGTACCTGTATATCAGCAGGAGAGACACCAGATATCCTAGAAGCCTGACCAATATTCATCGGTTTTACTCCCTTTAGTTTTTCTTTCGCCTCTCTAGGAAGACCAGAGACAGTTTCATAATCAAAATCATCTGGTATTTTTTTCCCCTCTATAGCCTTGTGCTTTTCTATCATCTTTAATGATCTCTCTATATAACCTGCATATTTCACCTGTACCTCTGCCTGATATTCTGCATCCTTTGAATATCCATCCAAGTCAAAATTTTCTACAAGTTCCGCAACATATTTTATATCTTGAAATGTTACCCTAGGTCTTCTCAAAAGTTCTTTTAAGGTAGTACCAGATTTAAGAGCAGGTTCTTTGGCTTTTTCCAAAACTTCATTCACTCTTTCATTGGATGATCCCACATATTGAAGTTCGAGTTTTTCTATTATCTCTGCTGTTTCATTTTCTTTTTTCAACACTCTCTCATAATCTTCTTTTTGAAGAAGTCCTATTTCATAACCTATCTTAGAAAGTCTTAAGTCTGCATTGTCCTCTCTTAACATGAGCCTGTATTCACTTCTTGCAGTAAACATTCTATAGGGCTCATTTGTTCCCTTTGTTACGAGGTCGTCTATTAGGGTTCCTATATAGGAATCTGCCCTGTCTAAAACCACAGGGTCTTTTCCCTGTATTTTTCTAGAAGCATTTATCCCGGCAATGAGCCCTTGAGAAGCAGCTTCTTCATAACCGGATGTCCCGTTTATCTGACCTGCCAGATAAAGTCCGTCTATTTTTTTTGTCTCCAATGAAAACTTTAGTTCCTCTGGAAGGATATAATCATACTCTATTGCATAGGCATATCTCATTATCTTGGCATTCTCAAGACCCTCTATTTTTCTAAGCATCTCATACTGTACATCTGAAGGAAGTGAGCTAGAAAAGCCGCTTATATATACCTCATTTGTTCCATAACCCTCTTTTTCAAGGAATAGGTGATGTCTGGTTTTGTCCTGGTATCTAAATACCTTATCCTCTATAGAGGGACAGTATCTAGGACCTGTTCCCTGTATAGTCCCGTTAAAGAGGGGAGATCTAGACTTGCTTTTTAAGATAGTTTCATGTACCTTTTCATTGGTGAAAACTATATGACAAGGTATCTGCTTTCTTCCCTCTATTTCAGAGTACGGTGTTCTGTCTGAAAACTTAAGCAGCTCCTTATCTCCAGGCTGTTCCTCTATTTTGGAATAATCTATGGTTCTTGCATCAATTCTAGGAGGTGTACCAGTCTTGAATCTTCCCAGTTTAAGTCCTATTTTTTCCAAGGAAATTGGAAGTTCATCTGAAGGGAGTTCTCCCATTCTTCCACCTCTAAACTGCTTGTCTCCCACATGTATAAGTCCTCTCATAAAAGTCCCAGAAGCTATAATTACCGCCTTTGCCCTGTACTCTACACCGACCTTAGTTTTTACACCTACTATTTTACCATCTTCCACCAGAACCTCTGTTACCATCCCCTGTATAGATTCCAGATTGTCTGTATTTTCTATTGTTTTTTTCATCTCCATATGATAGAGCTGCTTATCTGCCTGGGCTCTCAAAGACCGTACAGCCGGACCTTTCTTGGTATTAAGTATCCTCATCTGTATAAAGGTCTTATCTATGTTTCTCCCCATTTCGCCCCCTAGGGCGTCTATCTCTTTCACGAGATGAGATTTTGCAGGTCCTCCTATGGAAGGATTGCACGACATCACCCCTATATTATCTAAGGTTATGGTAAATATCGCAGTTTTCATCCCCATTCTCGCTGCTGCTAGAGCTGCATCACATCCTGCATGGCCAGCTCCCACTACTATTACATCAAAGTTATGCATTATTTCCTCCTGAATTATTTTAGGTCTTCAAGCTGTTTGGCAGTTTTTGCATCGGTTATTACCAAAAGTATATCATCTTTTTCGATGACACTGTCTGCCCGAGGAGTTGGATCTAATGTCCCGTTCCCTTTCTTGATACCTACAATATTAACATTATATTTATTTCTTATTCCAAGTTCCATAAGGGTTTTATCCCAAAATATGCTCGGTGCCTTTATCTCCACAAGAAGAAAATCCTGAGAAAATCTCAAGTGTTCTATCATGTTTGGCTCCATAGCAAGTAATGCCACTCTTTTCCCCATGTACTCTTCTGGATATATTACTTTTGTTGCTCCTATTTTACCCAATACCTTACCGTGACTTTTACTTACCGCCTTGGCTATTATATTTTTTACTCCCATCTCCTGAAGAATTAGGGTTATTATTATACTAGACTGAAGCTTTGAACCTATACAGACAAAGGCTACATCAAAATTTCCTGCACCGATCTCTTTCATGGCTCTTTCGTCGGCAACGTCTAGAGTAACTGCATTATCAACTACACTATTGTTTACCGCTTCCTGT